>DAOPYE010000060.1:0-16243 GCA_035352715.1 Holophaga sp. | reverse complement strand
CCTCTTAGTGCCCTTCAGTGTTTTGATGCAGATGCATTGCCGATGGCAGACTAGGCTGTTCTTTCGGATCTTCTCGAATGCTTTTTGATCTTCTTTGAGCCGGTGGTGAGATGCCGCAGCGCGCGATGATTCCCATGGAGCGCCTTCCGGGCTACGGAAGGTGGGGGGCCTCCATCGTCGCGCTCGTGGCGCTCGACGCTCCGCTCTGGATTTACGGAGCACCGGGAAGCGGCGTGAGTGCCATGGCAGCGGTGCTGGCGGAAATGCGCGGGGAAGCCCTGTTGGATGACGCGGAGCGCCGCGAGGGCGTTGTGATCGACGAATGGCTGCGGATGCACCCGAGAGGCGTGCTGGGCTCGCACAGCGCGCCAGGAGAAGATTGCGTCGCGCCGATCGCCGCGCGGTGCGTGGCGTTCCGCGTGGCCTCGCTGGAAGAGGACGCCACATCCGTGTCCGGTTGTCTTGAGATCCTCGCGGCGGATGAAGGGATCGCCTCTCCGCTGCCATCGGCCTTGGCCCAGTTGCCATGTGCTGGCAATCTGCTGGGGCTTCGCAACCGGCTTCGCCGCTGGAAGCTGCTGGGGCAGTTGCCCGACGAGGAGCCGGTCGGCGGGGGCGCGCTGCCCTTGGAAGCGGAAGACATCGCCACGAATCTGCATGTCCTGGAGCGCCTGCTGCTGCACCGGGCCCTTCGCCGCAGCTACGGCAACCGGGTGGAAGCGGCCCAGCGCTTGGGCGTCAGCCGTCGCCAGTTGTACCTCCTGGTGGCCCGTCACGGCGACCCGGTTCGGGGCGAATCGCCGGTCAATGCGGGCCCCAAGCGCTTCAAAAAGCAGCAGGGCCGCCAAAATTCCAGCCTGGGCAAGGATCGCCGATAGACTTGAAATACGAGGTCATGGGCGCGACATGGTGAATCCTTTGCGGGTACTGGTGGTGGATGACGATCCCGGCATGCGGGATGGCATGGCGTTGAGTCTCAAGCGCGCGGGCTTCGTCACGGAGCAGGCCAAGAGCGGCGAGGACGCGCTGCGCATGACGCGGCCCGGCGCTTTCGATGCGGTGGTTACGGATCTGCGGATGATGGGCATGGATGGTCTCCAGCTCACGGCCCGGCTCAAGGCGCTCGACCCCACGCTTCCTGTGCTGCTGGTGACCGCCTTCGGAAGCCTGGATACCGCTCGCGAAGCCATGCGCCTTGGGGCTTTCGACTATCTTTCCAAGCCCTTCAGTCCGGATGAACTGGTGGGGGCCGTTCGCAAGGCCATCCAGAGCGATGATCGGCTGAAGGCGCAGGAGCCGGGCGATGCCCCCGTGATCCTGACCGAGGATCCCGTGCTGGCGGAAACCCTGGCCCTGGCCCGTCGGGCAGCGGATAGCCGGGCGACCATCCTCATCCAGGCCGAGAGCGGCACGGGAAAGGAGCTTCTGGCCAAGCTCATTCACAGCGCCAGCCCGCGCCGCAAGGGGGCTTTCATCGCCATCAACTGCGCGGCCATCCCGGAGACGCTGCTGGAGTCCGAGCTCTTCGGCTTCGAGAAGGGCGCGTTCACCGGGGCGACCTCCGCCAAGGCTGGGCGATTCGAACTTGCTGATGGCGGCACGCTGGTGCTGGACGAGATCGGCGAGTTGCCGCTGGGGCTCCAGGGCAAGCTGCTGCGCGTGCTGCAGGAGCGCAGCATCGATCGCCTGGGGGGGAGTCGGCCCGTAGCCGTGGATGTGCGTGTCATCGCCCTCACCAATCGCGATCTTGCGCTGGAGGTCAAAGAGGGCCGCTTCCGGGAAGACCTCTACTACCGCCTCAATGTCATTCCCTTGCGTTTGCCGCCCCTGCGCGAACGCCCCGGCGATCTTGGCTTGCTGGCGCTCCACTTCGCGGAACGCTATTCCCGGGAGAACGATCGCACGACGCCCAAGCTCAGCCCCAGCTTTATGGCCGCCCTATCCCGCCACGGCTGGCCTGGCAATATCCGCGAGCTTGAGAACGCCATCCAGCGCTGCGTGGTGCTCAACAATGGGACCGTGCTGACGGAAAAGGATCTCCACTGGCTGCTGGACCCCGCGCAGCTGGCCGATCTGCCTGCCGACCCGCCGGAACCGCCCCCTGCCGAGATCCCGGAAGAGCCGATCGCTGAAGTCCCTGCGATGGGGATTCCCGTGACCACGGGGATGCAGGTGGCCGATCCGAGGCGTCCGCTGGAGGGCGTGCCATTGGGAACGCCCGTGGCGCTGCCTCTGGGGCTTTCGCTGCCCGAACTCGAGCGCTTCTGGCTGCTTTCCACGCTCTCGGCGCTGGGTGGCAATCGCACGCACTGCTCCCAGCAGCTCGATATTGCCTTGCGCACGGTGCGCAACAAGATCAACGAGTACCGCGCCCAGGGCTTCGAAATCCCCGCCAGCGGCTACGGCAAGGATTCGGAGTAGCGTCGAGTTCAGGCCGTGGGGCGAGGATGGGATTCTGGGGGTGGATTCGGTCCCTCATGGCGATAGAAGGCGGCGGTGACTTCGACGCCGAGCAGGAAGATGCAGCAGCTGTAGTAGAGGAAGATCAGCGCCGCCATCAGGCTGCTGAGCGATCCGTAGAGGATGCCCCAGGTCATGTTCTTGGCGTGGGCGTAATAGGTACCGAATCCGAGCTTGGCGAGCCACCATAGGCCCGTTGCCACGAGGGCGCCCAGGAAC
Source organism: Holophaga sp. (assembly GCA_035352715.1). Classification (GTDB taxonomy): domain Bacteria; phylum Acidobacteriota; class Holophagae; order Holophagales; family Holophagaceae; genus DAOPYE01. Next base: position 13,564 of record DAOPYE010000060.1, on the reverse strand, counting down.
GCATGGCGGAAGCGCACGTGGCGGCGCGGCAGGTGCTGCAGGATCAAGGTGACGAGAATCAACCCCAACAGCGCGGGCAGCACGGTGATGGCGAGCGATGGGGGAAAGATCGCGTGCCGCCGCAGGCTCCACTCGAAGCCTGCGGAAAGCAGGATGACCAGGAAGGCCAGCCCGAGCAGGATGACGCCCAGGCGCCGAAGGAGGTTGTGCTTCCGGGTCTGGCGATGGCGTTTGGCGCGCAGATCGAAGATATGGCACAGGGATCGGTCCACCTGGTTCACGCCCCAGTGGGCGCCAATCAGCAGGATGGCCCAGCTGATCCCCACGCCGCCGATCTTGCGGCTATGGACGATGGTGTCCTGGATGAAGCCCTCGGGCAGGTAGGGGTACATCTCCAGCAGGCCGCGGTAGAGGGCCTGGCTGTAGGCGCCGCTGCCGAGCAGGATGGCCATCAGGCGAAAGAACAGCGTCGCCAGGGGGATCAGGGAGATCGTCAGGAAGAAGCTGAGGCTGGCCGCGTAGGTAAAGCAGTCGTCGCGGTGGTACTTGATCAACACTTCCCATACAAAGCGCGAGGCCCGGCCCAGCGGCGGCGCGACGCGCTCCGTCCAGTCCTGCGCGCGGCGGCCCCGGTCGCGCAGTTGGGCCAGGTTCTGGTCAAGCCACGCTCCGCCGGCCTCGAGCATGGAAACCTCAGAAGCGGACCGGATGCCTGGGCAGCAGATACATGATCCAGGCCAGCGCGAGGCCGATGCCGATGAGCCCTCCCACGTATTTCAGGATGCTCTTCCGGGTGCGCTCGGGTTTTCGCGTGGGCGTCAGCAGACCCATCACCAGGGCGATGCCCAGGCCCATGAGAAAGAAGTGAATGACATGGCTGCTGAGGAATTTCATGCGCGGGCTCTTCCTGGTTGAAGCCTCAGCGTATCAGCCCTGGGTCTCGGATGGGACCTTCGGGGCCTCGCCCTGCTTCAGTCGGGCCATTTCCAGATCCATCTCCTTCATCTTCTTCGCGTGCTCCATTTCGCGGATGCGCAGATCGCGTTCTATCTCCGACTGGCGCTCTTTTTGTCTCGTGACGATCGAGACGATGGCCACCACCATGACGAACGCGCCGAGGGGGATGATGAAGGGGTGCATCAGAATGCCCATGGGATCCTCCGAGAGAAGTCCTCACTCTAGGTCCGGTGAACCCGGCGTTCCAGGCCCATATCGGTGAACGCGGGCCAGGGATCGGCGTATGCGGTCAAAGCGCGGACTGAAGGCCGTCCAGCCAGCGTCGAAGCACCAGCGCCGTCGCACCCCAGAGCGGCGCGGAAGGCAATTCGAGGCGAGGCATCTCCCACTTCTGTCCCTGGATCTGGAGCACCTCGGTGGTCCATGCCGCCTCCAACAGGGGCCGAAGGGGAAGGAGCAGCGCCTGGTGGATTTCCGGGCCCGTCTCGAAATGAGGCTGAGGGGCGTCCCATCGGAAGAAGACGGGCGTGAAGCGGATCTCGCTTCTGGCGACAGCATCGGGGAAACAGCCGAGCTCCCAAAGCTGCTTCGTGATGCCCAGTTCTTCGGCCAACTCCCGGCGGGCCGTGGCGGGCAGATCCCGATCACTCGCTTCGACCATGCCTCCGGGGAAGGCCAGTTCGCCCGCATGCCTGGGCGCGTCAAAGCCGCGCTGGACGAGGACGATCTGGCGCGCGCCATCCGCATCGCCCCACAGCACGACGGCCACCGCCGCACGCCGTCCTGCCGGGGCCTGAAGCCCTGACATCAGATGGGGATGGGCCTGACGCTGAGCGATGCGCAGGCTGGCGATGATGGCGTCCCAGGCCACGGGCGGTGCATCTTGTGGCGCACCGTTCGGCGCATTTTTTGGCGCATTGTTTGGTGATATCCAGATGGCCCTTGGCGCGTTCATGGGACCGCCGCGGCTAGCGTCGGGTCTTCACGGCGCCAAACACCGAGCCGCGCACGCGATCCACCGTGTATACGCCCTTGATCTTGCGGACGGAGGCCATCAGCTCCACCAGGTGATTCCGGTCCTTCACGCGCAGGGCGGCGTAGAACAGCGCGGCGCCTTCCTCGGTCGTGGTGGCCGTGAAGCGCTGCATGGTGAAGCCAGCGCGCTGAATGGTGTCGGAAATGCTGGCCACCATGCCGCTGCGGTCATCGGATGTGATGATGATCTCCGTGTCGTACAGCCCCTTGCTGGAGCGGCTCCAGCCCACGTTCACGCGGCGTTCGGGGCTCAGGGCCGCCGAGATGATGTGGGGACAGTTGGAGCGATGAATCGTGATGCCGCGGCCCCGCGTCGTGTAGCCGACGATCTCGTCGCCCCAGATGGGCTTGCAGCATTGGGCCAGCTGGTAGAGCACGCCGATGCTGTTGTCCACGAGGATCGTATCCACTGTGGGCGTTCCCTTGTCCTCGCGGTGCTTGAGGGTTTCCGGTAGCAGGGGTTCAAGCAGGCGCTGGACCGTCGTGCGGTTGAAGCCCACGGAAGCGAAGAACGCATCCCAGCTCGGGTAGTTCAGTTCCTTCAGGCGGTTCTCAAGCGTTTGGTGGATCTCGCTTTGCTCGGGGTGGATGCCCAGGGCTTTGTACTCGCGCTCCAGGCGTTCGCGCCCCATGGTGATGGCCTGCTTGCGCTCCTCTTCGCGGACAAAGGCTTGGATCTTGGCGCGCGCGTGGGCGCTCTTGACGATGCCCAGCCAGTCGCGGGACGGCTTGTGGTCTGTCTTGGTGATGATCTCCACGCGATCACCGTTCTGGAGCGCGTGGCGCAGGGGGACCATGCGCCCGTAGACCTTTGCGCCGACGCAGCGGTGCCCGACTTCCGTATGGATGGCGTAGGCGAAATCGATGGGGGTGGAGCCTTCGGGCAGGCTTTTCAGGTCGCCCTTGGGCGTGAAAACCTGGATGCGCTGTTCGGCCAGCTCACCCTTGAGGTTCGCCACCAGATCCCGGCTGTCCTTGGAATCCTGGTGGAGTTCCACCATGCGGCGCAGGAAGGCCGCCTGGTTGATCTCCTGGCGGTTGGCGATATGGCCTTCCTTGTAGGTCCAATGGGAGGCGATGCCGTTTTCCGCGTGATCGTGCATCTCCTGGGTACGGAACTGCACCTCGAAGGAATCCCCCGAGACCATGAACACCGAGGTGTGGATGCTCTGGTAGCCGTTGTCTTTGGGTAGGCTGATGTAGTCCTTGAACCGTCCCGGGATGGGCTTGTAGATGGAATGGATCAATCCCAGCGCGGTGTAGCAGGATCCGCGATCAGGACAGATGATGCGGTAGGCCAGCCAGTCGTGGATATCGTCCAACTCTTTGGACTGAAGGCCCATTTTTCGCCACAGGCCATAGAGGTGCTTTACGCGGCAGTAGACGTGGGACTGGATGCCATTGGCGAGCAGCGCCGCCTCGATGGTCTGCTTGATCTCTTCGATGACGATGTTGTTCTTGGCGCGCTTGGCGTCCACGGCTTTGCGCATCTCCTCGAATCGCTCGGGCTCCAGGGTGGCGAAGGCCAGGTCTTCCAATTCAGCGCGCACAGAGCCCATGCCCAGGCGGTTGGCCAGGGGCGCGTAAAGCTCCAGCGTCTCGTGGGCGATGCGGCGGCGCTTCTCCTCGCGCATGGAGTTCAGCGTGCGCATGTTGTGCAGGCGATCCGCCAGCTTCACCAGCAGCACGCGCACATCCTTGCCCATGGCCACCAGCAGCTTGCGGACGTTCTCGGCGTTGAGAAGGGTGCGATCCGTGAAATCCAGCTTGGAGAGCTTGGTCAGCCCATCGACGATGATGGTCATCTCTTCGCCGAACTGGCGCCGGACATCCTCCAGCGTGAGGAACGTGTCTTCCACCGTGTCGTGCAGCAGGCCGCAGGCGACGCTCACAGCGTCAAGCTGCCATTCCGACAGGCTGAGCGCCACCGAAAGCGGGTGGAAGAAATACAGTTCCCCGCTGGCGCGCCGCTGATCCGCGTGCATCTTCTTGCCCAGCTCGAAGGCGCGCTCCAGCAGCTGAACATCACCGTCCGGGTGGTGCTTCTGGAAGGTTTCCCGCACCCGCTGAAAGGCTTGTTCCAGGGTCAGGCCATCCTTCAAGTCGGAGAGCGTAAGGCCGGTGTCGGCCTTCAGGATCCCACCTGGACTGCCATCTCCGTCGCCCATTCATAGATTCTGCGATAGGGAAGGCCCTGGAGGCTAGCTGCTTTTCACCCCATGGCCTGGAGGGTGGAACCTGTGACCAGGGCCCGAAGCGGGGGCGCGCTGCTTTCTGGAAGTGCCTGGACGCGGAGATCCACGGACGATCCCAGCCCTTCCAGTTCCGAGAGCAGGGCTTCGAGGTCATCCGCCAGCATTTCCGGGTGTTCGGTCCAAATGCGGATCTGGAGCCTGCCCGCGGCGCGCATCATGCCCACGCGCGTTTCTCCCAGGCGGCTGAAGTTCATGCCCAGCAGGAGGCGCTGGGTGGTTTCGCCCGCCTTGGAGGCCTGGTTGTCCGCATCCGATTCCACCCAGAGTTGGAGCGGTGTCTGGGGCGACCAGGGCAGGGGGATCTCGAAAAAGGCGGTGCCTTCGCGCGCCTGCAGCGCATGAAAGGGGGCTTCTCTCGGCGAGGCCGCAGGATCGGAGAGGGTCTGCAGGCTGTTGCGCAGCCAGGTGTCCCAGGTCTCGGCGTGGGCGGCCTTGGGATCCGCCGCCTCCTGGGCGGACAGGACGCTTGGCTTCATGGCCGCGCTCGCGGTGCGGCCCAGCGCGGTACTCGGTGCGTTCGCTGTGTCGGATGAACGCTCGCGCGCCAGCGCTTGCACCAGGCCATTCTTGAGGATCTCCTGGTGTTCGGGGGGGACCTCTGAAAGGGCTTCCAGCCCATGCTGGATCTTGGCGATGAGGACATCCGGCCCGGCGTCTGCCGCCTCCTCGCCGGACGGTGCAAGCTTCAGCACCAGTTGGGCCAACAGTTCACCGGCGTTCGAGGTCGCGGGCATCTTCAACGCCTGGGCGAGGCTTTGAAGCTGGGATGGCGGCAGCGTCTGCACAAAGGCCTGAAGGCTGGCCTCGAAGGCCTGTGGCATCTGGGACGGGACAGCCGTTTTCTGCGCAGGGCTTGTGCTTGATTCGGTGGCGTCTGGTTGGGTTTCGGCCAGAGATTGCATCAAGCGCAGCAACGGCAGGAGCGCTTCACTGGGCTCAGCCTGTCCCAGGCGCGAGAGCAGCGCGGAGGCTTCGCTCTGGAACAGCGGCGCGAGCAGGGAAGGGCGCGAAGGTGGCGTGGCTTCCAGTGTCTGGAGCTGCAGGCCGCGATCCGTCTGGGCCACCCGCACCTTCAGTTGGGTGCCTTCGGGGTATGGCAACTGCCCCTGGGCCGTGAGGGCTTGGCCGGAAGGCAGGCGCAACTGGACGCCATCGGGGAGGATGGCCTGGAGCAGCACCTCCAGATCCTGCCCCGCAATGGCGCTGAACAGAGCGGCTTCCGCCGTGTTGACAGATTGATCCAGCAGCAGCGCCTGGACCACTTGGGGGGCCGAGACGGCATTCGGGAGCTGGATGATGGGCGAAGCCATCAGATATGGAAATGCTTGCGCAGGATGCCCGCCATATCCTGCAGGGGCGCCACCTGATCCACGCAGCCCCGCTCGAAGGCGGCGCGGGGCATTCCGTAGACGATGCAGCTTTCCTCGGCTTCCGCGAGGGTGTAGGCGCCCTTGCGCTTCAGTTGTTCCATGCCCTTGGCGCCATCGGCCCCCATGCCCGTGAGGATCATGGCCAGCACGCGCCGATCACAGAAGTCCGCGATGGACTGGAACATCACGTCCACGCTGGGGCGATGCAGGGATGAAGCCGGTTCCAGGCTGAGTTCGATGAAACCCTGACGGCCGCGCTGGCGGTAGTTCAGGTGGTGACCCCCGGGGGCGATGTAGACCACGCCGGGGCATGCGGGTTCCCCATGCTCGGCTTCCTTCACATCCACCTCGCAGATGTTGTCGAGCCGCTCGGCGAAAGGTTTAGTGAAGGACGCGGGCATGTGCTGAACAATGAGGCAGGGCACCGGCAGGCTTTTGGGGATCGCGGGCAGCAGATCCTGAAGGGCCTTGGGGCCGCCCGTCGAGCACCCGATGGTTAGCAGTTCCGCCTGGGGTGTGGAGGGGATCTGTCCCCGGGTCGCCGGCTTGGGCGCCGAGGCGATCGGCGCGGCGGGTTGAGGCACCGCTGGGATCGGGGAAAGGGGGGAAATGGCCGGCGGAGCCATCGGCTTGGGGCGACGGAAACGCGGGCTGGAAGCCAGTTTTCGGACCTTTTCCTGGAGTTCCTGCTGGATCTGGAGGATGGCCTGGCTGGCGAGGCTCGTTTCCTTGGGAATGAAATCCAGGGCGCCGACGGCCAGGGCGTCCAGGGTTGCCTGAGCGCCTTCCTGGGTCAGGCTCGAGACCATCAGCACCGGCAAGGGCATCTCGGCCATGATCCGCCGCAGGCAGGTCAGGCCATCCATGCGGGGCATTTCCACGTCCAGCGTGACGATATCGGGCTTCAGTTGCGGGATCTTCTCCAGGGCGTCCTGGCCGTCTCGGGCCATGCCCACGACCTGGATATCCGCCGCGGCGATGAGCATTCGCTCAAGCGCCTTGCGCATGAATGGGCTGTCGTCAACGATGAGAACGCGGATTGTTTCCATAGGCTGGCATCAGTCCTGGAAGGCGAGTTTCACAAAGGTGATGGCGTGATCCAGTTCGTCATCGATGCTGAAGGTCAGCCGTTCGAGATCCAGATCCTCATCTGCAAGGTTTCCGAAAACTGTTCCGAAGGCGGGGGATTCCTCCAGCACGAAGGACAGGTTCTCGTCATAGGGGCCGCTGGGGATGCGGGTCCGGACGAGAAGGTCGCAGAGGTGCACGAGGGCGGGCAGGAACTTGGCCGGTGCGGGGTGATGGTGATCGTGGATCACGTTCACCATGGATTCGGAGAAGTTCCACTGGGTGGCGACGATGGCACCCACCTCCGCATGCGTGATTCCCAGAAGGCGCTGCTCTGCCTCCACGCCGGATTCGCCTTGCTCGATCGCCGCGACCACGGGCGCGTATTCTTCGGCAAAGCAGCGGTCCAAGGCGATCTTCCCGATATCGTGCAGCAGGCCCGCCAGAAAGGCGGATTCCTCGTAGGGGCGCTTGTTCAGCAGCCGGCAGACACCCTTGGCCACCATGCCCACCGCCACGGAGTGCTGCCACAGCACGATGGGGTCCAGATGCTCGGCATTGCGGAAGACCCGGATGACGGCTGCGGTCCGCCCCAGGTTCAGGATGGAATCGTATCCCAGGCGCATGACGGCGGTGCGGAGATCGGAAACCTTGGCATCCCCCGAGAACAGGGCCGAGTTTGCGAGGCGCAGCAGTCCCGCCGAAAGAGGAGGATCCTTGGCGAGGATCCCCAGGATCTTGTCCACGGTGCAGCGATCGTCGGCGACCGCTTGCCCCAGCGCCACCACGGTCGTGGGCAGGCTGGGCAGGCTTTTGACGCGCTGACGGACCAGATCCGAGGTGATCATTTCAGAAATCCGTGATAAGGGACTTGTCCATTTCGAGGGCTGACAGTACGGACTCTCGGTGCTCTTCCAGTTGCTCCGGCGCAAGCCCAAGGATGTCCAGGGCCTGGGTGGTGGCTTCTTCCAGGTGTTCGCTGGTGCCGATGCCGATCTTCTGGTCGTGGGCCAGCCGGTTGCCCAGGGCGATCAGGGCGACCAGGGTGCGGTCCGCCTCGGGGGCGTGGGCGGGGTCGTGGTGCCAGCGGACGACGCTTTCAAGGCTGGAGGCCAGGTTCCAGGCGTGCAGCAGGGCCTCGCCCACCATGGCGTGATCGAAGCCGAAGACATCCAACTCCATCTGCATCAGATCGGTTCCGTCGTTGTAGGCGCTGCGGATAAGCGCGCTGTACCGATCAGGGAACTTTAGGCCCAGCACGCTCTTACCGATGTCGTGCAGCAGGCCGCCCAGGAAACACTCCTCCGCGCGGGAGAAGCGCAGATCGCGGCCGTAGGCGCGCCCTGCCAGGGCGGTCACCAGGGCGTGTTCCCACATCAGGCGCTCCTGGAGCCCTGTATTGCCGCGGCTGTATAGATTCTTGGCGCTGCTGGCGATGACCACGCTCTTGATGGTGGAAAAGCCCAGGGTCATGATCGCCTGCGTGAGGGTGCGAACCTCCCGCATCATGCCGAACATGGCCGAATTGGCGATCTTGAGGATCTGTGCGGTCAGCGCCACGTCCGTTGCGATGACCTGCTTGAGATCGTCGGTGGATGCGTCAGGATCCGCGGCAATCTTCAACACCTGCACCGCCACCTGCGGAAGCGGAGGCAGATCTCCGAGATTTGCGATCAGTTCCTGGGGAGTGATTGGCATCTTACGTGTCCTTGAATGAAGTCTATTCCCGCTTGCGGTATCCCATGGCCTTGGCGAAGTGCATCAGCTCGAAGCCGATGTTGAAGGAGTGGATGGACTCGCTGTGTCCCACCAGCAGGAAACCCTTGGGCTGAAGTTGCTCGTGAAACCCTCGAATGACCTTGATCTTTACGGATTCATCAAAATAGATCAGCACGTTGCGGCAGAAGATCACTTCGAAGGTACCCAGGTTTCGGTAGCTGGCGTAATCCACCAGGTTGAAGTTCTGGAACGTGACCAGGCGCTTGAGTTCTGGCTTGATTTCGAAATTCTCAGGACCGTTGCAGATGAAATGCTGCTTGATCTGGTCGGGCGTGAGGTTGCGCAGGGTGTAGCTGCCGTAGATGGCATCCCGGGCCTGGCCAAGCACCTTCTCGCTGATATCGGTGGCCGTGATTTCCACCTGCATGCCCTTGAGCAGGGTGTCCTTGGCCTCCTGGCACACCATGGCGAGCGTGTAGGGTTCTTCGCCCGAGGAACAGGCCGCAGACCAGATGCGCAGCCGGTTCGAACCTTTGCTTTTGGCTAGGGCCACGGCATCCGGAAGGACGATGCGCTGAAAGGCTTCGATCTGGGGCGGGTTTCGCCAGAAGCTCGTCTCGTTCGTTGTGATTTCAATGAACAGTTTCTTGAGCTCTTCGCGACCGGAGGGCCCCTGGATGAGGCTCAGGTAGTCGCGGTAGGCGGACAGGTTCAAGTCCGCCAAGCGGCGATTCAGGCGATTTTCCAGGAAATACTGCTTGGATTCCGTGAAAAAGATGCCGGTCTTCCCGTAGATGAAATCCCGCAGCGCCAGGAAATCCTGGAGCGTCATCTGTGGAGGTGTCATCGGAGAGGCCATGCAGTCATCCTCCCTGGAGCATCGGCCAAGAATGCTTGGGCATTAATCAAGGCTGCCCTCCAGGATCACTACGGCGAAGGCCAATCCACCATCGTGACTGATGCTGCCATGCATGGCGCGGACCTTTCGGGAAACGAGCATCTGCGCCAGCGCGCCTTCTGCAGTGAGTTGTCCGTTCTTGAACCGGAGCTCTTTCCAGGACCATCCATCAAGTCCGAGCCCCAGCGCCTTGCCGAAGGCTTCGCGCAGGGCCCATCGTCCGGCCATGCGTTCCGGGAGGCGCTGGTGAGGGCCGGCCAGCAGGTAGGCCGCTTCCTCCGGGTGCAGCACGCGGTGGATGGGCTTCTCATTAAACCGATCCAACAGGTGGCTCCAGCGAGAGGCCGGGCAGATGTCCGTACCCAGGCCAAGAATCACGGTCGGTTGTCCGGGGTGATAAACTCGTTCATCTGGCGCTCCGAAGGTTCAAACGGGCTTTCTACCTTACTTCAAACCGTCTGTTTCCGCCTCGTGCCGATGCAAAACCTGAAGATGTCTGCTGCGTCCCAGCGCCCTGAGATGCTTTGTGTGGCTGCTGTCACTCGATTTCGTGGAGGAACAAAATGGCTCAGATGAAGGAGAGGCCGAAACCCTTGCTGCTGCCGGACTACTGCAAGGGCTGTGGCCGCTGCGTCAGTGCCTGCGTCAAAGGCTGCATCAGCCTCGGGACCGAGATCAATCCCGCGACAGGGTTGGTTTCGGTGGTGCTGGATCCGGATAAGTGCAACGCCTGCGGATTGTGCATGGAGGCCTGCCCGGAGCCGTACGGCCTGGTCCCCACGCCGGAATTTGAGCTCCAGGACCCCTCGACATTGTTTGGGGCCAAGAAAATTACGGCGCCCACGCCCGTGGATATTCCCGCCGAGCGCGTTCCACTGTCCTGTTCCACGCCCCTGGTCATCAAGGGCAATTACGCCTCGGCCATCGGCGCCCTGTTGGCCGGTTGCCGCCACGTCTTCGGCTATCCCATCACGCCGTCGACGGAGGGCGCGGAACTGATGGCCAAGTTGCTGCCGAAGATGGATGGTTGCTTCCTTCAGGCCGTCTCCGAGGTCGCCACAGTGAATCACATGTACGGCTGCGGCGGGGCAGGTCTGCCGTGCATGACCTTCACGTCCTCTCCGGGTTTCAGCCTGATGCTTGAAGGCATTTCGTACATGATTGGCGCGGAGGTCCCGGGCGTCTTCATCAACGTCATGCGCGGCGGCCCTGGGCTGGGCAACATAGCGCCCGAGCAGTCCGATATCAAGCTGGCTTGCCGAGGCTTGGGCCATGGCAACACCCACGCCATCACCCTGGCGCCCAGCACGCCCCAGGAAATGCTGGATCTCACCATGTTGGCCTTCGAGCTTTCCTTCAAGTATCGGAACCCTGTGGTGCTGCTGGCGGATGGATACCTGGGCCAGATGACGGGCAAGGTCGTGCTGCCGGATCACATCGTGAAGCCCGGCATGCCCGCCTGGGCCGTGCCTGGCGATGCCGCGCACCGTGGCAACCTGATCTGCTCCCTGAACCTCGACGAGGCGGGCCTGGAGGCCCACAACCTCCGCCTCAGCGAGAAATACGGCCGGATGACCGAACAGGAATCCCTCAGCGATGAGTATCGGGCAGAGGACGCCGAGGTCCTGATCGTGGCCTGCAACACGCCCGCTCGGGCCTCCAAGGGAGCCGTCGAGCACCTTCGCGGAGAAGGCGTGAAGGCGGGGCTCTTCCGCCCCATCACGCTATGGCCGTTCCCTGTGCAACAACTGGTCAAGCGCCTTGCCGGCGTCAAACGTTTGGTGGTGGTGGAGGCTTCGCCCGGCCAGCTGGAAGACGAACTTCGCCTGGCCCTGAGTCACGCCGGTATTCAGCCGCCGACCATCAGCTCCGTGCATCGTCTTGGGGGCATCCTGCCCCAGCAGGACGACATCGTGGCCCACGTGCTTTCCATCCGCTGAGGAACCCGTCATGAGCGCCTTTTACGAAACATTTGAACGCCACGATTACGGCCGAGGCCTGAAGGGCAAATCCACGCACTACTGTCCCGGATGCGGTCACGGATTGGTGCATAAATACCTGGCTGAGGCCATCGACGAACTGGGGGTCCAGGACCGCACGGTGGCTGTCTCGCCGGTGGGATGCGCGGTCTTCCTCTACTACTACCTGGATGTGGGCAACACCCAGGCCGCGCATGGCCGGGCCCCCGCGGTTGGGCTTGGACACAAACTGGCGAATCCCGAAGCGATCGTGATCAGCTACCAGGGCGATGGCGATCTCGCTTCCATCGGTCTGGCCGAGACCGTCGCGGCGGCCCAGTTGGGCGCGCCCATGACCGTGATCTTCATTAATAACGCCATCTACGGCATGACGGGTGGCCAGATGGCGCCGACGACGCTGATGGGCCAGGTGACCGCCACCAGTCCCAATGGGCGTTCCGTTTTCGAAGGCACGCCCATCAAGATGGCCGAGATGATCGGCCAGCTGGACGGGCCCGTCTACGTGGAGCGCGTGGCGCTCTATGACGCCAAGACTCGCAGACAGGCGAAGAAGGCCATCCACAAGGCGCTGCAGCTCCAGGTGGAGGGGCGCGGGTATTCCTTCATCGAGATCCTGGCCGAGTGCCCGACCCATCTCAAAACCTCGCCTGAGGCCGCCCAGAAATGGGTGAAGGAGCAGATGACGACGGTCTTCCCGCTGGGCGTCATGAAGGATGCGCAGGTCGAGCCCTGGTTCAAGCGCAACGCGCCCTCCTTTGATGCCGCCAAGCTGGCCAAGGTTGTGGGTGGCACCGCCGAAGCCGCGTCGAGGGTTTGCGATCAATTCCCCACGCACCTGCATCCCTCCGATATCGCCTTGAAGCTGGCGGGTTCGGGTGGGGACGGCGCCCAGACGGCGGCCATGCTCATCGCGCGCGCGGCCATCAACGAAGGGTTCGACGCCACGCACATCCCCAGCTATGGCCCCGAAAGCCGGGGCGGAACCAGCTACGCCGATGTGCATGTCGCCAAGCAGGAGGTGCTGAATCCGGCGTCTCCCAGCCCCCACGTGCTGCTGGCCTTCAATGCGCCCAGCCTGGCCAAGTTCGCGCCCACGGTGAAGGCCGGCGGCGTCATTCTCTACGACAGCTCCATCATCAAGGAGCTACCCGCCGCACCCGCTGGGGTCAAGCTCGTGGGCGTGCCGTTCACCAGCATCGCCATGGATCTGGGGAAGGCCGTCGTGAAGAACATCGTGGCCCTGGGCGCGCTTCAGGCCGTCACGGGGATCTTCCCCGAAGGGACGTTCCTGGGCGCCATCCGCCAGACGCTGGCGGATAAGTGCGCCTTGATCCCCCTGAACGAACAGGCTTTCGCCGAAGGTGGCCGGGCCGCCAGGGAATCGATGACGAAAGCCTGATCGCGAGCGGCAGCCCGTGCCGCCGTCACAAAGCAAGAGCCTCCCATTTGGGAGGCTCTTGCTTTGTTCGATCCCGGCGGGTCTATTTCACGGCCGCCTTCAGGGCTTCGATCCGGTCCGTCTTTTCCCAGGGGAACTCCGCTCGGCCGAAGTGCCCGTAGGCTGCGGTCGCCTTGTAGATGGGACGGCGCAGATCCAGCGCGTCGATCATGGCTTTGGGGGTGCAGCTGAAGACTTCGCGAATGGCGCGGCTGATGGCTTCCTCGGAGACCTGGCCCGTGCCGAAGGTGTCCACGTCGATGGAGACGGGTTCGGCCACGCCAATGGCGTAGGCCAGCTGGATCTCGGCGCGCTCGGCCAGGCCCGCAGCGACGATGTGCTTCGCGATGTAGCGGCCGAAGTAGGCCGCGGAACGGTCGACCTTGCTAGGGTCTTTGCCGGAGAACGCGCCGCCGCCGTGATGGCCGCTGCCGCCGTAGGAGTCCACGATGATCTTGCGGCCCGTCAGCCCCGTGTCGCCCATGGGGCCGCCAATGACGAAGCGCCCGGTGGGATTGACGTGGTAGACCGTATTGGCGTCCAGGTATTCCTCGGGCAGCACGGCCTGGATGACTTCGCGAATGACGGCATCGCGGATGACGGCCTGGGTGACATCCTCATCGTGCTGTGTGGAGATGACGACGGTGGGGATGCGCAGCACCCGGTTGCCTTCGTACTCCACCGTCACCTGGGACTTGCCGTCCGGGCGCAGCCAGGGCAGCTCGCCGTTCTTGCGGACTTCCGCCATGCGACGGGTCAGCTTGTGGGCATAAAAGATCGGCATCGGCATCAGGGTTTCGGTTTCGTTGCAGGCAAAACCAAACATCATGCCCTGGTCGCCAGCG
>DAOPYE010000059.1:0-16391 GCA_035352715.1 Holophaga sp. | reverse complement strand
ACGCGCCAGCGGACATCTTTCCGCCTGGACTTTTCGTGACCAAAAGCACGGGTTACCATCAAGGCATGCAGCATCACTTCCCGATCCCCCTGCCACCTTCCCGTCCCCTGGAAGCGTGAGGGCCGTCCCGGGGGACAGTCGGAAAGCGCAGGGCCCTCGGACCGGTTCGGCCCCGGAGGGCTGAACGTCGAACGACTCTGGAGGATGCATCATGAAGACAGCGGCATCGAGTGACGATCGGACAACATTGAGCCAGGCGCGACGCATCGTCGTGAAGCTGGGCACCAACGTCATCATGGGTCACGAGGGCAAGCTGGCCCTGAGCCGTCTGTACGGAATCATGGAGGCCGTAGCCGCCCTTCGCCGGGCCGGGAAGGAAGTGATCCTGGTGTCCTCCGGCGCGGTGGGACTGGGCGCGCAGGCGCTCAAACTAGAGAACAAGCCCCGCACGCTGGAGCTGAAGCAGGCCTTCGCCGCCGTAGGCCAGGGCCGCCTGATGGCGCTGTACCAGGATGGCTTCCGCCGTCTGGAAGTCACCGCCGCCCAGGTGCTGCTGACCGAGGACGACTTCGGCAACCGCAAGCGGTTTCTCAATCTGCGGGGCACGCTAGAAAAGCTGCTGGAACTGGGCGTGGTGCCCGTCATCAACGAGAACGACACGGTCTCCACCGCCGAGCTGGAAACCCCCGGCGACTGGACGCGCCCCATCTTCGGCGATAACGACAAGCTCTCCGCCCTCGTCGCCAGCGGGCTGGACGCGGATCTGCTGCTGATCCTGTCGGACGTGGACGGCCTCTACACCGCCAACCCCAGCAAGGACCCGGACGCCAAGCTCATTCCCCTGGTGACCTCCATGAACGCCGAGATCGAAGGCTTCGCCGACGGGCAGAGCTCCCGCGGGCGCGGCGGCATGGCCTCCAAGCTGGCGGCGGTGCGCGTGGCGACGCAGGCCGGAACCCGCGTGGTGATCGCCAGTGGCGCCAAGCACGGCATCCTGGCGGATATTTTTGCCGGGCACACCGTCGGGACATTGTTTCTCGCGGAAGCCCGGATGAAAGGCGTGAAGCGCTGGGTCGCGCACGCCTCCCACATCGCGGGCCGCGTTCGGGTGAACAGCGGCGCAGAAGCCGCCCTGCGCGGCGGACGGGCCTCCCTGCTGGCCGCCGGGGTCATCAGCCTGGAAGGCGATTTCCAGCGCGACGACGTGGTGGCCATCGCCGATGAACAGGGCCACGACTTCGCCCGCGGCGCCGCAGTCATGGGCCATCTCGAAGCCGAGACGTTGCTCCAGAAACACGGCAAACGCGTAATGGTGAGCCGCGACACCATCGTGCCCATCGAAATCCAATAGAACCGCATCAGCCAGGGAGCTTCAGACATGGAACAGGCACAGAACCCCGAGCGGATGGAACGCATCAAGTCTGGTGCTCGCCAGGCCCGAGCCGCTTCGCGCAGGCTCGCCGCCACCGACGCCGATGCCCGCAATAACGCCATCCGCGCCGCGGCGCGCATCCTGGCGGCGCGCGAGCAGGAACTGCTGGAAGCCAACGCTGCGGATTGCGAAGAATCCAAGGATCTGCCCAGCGCCGCCTACCAGCGGCTCAAGGTGGACGAGACCAAGCTGAAGGAGATCGTTCGCGGCCTGGAAGCCGTCGCGGCCCTGCCCGATCCCCTGGGCAAGGTGAAGCTGCGGCGCCTGCTGGACGAAGGGCTGGAGCTCACCCAGGTGACGTGTCCCCTAGGGGTGCTGGCGATCATCTTCGAATCACGACCCGACGCCGCACCCCAGATCGGATCCCTGGCCATCAAGAGCGGAAACGCGGTGCTGCTCAAGGGCGGCCGCGAGGCGCAGCGCACCAACCGCGTGCTAGTGGAGGCCTTGCGCGACGGCCTGGCCGAGGCGGGCCTGCCCAAGGACGCCGTGCAATTGCTGGAAGGCCGCGAGGACGTCGACGCCCTGCTGGCGCTGGATGAATACGTGGACCTGGTGATCCCGCGCGGCTCCAGCGCCCTGGTGCGCTACATCCAGTCCCACACCAAGATCCCCGTCATGGGCCACGCCGAAGGCATCTGCCACGTCTACGTGGACAAGGAGGCCGATGCGACAACGGCTGTCCAAATCGTCCGGGACGCCAAGGCCCAGTACCCCGCCGTGTGCAACGCCGCCGAGACGCTGCTGATCCACGCCGGCGCGTCGAACCTGCTGCCTGCCATCGCGGAGAGTCTGCGGGAAGCGGGCGTGGAACTGCGCGGCTGCCCCCGCGCGCGCGCCATCGTGGACATGAACGCGGCCGCCGACGAGGACTGGGACACGGAGTACGGCGAGTTGATCCTGTCGGTGAAGATCGTGGATAGCCTGGAGGATGCCATCACGCACATCCACGCGCACGGCTCCGGACACACCGAGGCCATCGTCACCGAGAACTCGGAAACGGCCGAACGCTTCCTGAAAGAGGTCGATGCCGCGGGCGTCTACCACAACGCCTCCACGCGCTTTGCCGATGGCTACCGCTATGGATTCGGCGCGGAGGTCGGCATCTCCACCGGCAAGCTGCACGCGCGCGGACCCGTGGGACTGGAGGGGCTGCTCTCCACGAAATACCTGCTGCGCGGGCACGGACACCGCGTCGCCGACTACGCGGGCAAGGACGCCAAACCCTTCCTCCATCGGGATCTGGATTTCTAGCGCGCAACCTTCGTCACAATACCGTGCGACAGAATTGACACTTTGGTCGAATGGGGCCGATGGTACCCATGAAAATCCATGGAGCGGTCATGGAATGGGTGTTTTCACACAGCAGCGGGCAAGGGTGGAACGCCCCTTTTCCGCCTTGGGATGGCGAGCGCACACTGATCCTGGTTTTTGGCGGAAGCCGACTGGATCTCGCGCCCACTGAGGCCCTGCGCCAGGCCTTTCCACGTTCGTTCATGCTGGGCTGCTCCAGCGCGGGGGAAATCCTCGGCACCCACCTGGTAGACGACACCTTCAGCGCCGCCATCATCCGCTTCGAACACACGGATCTGCGCCTCGCCAGTCTGGAGGACATCGAAGCCGACCGAAGCCGGGACGCGGGGCGACACATGGGCGCAGCGCTGGTGTCGGAAGCCCTCGCGGGCGTCTTTGTCCTGTCCGACGGACTCCGGGTGAACGGCAGCAAGCTGGTTCAGGGCCTGGGAGAGCATCTGGATGTTCCGATCACGGGCGGCCTGGCCGGGGACGGCCAACACTTCCAGCAGAGCTGGGTGCTCTCGGCGACACCGGGGTCCGAGCTGAAGCGCGGACCGGGGCGTCTGGCCGCGGTGGGCCTGTACGGCCCGCGGATCCACATCGGCAGCGGCTCCCAGGGCGGCTGGCTCCAGTTCGGCCCCGAACGGAAGGTCACGCGCGCCATCGACAACGTGCTCTACGAACTGGATGGACGGCCCGCCCTCGCGCTGTACCGGACCTACCTGGGGGAACTGGCATCGGGCCTGCCCGCCACCGCCTTGCGTTTCCCCCTTTCCCTGCGCACCGAGGATCCCCTGGAACCCCAGGTCGTTCGCACCATCCTGGCGATCGACGAAGCGAGCCAGAGCCTCACCTTTGCCGGGGATATCCCCGAAGGCGTCAGCGTCGCGCTCATGCGCTGCGAGCTGGATCGCCTCATCGAAGGCGCCCAGAACGCGGCCAATCTGGCGCGGCCGGAAGCCCTCGGGCCGGTGCTTTCGCTGGCCATCAGCTGCGTGGGACGCCGGATGGTACTGGGCGAGCGCAGCGACGAAGAGCTGGAGGCGACGCTATCGGCGCTTCCGCCGGGATCCGGCCAGATTGGGTTCTACAGCTACGGCGAGCTATCACCGGTCCTGGGCGGCGGATGCCGGCTGCACAATCAGACCATGACCCTCACCACCTTGCAGGAACACTGACGTGTCCGCCCATCGCCACCACCGCCAATTGGAGCGCCAGCTTCAACGGCTGGGCATCACGGCGAACCAACCGCCGGACCCGATGGCGTGGGAGGGCTTCCTGTCCAAGGTGGGACAGACCTATCAGGATCTGGAGCAGGACCGCTATCTGCTGGAGCGCAGCCTGGCGATTTCCAACGACGAGTTGCGCCAGGTGAACTCGGTGCAATCCCTGATCCTGGATAACAGCACGATGGGCATCGCCTTCGTGCGCCACCAGCTCTTCGAATGGGTGAACCGCCGCCTGCCCGAACTCTTCGGCCTGGCGCCCAGCCATCTGCTGGGCACGCCGATCCGCATCCTCTTCCCCGATGACACCGACTACGACGGGCTGTCCCAAGCGGCCTACAAGCGCATGGGCCAGGGACAGAAAGGCGAACTGGAGGTGCGGTTCCAACGCGCAGACGGCACGCCATTCTGGTGCCGGATCCAAGGAAACGCCCTGCATCCATCAAGCCCCCATGATGGCTCGGTCTGGATCTGGGAGGACATCACGGCGCGCAAGGAGGCCGAGGATGAGCTCCAGCGCGTCCACCGCATTCAATCCCTGATCCTGGACAACACGGCCGTGGGCATTGCCTTCGTGCGTCACCGCGTCTTCGAATGGGTCAATCCGCGCCTTCCGGAAATCCTGCGGATGCCCATGAGCCAGGTCCAGGGCGCGCTGACCCGCATCCTGTACCCCAGCGACGATACCTATGACCTTGGCGGCAGCCAGAACTACGAAGCACTGAGCCGGGGACAGTGGTGCCAGTTCGAGGCCAATCTGGAACACCTCGGCGGCACGCCCCACTACTGCCAGGTGATCGGCAAGGCGCTGGATCCGGAGCATCCTCAGGAAGGCTCCATCTGGATCTTCGAGGACATCACGGAGCGCCGAAAATCCGAGGAGGCCCTGCGCCAGGGGCAGAAGCTGGAAAGCCTCGGCGTGCTGGCGGGCGGCATCGCCCACGACTTCAATAATCTGCTGACCGCCATCCTGGGCAACCTGCAGTTGGCGGGCCTGGAGCTGGATCCCGCCCACCCCGCCGTCTCAAGCCTGGAAAGCGCAGAATTGGCGGCCACCAAGGCCGCGGATCTCACGCGCCAGATGCTGGCCTATTCCGGCAAGGGCCGTTTCGTCGTCAAGCCGCAGAACCTGAACCAAGTGGTGCAGGAGATGACCAAGCTCATGCGCGTCTCCATCCACAAGAAGGTGGAGCTGGCCTTCGAGCTCGCGCCGGAGCCGCCCCTCATCGAGGCCGATGGCGCGCAGCTCCAGCAGGTGATCCTGAACCTGGTCACGAACAGTTCGGACGCCATCGGCGATCACGTGGGCGTGCTGACCGTGCGCACCGGCAGCCGCGAGCTGGACGCGCCCACCCTTGCGCGAGACTTCCCCGCACAGAACCTCAAGCCCGGCCGCTACGCCCTATTGGAGGTCAGCGACACCGGCTGCGGGATGCCCCCCGAAATCAGAGAGCGCATCTTCGACCCCTTCTTCACCACCAAGACCACCGGACGCGGCCTGGGGCTTTCGGCCATGCTCGGCATCCTGAAGGGGCATCGCGCGGGCATCGCCATCGACACAAGCACCGATCCCGTGGCGCACGGCACCACCTTCCACATCCTCTTTCCCGCCCTGACCAACCCGGCCCCCTTGGCCCCACCTCCCGCGCCCGAGCCGCAGGCGCGCTATCAGGGGCACATGCTCATCGTGGATGACGAAGAGGCCATCATCACCGCGCTCACGCGCATCCTGCGCACCCTGGGCTTCACGGTGGAATCCGCGCGCGATGGCCGCGAGGCCATCGAACACCTGCAGGCAGACACCCCCTTCGAGCTCGTGATCATGGATCTCAGCATGCCGCGCATGGGCGGCAGAGAGGCATTCCACGCCATACGCGCGATGCGCCCGGAGCTGCCCATCATCCTCAGCAGCGGGTACGACGAACAACAGGTGGTGGAAGAACTCACGCGCCAGGGACTCGCCGGGTTCCTGCCCAAGCCCTACCGGCTTCAGGAACTGCGCCAGATCATCGCCGCCGCCCTGTCGAAATCGAAGTCACTTCCGGAAACAGAAGTAGACCGCCCCGACCAGGCATAGCCCCGCGTAGCAGTGATTCAGCGTCAGGCGCTCACGCATGAACCACACCGCGAAAATGACAAAGACCCCAAGGGTGACCACCTCCTGGATCACCTTGAGCTGCGGCAGCGAGTAGTGGCCAAAGCCCAGACGATTGGCGGGCACCATCAGGCAGTATTCAAAGAGCGCGATGCCCCAACTCGCCAGGATCGCCACCCAAAGCGGCGCGCCCCGCAGCGTGCGCAGATGGCCGTACCACGCAAAGGTCATGAACACGTTGCTGAGGATCAGCAGCAGGATGGGCACAAGCGAACGAATCATCATGGCGGCTCAGGAATGCAGGGGCAGCGGATCATGGCTGTGTTCGCCATGGGCGGACCAGCCGAAACGGGTGATGGCGATGATGGCGGATTGCACCACGACAATGAGCGCCACGCAGGCGGGCCATCCGCCGAAGCGCCACAGGAAGCCGGGAAGCTCGGCCCCCGCGCTGCCGCCGATGTAGTAGAAGGTCACGTACAGCCCCACCGCCAGCGCCTTGCCTCGATCCGTCGCCAGTCCGATGTAGCCATTGGCGCAGGCCTGCGCCACGAAGACCCCCGAGCAGCACAGGGCCAGCCCGATGATCACCACCACCAAGCTTGGCACCAGCGTCAGCAGGATGCCCACGATCGAGGCCGCCATGGAAACCGCGAGGACCGTGCGATGCCCGAAGCGATCGATGGCCCGGCCACAGGGGGGCGTGATCACCGCGCCCACCAAGTAGACGAAGAAGAGGAAGCCCAGCGCCGCAGGCCCCAGATGGAAAGGTGGCGCAGCGAGATAGAACGTGATGTAGGTGAAGGTGGCCAGCAGCGAGAACAACACGCAAAAACCCGCCGCGAAGGTGGCCGTCAGATGCGGGTTGCGCAAGTGGCGGATCGTTCCGATGCGCAGGGAACCCCCGCGGCGCGAGAAGTGGCGCTCCACGGGCAGCCAGACGTGCAGCGCCCCGGCGGCCAGCAAGCCCAGAGAGCCAAGGAAAAGGAAGACCACCTGCCAGCCCAGCCTTGCGCCCAGCAGGCCCGCGGTGATGCGCCCCAGGAAGCCGCCCAGCACCGTGCCCGTGACGTAGGCGGCCATGGCGCGGCCGGCGCCTTCGTGCCACTCCTCCTGCACGTAGGCCACGGTGATGGCGAAGACGCCCGGCGTGAAGAGGCCCTGCATGAATCGCCAGAAGACCAGGCCTGGCAGGCTGCGCGCCGTCGCGTTCAACAGCGTCGCCAGCGCCAACAGGGTGGCCGAGACGACGATGACGCGCTTGCGCCCGAAGCGATCCGCCACAGATCCGACGAGCGGCGCGGAGAGCGCCACGCCCAGCGTGGACGCCGTCACCGTGAGGCTCACGGTGGACTTCCCGACGTGGAACAGCCTCTCCAGCGTAGGCAGGAGAGGCTGCGTGGCGTAGAGGCCGAGGAATGCGCTGGCACCGGCGAAAGCGACGGCCAACGTCCGGTGTTGGCTGGATGCGTCCGTGTCCATGGCGCTACCGCGCGTATTCCACCGCACGGGTTTCGCGCATGACGGTGACCTTGATCTGGCCGGGATACTGCATCTCGCTTTCGATGCGCTTGGTCACATCCTTGGCCAGCCAGAACGCCTGGTCGTCGTTGACCTGGCCCGCGTCCACCATGATGCGGATCTCGCGGCCCGCCTGCATGGCAAAGCTCTTCTGAACGCCCTTGTAGCTGCTGGCGATGGCCTCCAGCTGTTCCAGGCGCTTGACGTAGGTCTCCAACATCTCGCGGCGGGCACCGGGGCGCGCGGCGCTCAGGGCGTCCGCGGCGGTGAGCAGCATGGCTTCCACCGTCTTGGGCTCATAGTCCCCGTGGTGGCAGCTCATGGCATGGATGACGTCTTCCTTCTCTCCAAAGCGCTTCAGCAGCTCCATGCCGATCTCGATGTGCGTGCCCTCCACCTCGCGGTCGATGGCCTTGCCGATATCGTGGAAAAGCCCGGCGCGGCGCGCCAACCGCTGATCCGCGCCCATCTCGGCGGCCATGTACTCGGCGATGTGGGCCACTTCCTTGGTGTGATCCAGCACGTTCTGGCCGTAGCTGGTGCGGTAGTTCAGGCGCCCGATGAGCTTGTGCAGCTTGGGATGCACATCGGGAAAGCCCAACCCGATGGCCGTTTGCTCGCCGAGCTCCTTGAGGTGCTGATCCATATCTGTCTTGATCTTCTCGACCACTTCCTCGATGCGGGCCGGATGAATGCGCCCATCGGCCAGTAGCTTGAGGATGGACTGGCGGGCGACTTCGCGGCGGATGGGATCGAAGCTGGAGACGACGATGGTCTCGGGCGTGTCATCCACGATGAGATCGCAGCCGGTGGCCTTTTCCAGCGAGCGGATATTGCGGCCCTCGCGGCCGATGATGCGACCCTTGAGATCATCCGAAGGCAGCTGCACCGACGTGACCGCCTGCTCGGCCACCACATCGGAAGCAACGCGCTGGATGGCGGCGCTGATGGTCCAGCGGGCCTTCTTGGTGGCCTCTTCCTGCGCCTCATCCTCGATGCGACGCACCAGCTTGGCCGCGTCCATCTTGGCGGTGTATTCCAGCTCGCCGATGAGCTGCGCCTTGGCGTCCTCGCGGCTCAAGCCGGAGATCTCCTCCAGCTTCTTGGCCTGGACCTCCACCAGCTGTCGGGCCTGTCCCTGAAGCTCCTCCAGCTTCTCGGATTCAGCCTTCTGCTTCTCGGCCTTCAGCTCCAGCTCCTTGGCCTTCTGCTCGGACTGGGTCAGCTTCTTGTCGAGGCTGTCCTCCTTCTGCTGCAGGCGCTGCCCCTGTTTTTCAAGGGCCGACATGCGCTCATTCACCAGCTTCTCGGCCTCGGTGCGAGCCTGCAGGGCCTGCTCCTTGACCTTGATCTCGGCTTCCTTGCTCAGCGCGTCCGCTTCCTTCTGGCCACGGGTCAGAATGCGCGCGGCTTCCTTCTCCGCCTCAGTGAGCATCTGCTCACGCTGGGCCTTCAGCTCAGATTCCGCCTGGGCCTTGGCCTGGGAGAGATCGACCTGAACCTGCTTGACGCGCAACAGTTGGAAGATGAATCCAGCCGCGGCCAGCAGGGCCAACAGAAGGAAGATCCAATCAATGCTGTTCATGCTTAGCTCCTCGTGGGTTGAAGAGCCAGCCGATGAAGCCCTGGATGAGAACGTGAACCCCGCTCAGTCGTGTTGGCTTGCCGTGTTCCCTAGTGTGTAGGGGGGTAGTCAGAATCCCGGTTTAAGGCGCTCCGTCGCGCGGCGCGCACAAGGCCGGGGGAAGGCCGCCCAGGCAGTTTTACGGAACAAGCGCTCGGCCAATGCACGGGCCTCGCAGGGAACAGATTCCACTCCCGGCCAAATTCAATCCTGTCCTTCGAAAAGGGCACCGGAAGCGTGGGGCTCGTCTGGGACATCCTCCAGAAGTTTCAGAGTCTGTTCCAGGTTCTGGGTTTGCTGGCTGGCTTCCTGTTGCACGCGCACCACCTGATGCGCGAGGTTCAGGGCTCCCATCAGAACCCAGGTCGAAGTGTCCAGGGCCGACGGAGAACATCCCCATCTTAGCTCATAGGCGTGTTCCATGTCCTGGAACGTCTTCTCCAGCAGGGCCACGGAGCGATCAAGCAGCTCCGGGTCGGCACTGCTCTGGATCTTGAGCGTGCGGCCCAGCAGATGAATGGCGGCCTCCACGGTGGGGGGCACATTGGGGGTAAGGTCGGTCACGTCAATTCCTCAACAGCCTTGAGAATGCTTTCCACCTGCGCACGGATCTCATCGCGCTCCTTGAGCAGAGAGGCCTTCTCGGACTGCAGATCCTCCAGGCGGCGACGGAGGCTATGCAGTTCCTCGTCCACGGAACCCCGATCCTGGCGCAGGTGCTCCAGCTCGTCGCGGAGCTGGTTGCGCTGTTGGATGAGGGCGTGGAGCTTTTCTTCGAGTTGCTTGAGCAGTTCCATGGCGGGCCTCGTCAGATCATCTTACCTAAGCCCGCAGTTCCGCGCCCAGGCTCCTGGCAGCTTCCAGGGCGCACGCGGTCCAGCCGTCCACTTCCTCGCTGGTCAGGGTGCGGTCCATGGCCTGGAAGCGCAGGCGGAAGAGCCAGCCCTGGCGGCCTTCGGGAAGGCTCTTGTGCCGGAAGACATCGACGCATCGCACATCCTGGAAGGTGGAACCCGCCGCTGCGCGGACGCGCGCCTCCATCTCCGACGCCAAGGCACGGTAGGACTGATCCAGATCCACGAGCAGCGACAGATCCCGCTCGACGGTGGGGAACCGGCTGAAGGGCTTGAATGTCGGGATCACGCGATGGGACGGCTTGGGCAGCGCATCCATGGCGACTTCGGCCGCCAGGAAGCCGCCGGGCCATTCGCGCACCTGCACCTGATCGGCTCCCAGTTCGCGCAACACCCCCAGCATATCGGCCACCTGGACCGGCCGGGCCTTGGTGAGGAAATCCTCACCACCCAGCGTTCCGCCCCACACCAGGCCGAGCGTTCGCGTCTCAATGGGCCCGTTGGGCGTGCTGGTATAGGTCGGCGCGATCTCGAAGAGCCGGACCTCCTTGGCTCCCTGGCGCTGATTCAGCTCCGCCGCCGATTTGAGCGAAGCCAGCAGGGAGGCCCGCATCACCGAGTATTCAACGCCCAGCGGGTTAACCAGGGTTCGCCCTTCCGCAGGATTATCAGGCGCCGCAAAGGCCGCGTCCGCCTCAGGGCGCACGAAGCCCAGGGTGACGGTCTGATGGAAACCCAGGGACGCCAGGCGGCGGGATACGTCCTGACCCTGGATGAAGGCGTCGGACAGGGGCTCCGGATAGCCCTCCAGGGAAGGCAGCACCGAGGGGATGCGGTCGTAGCCACGCAGGCGCAGCACCTCTTCCGCAAGGTCCTCGGGAATGGCGAGATCATGCCGCCACGAGGGTGGCACCGCCTTCAGGACATCCCCTGTGAGCTCGACACGGCATCCCAGCCGCCCCAGCAGCGCCGCCGCCTCGGCCATCTCAAGCGGCTCTCCAGCGATGCGCTGAAGCGTGGCTACCTGCAAAACAATGGCCGCAGCCGTCGGCCGTTCGGAGCCGGCGGTCCAGACGCCCTTCAGCCGGGCACCAGCCCAGGCCATCAAGCGCTGGGCCAGCAGATCGCGGCCCGTGCGCGCGAAAGCCGGATTCGTGCCGCGCCCGAAGCGATGGGACGCATCCGAATGCAGCCCATGCCTGCGCGCCATGGCGCGCACCACGCGAGGCTCGAAGTAGGCGCTCTCCAGCAGCACGCGGCGGGTTCCGGCATCCACCTTGGTGGAATCGCCGCCCATGACGCCAGCCAGGGCGATCACGCCGGAATCGTCTGCGATGCAGAGGTCTTCGACATTCAATGTCCGTTCCACACCATCCAGCGTCACCAGCTTTTCCCCTGCCCTGGCTCGCCGCACGACGATGCCGCCGCGCAGCTTGTCCGCATCGAAGGCATGGGTGGGATGCCCATAGCGGTGCAGCAGTTCGTTGGAGGCATCCACAGGCGCGAGGTTCTTGGCATTGGTGCCCATGGAAGCAAGGAAGGCCTGCGCCGCCGCCGGGGTGGCCTGGTCGCCCAGTTCCAGGATCGCCGTGGCGTACAGCGGGCAGGCGGGATCTTCCAGACGCACCGAAAGCAGCGCCTCGCCTTCATCGAGCGCGGGCACCGCCAGCGGCGACAGTTCGGCGGAGAGCTTGGCCGCCACATCGCGGGCCAGTCCTCGGTGGGACATCACATCGCCGCGATTGGCCGTGACATCCACCTCCAGCACCGTTTCCCCGTTCACCTGCTCCACCGCGTCCACGGGAAAACCAAGTCCCGCCAGCAGCTCGCACAGATCCACCGTGCCACGCCCCCCAAGGGCGGGCAGTTCGCATTCAAGGGCCTTGATCTCGATGCGCATCAGTAAAGCCCCCCCATCTCATTCAAGAACCGCTGATCATTTTCGAAGAAGAGCCTCAGGTCCGGCGTCTGGCTGACCATCATCGCGATGCGCTCCACGCCCATGCCAAAGGCGAAGCCGCTCCAGACCGAAGGATCGATGCCCGCATAGGCGAGCACATTGGGGTGCACGAGTCCCGCCCCCAGCAGTTCCACCCAGCCCGAGCCCTTGCAGACGCGGCATCCGCCGCCGCCGCAGAGCGGGCAGCGCACATCCACCTCACAGCCCGGTTCCACAAAGGGAAAATAGCTGGGACGGAAGCGAACATCCGCGCCCTCGCCGAACAGCGCCTTCATGGCGTAGGCCAGCGTTCCCTTGAGGTGATGCATCCCGATGCCGCGGCCCACCAGCAGACCCTCGACCTGGTGGAACATGGGGCTGTGCGTGGGATCGACCTCGTCCTTCCGATAGACGCGGCCCGGCGCGAGAAAGCGAATGCCACCCTTGGCTTCGATCTGCGGCGCGAGCCGCTTCAGGCCGCGCACCTGCACCGGGCTGGTGTGGCAGCGCAGCAGCAGTTCGGGGTGCTGCGCGAAGTAGAAGGTGTCCGAGCTGGAGCGGGCGGGATGATCCTCGGGAATGTTGAGGCCATCGAAATTGTTGCCTTCGGTCTCCACCTCGGGGCCTTCCTCGACGTGGTACCCCAGTGGCCGGAAGACTTCCACCAGACGATTCATCAACCGATTGAGCGGATGCAGCGCGCCGTGGGCCGGCAGCGGCGGAGGTAGGTCTGGATCCCAAGCGGAAGCCAGGGACGTGCGGCGCTTGCGGGCCTCTTCCAGCTCGCCCTGGCGGCTCTTGAGCGCTTCTTCCCACTGGTTCTTGAGCGCGTTGATGGCCGCGCCCAGATCGCGCTTCTGCTCCTTGGGAGCGGTCTTCAACAATTCCATCAGGCGCGCGGCATGGCTGCCCTCGCGCCCCACGAAGGCGCCCTTCAGGCGCAGCAACGCATCCAGATCCGTGCAGGCCGCGACCTGCCCGGGAAAGGCCGCACTGGCTTCGATGACTTCAGAGGGCAGGAGAGGGTTTTCCATGGCATTCCCGTAAACAGAGAAAGGCCGCGAATGCGGCCTTTCGGATCTGGTGCGACTCGTTTGTGCGTTCGCTTCAGCCCTTGGCCGTGGCCACGAGCTTGCTAAACGCCTCGGGATTGCGGACGGCGAGGTCCGCGAGAATCTTGCGATCCAGGGTCACGTTGGCCTTCTTCAGACCGCCCATGAACTTGGAGTAGCTGAGGCCGTTCTGCTCAGCGGCCGCGCCGATACGGACGATCCACAGGCGACGGAACTCCCGCTTGCGCACCTTACGGTCGCGGTAGGAGTAGAGCAAGGCCTTCTCAACGGCTTCCTTCGCGCTGCGATACAGGCGACTCTTGGCGCCGTAGAAGCCCTTGGCGAACTTCAGCATCCGCTTGCGGCGCTGAACGCGTTTAAAACCACGTTTAACACGAACCATGGCGTTTCCTTTCCTGGGGGCCGCTTCATCGAAGCGTTAGGGAGCCCCGTCGGGGGTGGCCTCAGCCACCGGGGTTAAAACAAATCACGCGTAAGGAAGCATCTCGCGCACACGATCGAGATCGGACTTCGACACCATGCCGCCCATATCAAGCTGGCGCTTGCGCTTGGCAGACTTGCTGGTGAGGATGTGGCGCTGGTGCGAACAGCCGCGCTTGAACTGACCGCTGCCGGTCTTCTTGAAGCGCTTGGCCGCGCCCTTGTGGGTCTTGAGCTTGGGCATTGGATACCTCTCAGGCTTGATTGGGTTCCAAGGTAGTGGCCTCGGAAGGCTTGGCCACCTTGGGTTTCTTGGCTACGGTTTCCACCGAGCGGGGAGCGATGATCGCATGCATATCGCGACCTTCAATGCCGGCCGCCTTCTCGACGAGACACTTCTCGGCGACGCGGGCAAGCACATCCTCAATGATCCGGTAACCGATATCGCGGTGAACGACCTCGCGACCTCGGAACATCACGACGACCTTTACTTTGTCTCCTTCTTCAAGGAAACGAAGGATGTGCTTCAGTTTGAATTCAAAATCATGGTCATCCGTGCGTGGGCGGAACTTCACTTCCTTCAGCACGATATTCTTTTGTTTTGCGCGGGCGGCATGTTCCCGCTTAGCTTCCATGAACTTGTACTTGCCATAGTCCATGATTCGGCAAACCGGAGGGTTCGCGGTGGGGGAAACCTCCACCAGATCAAGCCCTTTGTCTTCGGCGATCCGGATCGCAGCCGACGGGGTCATGACGCCAAGCTGTGCTCCATCTTCGTCAATGACGCGAACCTCAGCGGTTCGAATGCCATCGTTGATGCGTGTCTCAGTCGCTCGGATACAGTCCTCCCAAACAGAACAAGGAATCTGATCTTACCAGTGAAGCATGGCTTCACCAAGCGAAGATCATCGAATTCGCAGTCGGATTTCTTCTCGAATCCGCTCAAAAAAGGCTTCTACAGATTGAACGCCCAGATCGCCCTGATGGCGATGGCGCACGGAAACGGAGTTTGCCGCCGCTTCCCGATCTCCTAGCACCAGCATGTAAGGGATCTTCTGCATCTGAGCATCGCGGATCTTCGCGTTCACCTTCTCGTTGCGCAGATCCAGCTCGACCCGCAGTCCCAGGTTCCGTGCCTGTTCGTAGATCGTCTGGGCAAAGCCGTGGACGCGCTCCGTGATCGGCAGGATCGTAACCTGAACCGGGGCCAGCCAGGTGGGGAACGCACCCGCACAGTGTTCGATCAGGATCCCCATGAAGCGTTCCAGGCTGCCGAGGATCGCGCGGTGAAGCATGACGGGCGTGCCTTCACTGCCGTCGGGCTTCACGTAGGTGAGCCCAAACCTGGCGGGCATGGAGTAGTCCACCTGCAGCGTTCCCAGCTGCCAGGGACGCTTCAGCGCATCCAGCACCTGGAACTCGATCTTCGGGCCATAGAAGGCACCTTCGCCGGGGTTGATATGGAAGTCGAGCCCAGCGTCCTTCATGCCTTCGGCCAGGGCCGCCTCGGCGTGATCCCAGACCTCGTCCGAACCCAGGCGCTTTTCAGGTCGGGTGGAGAGCGCCACGCGCACCTCCTCGAACCCGAACGTCTTGTAGACATCCATGATGAAATCGAAGAATGAGGCCATCTCCGCCTTCATTTGGTCCGGCGCACAGAAGATGTGGGCATCGTCCTGGCAGAAGGTGCGCACGCGCGTCAATCCCTGGGTCACGCCGCTGCGCTCGTAGCGATGCAGGCGACCGAAGTCCGCATAGCGGATGGGCAGTTCGCGGTAGCTGTGCTTGGCCGTGCCATAGATGAGGCAGTGGCTCGGACAGTTCATGGGCTTGAGGGCGTACTCCCGCTCCTCGACCATCGTGAAGTACATGTTTTCCTGATACTTCTCATAGTGGCCCGAGGTCTTCCACATGCTGACATCCAGCGCCTGCGGCGTGATCACCTCGCTGTAGCCCTGGCGCGCATAGAGACCGCGCATGTAATCGACCAGCTCGTTGTAGACCGTGGCCCCCTTGGGGTGGAAGAAGGGCGAAGCAGGGGCTTCGGGATGGAAGGAGAAGAGCCCCAATTCCTTGCCCAGCTTGCGGTGATCCCGCGCACGAGCCTCCTCCAGACGCTTCAGATACTCGTCGAGTTCCTTCTGCGTGTGGAAGGCGGTGCCATAAATGCGGCAGAGCTGCTCCCGCTTTTCATCGCCCCTCCAGTAGGCCGCAGCCGTATTCAGGAGCTTGAAGGCCTTGAGCTTGGAGGTGCTGGGCACATGGGGGCCGCGGCAAAGATCGTAGAAATCGCCTTGCTTGTAGGTGCTGAGGGTTTCACCGGCGGGAATGGCCGAGACCAGTTCGACCTTCAGGTGCTCGCCCATGCCCTCGAACCGGGCGATCGCGGCTTCCCGCGAAAGCTCTTCGCGCTGGACGGGGATCGCATCTGCGGTGATGCGGCGCATCTCGTCCTCAATGGCGACGAGATCTTCCGGCGTGAAGAACTTCTCCACAAGGAAGTCGTAGTAGAAGCCATCCTCAATCACGGGGCCAATCCCAACGCGCGTTCCAGGGAACAGGCGCTGCACGGCCTGGGCAAGCAGATGCGCCGTGGAATGCCGGATCACTTCAAGGGACTCCGGATCCTTGGATGTGACGATGGCCACTTTGACACCATCGGTCAAAACGGTGTTCAGATCCCGCATCACGCCATCCACGCGCACCGCGAAGGCTGCATCCAGCAATCGCGCCCCGATGCCCGACGCCAAATCAACTCCAGTGGCGCCATCCGGCAACTCGCGAATGGAATCATCAGGAAGCTTGACATGGATGGACATGGATCTCCTCGTCTCAAAACACTCAGTTTAACGAGATTTATCGAAATCAGAACCCTATGTATAAGCACGACAAAGCCCCCACAGAATTTGTG
>DAOPYE010000058.1:0-16714 GCA_035352715.1 Holophaga sp. | reverse complement strand
GTGGAGCGCAGCTTGTCCGCTGCAATCCACAGCTTTTTATCCAGGGCATCGAGATATTGATCCAACACATCAGCTAGAGCCTGCTTTAGATCTCCGACCACATCGAAGGTTTCCTCATCCAAAGAGCAAAGGCGAGCAGCTTCTTCTAGCAGTGCGCTCTGTTTACGAAGCAGGGCCTCTCGCTCCAGTGAGGCATCCACCGTCGCTGGGACACTGCGGAGGGCCTGGAGCCTTGCTTTCCGTAGCGCGAAAGGATCGAGTGGACCAACCACAGTGCGTCTCCCATGCAGGAATGTCCTGGTGAACACCCAGCAGGTTCAAGAAGCCCCAAATGGGACACCCGCAAGGTGCACCCATTCTGCCTTCAGGTCCATGGAACTCGATACGCTGCCACAGGAGACCAGGAACATGGTTTTGACTTCTGTTTGACTTCGGGGTCAACCCACGAACGAGTCTGCCGCTTAAATACAACAAACCTCCTGATTTCTCAGGAGGTTGTGCTGGTAGGGCTAACGGGATTCGAACCCGTATTGCCGCCGTGAAAGGGCGGTGTCCTAACCCTTAGACGATAGCCCCATGGGTTATGGCATTGCGGTTGTAAATGGTGGGCCCAGCGCGACTCGAACGCGCGACCAACGGCTTAAAAGGCCGCTGCTCTACCGACTGAGCTATGGGCCCATGCCGTGGCCGGCACGAGGATTTAGTGTGCGTCAGAGCGGGCACGGGGTCAAGCAAAAAGAAGCACGGAGACCCTCGAGACCGGCTCGGCCTTGGCGTTCAAGCCTGGATCGGGCAATCTTTCCGGGCTCAAACGCCAAGGCCACTCCGACAAGATCGCCGGATCAACGCCCCTGCAATTCGCTGACCAGTGCTGGCGCGTCGTAGACCTTGGCGAGCGCTTCGAGGATCGCGCGGGCATCGACGCAGAGGCAGCGGTTGTTGGCGGGATTGTAGGTGAAGCGTCCCAAGTGGCTTTCGCTGTTGCCATCGAAGGCAAGGCCCACCAACTCGGCGTTGCGGTCCAGCACGGGGCTGCCGGAATTGCCACCGATGATGTCATTGGTGGTGATGAAGTTGTAGGGCGTGGAGGGATTCACGGTGCCGCGGCGCTGAAGCCATCGCGCAGGCAGCGCCCAGGAGCCGCTCTCCGCCTTCGGCCCCCAGGCGTCCGCACGATCGAACAGCCCACCGAACGTGGTGAAGGGCTGGGCCAGGGTTCCGTTCTGGGGATAGGTCTCCAGCGCTCCGTAGCTGAGGCGTAGGGTGAAGGTCGCGTCCGGATAGAGCGAGGTGCCATAGACGGCGAAGCGCGCCTGGGCGATGGCCTGGTTCTGCCGGGCGATGGTCGCATCCAGGGTGCGCGCACGGTCCTGAACCTTTTCCTGCCACGGCGACAGGGTGCGCGCGAACACCAGCAAGGGATCGTTGCTGGCCGCCACGGCCCGCTCGCCCTCGGCCTGGAGGGCCTTGCGCTGGACCGGATCCAACAGCTTCGTGTCCGTGAGAATCCGACGGGCCGCCCCTTCGGGGGTCTCGGAACCCAGCAGTGCCTTCACGAGCGGATGCGCCGATCCCAGTTCATCGACGGCCTCCTTCAGCCCACTAGCAAGCTGCGCGATCTCCAGTTCCAGGTTCTGGATATCCAGATCGGGCAGCGCGCGCGTGGCGGTGTCGTCGCCCGCGCGGACGAGGCGCAGCGCGCCTTCCACGGGACCACGGACCAGGGCGCGGTTGCGGCTCACCAGTATCAGCTCCTCGGCAGCGAAGGTCTTGCGATCCTTCAGTGCGCGAACGATGCGGGTCCAGCTCTCTCCCGCGCTGGCAGAGAGCTCGGCATTCTTCGCCACGGCGCCCTTCAGTCGCTCCTCGGCCTTGTGCACGGCGTCCAGCGCGCCAGGAGCCTTCAGCAGCGAGGTCTCTCCGGCGTAGACCTTGTAGGCGTTCTCAATGCTCATCAGGTCAGCGCTCACCAGGCGCGCTGATTCCGCATCGCGGGCCGCGAAGGCGTGCAGCGCCTTGCGCTGGCGATCCAGGGTGCGCACCAGCAGGGGATTCATCACATCGCGCTTGTACTCGATCTGCGCCAGAGTCTCCAGGCGCGAGGTGCGGCCGGGGTTTCCGACAACGAATGTCAAATCGCCATAGGCCGCCCCCTTCTCCGTCCACTTCAGGAAGTGTTCCGGCCGGAAGGGCTGCCCGTTCTCGTAGACGCGCCACATGCTGAAATCCATGTCGTGGCGCGGATAGGTGAAGTTGTCCCAATCCTTGCCGAAGGCGGCGATGTCGTATTCGGGCGCCATCACCAGGCGGATATCGGTGAAGACGCGGTAGCGATAGACCCAGAACTGCCCGCCCTGGTAGAGGTTCACGGCTTCGCAGGAAAGGCCGGTCTTGGCGGCTTCCTCCTTGGCCAGGGCTTCACTGGCCTCCCGCACAGTCTTGCCGGCCTTCTGCGCCTTGAGCACCTGGGCCGTGATGTTCTCGCAGGACACCAGGCACTTCAGTTCCAGCCCCGGCACGCGGATCTCCTCGGTGCGTGCGCGGGCGACGAAGCCGTCCTTGATGTAGTCGTGCTCCTTGCTCGATACCTGGAGGATGAAATCGTGGCCAACATGATGATTGGTCAGCACCAAGCCATCGGCGCTGACGAAGGATCCGGTGCCGTGCGGAAAGCGCAGGGCCGAGAGACGGACGTGATCGAGCCAGGCCTGATCCGGCGTGAAGCCGTATTTCGCCTGGATCTTGTTCACGGGCACGTTATCGAAGGTCCACATGCCTTCGTCAGCGCGCAGCGCCGGGACTCCCAGGACAAGCAAGGCGCTCAATGCGGCGAGAGGATGAAAGCGGACAGGCATCTGATGACTCCATGGGGCAGGGTTTGAACAGGTCGCTGGACTTTGGCGCAGACTGAACCTGTGCTGGACTTTAGCGCCTCGTCCGCCGATCAAAATCACAGTTTCAGGAAGGTTCTCCCGATGCACATGCCCGTGAGAACGCGGGCCAAACCTTCACACGCGTCTCCCTTAGGCACTCAAGCTGGCGGCGCAGGCGCCGGAGGCCGACAACCCGAAACCCGGCCCGAAACCCAGCCCAAAACGCAGCGTGATCCAGCACATCAACACGTTCACAAAATATCGCCCCAGCAAGGGCGAGCGCACTGTGTTCTTCTACCTGAGCTTTGGACATCTCCTGTGGAAACCAGATCGATGACCAAAGTCACACTCGTGCTAGAATCAGGCCTTCACGAGTTTTCCATGAACCCCAATCGCCACTTCTTCCTGTTTAGCTTTACCAGCCGCCGCGCCTGGGGTGCGATGGCCGGAGAGGTTCTGGATTAGTCCAGCGAACCACACCGAATCAAGCCCCCGAGCGCTAAAAGCGACCGGGGGTTTTCTTTATAGAAAGCCATCCCATGGACGTGACACCATCCCATCCAGCCTCCTCTCCCCTGCGGCCCCTGTCGGAACTCCGGGGCTGCATCGACGCGGTGGATGAGCAGATTCTGGCCCTGCTGAACGAGCGCGCGAAGCTGGCGAATGAAGTGGGCGAATACAAGCGCACGCTGCTGCCGGGTTCGCCCTTTCATGTGCCCGCTCGGGAGCGCCAGATCCTCGAACGCCTGGAAGGACTGAATGCCGGCCCCTTTCCTAAGGACGCCATCCGACCGGTCTTCCGCGAAATCATGAGCGCCTGCCTGAGCCTGGAGCGGCCGCTGCACATCGCCTTCCTGGGACCCGAGGGCACCTTCTCCCATCAGGCGGTCAACACGCAGTTCGGGCTTTCGGTGCAGGCCATGCCGCAGGCCTCCATTCCGGGCGTTTTCCAGACGGTGGAACGGGGCCAGGCGGACTACGGCGTGGTTCCCGTCGAGAACGCCACCGAAGGCGCGGTGGATCCCACGCTGGACGCCTTCCTGGACAGCCCGCTGCGCATCGTCGCCGAGATCCTGCTGCCCGTGGATCTGGCGCTGCTGATGCGCCACGATCTGGAGATCTCCCGCATCAAGCGCGTCTATTCGCATCCGCAGCCCCTGGGCCAATGCCAGCGTTGGCTGGCGACCCATCTGCCCCAGGCCACCACCGTCGTGGCCTCCTCCACGACCGAGGCCGCGCGCCTTGCCCGTGAGGACGCCGAAGGCGCCGCGGTGGCTTCCGAGCTGGCGTCCAAGCTCTTCGACCTGCGCGTGGCCGCAGAAGGCATCCAGGACATGGGCGGCAACGCCACGCGGTTCTGGGTGATCGGAGGCCAACCGCCTCCGCCTTCGGGCCGCGACCTGACCAGCCTGCTGGTGACCGTGAAGGACCAGCCTGGCGTGCTGCTGCATCTGCTGGAACCCCTCGCCCGACACGGCCTCAACCTGTCGCGCATCCAAAGCCGCCCCACGCGCCGCAAGGCCTGGGAATACGCGTTCTTCCTGGATCTGGAAGGACATGAACAGGATCCCGCCGTGGCCGAGGCCTTGAATGAACTCGCCCGCGTTTCGTCCAGCGTCAAGCTGCTGGGCAGCTACCCCAAAGCCGAGGAGAGCAATCGATGAATCCGTGGACCCCCACCTCCTGGCACCCCTTCCCCGCCAAGCAGCAGCCGGTCTACGACGACTCCGCGCTGCTGGAATCCGCGCTGGAAGAGCTGCGCGAGCTCCCTCCCCTGGTCGTATCCGATGAAGTCGACAACCTTCGCGGCCTGCTGGGCGACGCGGTCGCCGGCAAGCGGTTCCTGCTCCAGGGCGGCGACTGCGCCGAGGCCTTCCACGACTGCACGGGCCCGATCATCGCCGACAAGCTGCGCGTGCTGCTGCAGATGTCCCTGCTCATCACCCACGGGGGACGCACCTCCGTCATCCACCTGGGGCGCATCGCGGGACAGTACGCCAAGCCCCGCAGCAGCGACACAGAAGTCGTCGACGGCGTGGAGCTGCCCTCGTACCGCGGCGACATCATCAACGGCATCGAGGCGACCCTGGAGGCCCGCAAGCCCGATCCCATCCGCCTGCTGAAGGCCTACCGCTGCTCGGTCGCCACGCTGAACTACCTGCGGGCCCTGGTGGATGGCGGCTTCGTCGATCTGCACCACCCCGAGCGCTGGGAGCTGTCCTGGCGCGGACCCGACGCGGGTCACTACTCCGAGATCCTGAACCTGGTTCAGGACAGCCTGCACTTCGTGGAATCCCTCAGCGGGCAGAGCCAGACGCTGCGCACGGGCGACATCTTCACCAGCCACGAGGCGCTGCACCTGAACTACGAAGAAGCCATGACGCGCTACGTCGAGGAACGCGAAGCCTGGTACAACCTGGGCGCGCACTTCCTGTGGCTGGGCGAGCGCACGCGCCAGCTCGACGGCGCGCACATGGAATACCTGCGCGGCATCGCCAATCCGCTGGGCGTGAAGGTCGGCCCCAAGATGACGCCCGACGAGCTGAAGCGGACGCTGGAGATCCTGGACCCGGACCGCGCGCCGGGCCGCATCACGCTCATCACGCGCTTTGGCGTGGGCCGCGCGGGCGATCTGCTGGGACCGCTGCTGGAAGCGGTGCGCGAGACCGGCCATCCCGTGCTGTGGAGCTGCGACCCCATGCACGGCAACGGCCGCCAGACGCCCAGTGGCATCAAGACCCGGGCCTTCGAAGACATCCTCCAGGAGCTGCGCGAGGTGATGATCACCCATTGGTCCCTGGGATCGCGCATCGGGGCCGTGCACTTCGAGCTGACGGGCACGCCGGTCACCGAATGCCTGGGCGGCGCGGAATGCCTCGACGAAAAGGATCTGGAGCGCGCCTATCAGAGCGGCTGTGATCCGCGCCTGAACCGCAACCAGAGCCTGGAGATGGCCTCGCTCATCGCCGCCATGCTGCGCGAGGAAGCCGCCATGCAGCGCGCCCGCCGCGCCGGGAATCTGTAACCCACTTCGCGCCCGATATCTCCCTCCGCTTTCATCGAAATATGCCCGCAGACCTCGCGCATCGGGCATGATCGGAGGCGGAGGGCTTCATGCCGGAATCCTTCGAGATCACGGGCCTGGAATGCGCGCGGACCGGCGAGATCCAGCAATTGCTGGCGCGCTGTCCCGATATCGAGCCCTGCCGCTACCGCGAAGGCGAACTGCTGATCCAGGAAGGCGAAGAAGGGCGTGATCTCTTCATCGTGCTCAAAGGCGCCTTCACGGTGGAGCATCCGCCCCTGGCCCCCGGCGGCCCACCCGTAATGCTCGCGGCAATCATGTGTGAGGACGAGCCGGTGATCGTCGGCGAGATGGCGTATTTCGGGGCCCAGCGGCGCACCGCATCCGTGCGCAGTTCTGGCGCCAGCTTCGCCCTGCGCCTGCACCCTGCCCACGTGGACCTCATCATCGGCGAATTCCCCCTGCTAACGCGGATCATCTGCCAGCAGTTCACGCGTCGCCTGAAGGAAACCAACGAGGCGCTGCGCGGCTTCCAGGAGCGTTTCGCCCTCGGCGCCGAACGCACGCTGGTGTCTTCGGGAGAGGCGCTGTTCCGCCGGGACGAGCCGGCATCGCGCGTCCATCAGCTTCTCGTGGGCCGTGTGCGCCTGGAACGCAACGGCGAGAGCAGCCACGACGAGACTAGCATCGTCGGCCCCGAGGATCTGCCCAGCGGCTTCCTGGAGCCAGGGCCCTTCCTGCGCGGGCAGGCGCAGACTGCCACCGCCATTGCAGAAGGCGACGTCCTCCTGGCGACCATCGAAGGCGCTCGACGCGAAGCGTTCGTGCGCTGCTACCCGGAACTGGCCCTGCAGTTCATGAAACCCGCACCCTGATAGCCAAGCGCCCTGCGACCAGAGGTCGGCAGGGCGCTTGGAAGGGGCCGGAAAGGCTAGGCTTGAAACCTTAGGCCTTGGGGGCTTCCTTGGGGTTGATGAAGGGCATCATGGCGCGGAGCTTCTTACCAACCTGCTCGATGTTGGATTCCTGCTCCTTGGCGCGGGTGGCTTCGAACCACTTGCGGCCGGTGGCGTTCTCTTCGAGCCAGGCGGTGGCGTAGCGGCCGTCCTGGATCTCATCGAGGATCTTCTTCATCTCCTTCTTCGTCTCATCAGTCACCAGGCGGGGGCCGCCGGTGTAATCGCCGTACTCGGCGGTGTCGCTGATGGAGTAGCGCATGTAGCTCAGGCCGCCCTGGTAGATCAGGTCGACGATCAGCTTCAG
The DNA here is from genome assembly GCA_035352715.1 of Holophaga sp. Classification (GTDB taxonomy): domain Bacteria; phylum Acidobacteriota; class Holophagae; order Holophagales; family Holophagaceae; genus DAOPYE01. The sequence goes on along the minus strand of DAOPYE010000058.1, from coordinate 9,553 downwards.
CTCGTGCAGGCACTCGAAGTAGGCGATCTCAGGCTGGTAGCCCGCTTCCACCAGGGTGTCGAAACCGGCCTTGATCAGGGCGCTGGCGCCGCCGCACAGCACGGCCTTTTCGCCGAAGAGATCCGTCTCGGTCTCTTCCGTGAAGGTGGTCTGCAGCACGCCCACGCGGGTGTGGCCCATGGCCTTGGCGTAGCTGAGCGCCTGGGCGAAGGCGTTACCCGTGGCGTCCTGCTCAACAGCGATGAGGGCCGGAACGCCGCCGCCGTCGACATAGAGTTCGCGCACGCGGTGGCCGGGGCTCTTGGGGGCGATCAGGCTGACGTCGACGCCCTCGGGCACCTTGATGCAGCCATAGCGGATATTGAAGCCGTGGGCGAACATCAGCGTCTTGCCGGGCTTGATGTGCTGGGCGATGGATTCGTTGTAGATCTTGGCCTGCGTCTGATCGGGCGTCAGGATCATGATGACGTCCGCCCAGGCGGCGGCTTCGGAGTTGCTCAGCACGGTCAGGCCGGCCTGCTCGGCGCGGGCGCGGGACTTGGAGGTCTCGGGCAAGCCGATGCGAACCTCAACGCCGCTATCCCGAAGATTCAGCGCATGGGCGTGGCCCTGGGAGCCGTAGCCGATGATCGCAACCTTCTTGCCCTGAATGATGGATAGGTCTGCGTCTTTGTCGTAGTAGAGCGTTGCCATGGGTGGGGACTCCAGGTAAGGCCGGTCTTCGGCCAGAGTTGATAATCATACAAGTGCTGTGCAAAACATCACAGCGCAAAGGCTCGCGGAAGGTTCAGCGCGCCGACTGGGAGATGTAGTTGGGCACCAGGGATTCAGCGCCCGTGTGGCTGGATTGTTCCCCGAAGAAGCCTCGGCCGCGCCCCATGGCGACGACGCCGGTGCGGCCCATCTCCAGGATTCCGTAGGGCCGCATGATGTCCAGCAGCGCGTCCAGCTTGCCCGCGCTGCCCGTGCATTCGAGGATCAGGCTATCGGCAGCGATGTCCACCACCACAGCCTTGAGGGCCGTCGCGAGCTGCAGCACTTCGGCGCGACGATCCGGCTCTGCGGCGACGCGCAGCAGGATGAGATCGCGCACGATGGAGGGAGTCGCCGAGAGATTCTCCACCTTCTGCACATTGAGCAGCTTTTCGAGATTGGACTGGACGTGGACGACGCCGACCTCGTCGGTGTCCACCACGATGGTCATGCGCGAGACACCCGCCTGCTCGGTGGGCCCCACCGTCAGGGAATGGATGTTGTATCCGCGGCGGCGGCAGAGCGACGCCACGCGGTTGAGAACGCCGGGCTCGTCATCGGTGTAGGCCACGAGAACGTGTGCTTTGGTCATGTTCGCTCCTACTCGACAGAGGCATCGGGAAAGCGGCGGATCATCTGATCCAGCTTGCCGCCTGCGGGAACCATGGGCATGACGTTGAATTCCTGGTCCACCACGAATTCGATGAGGAAGGATCCTTTGGTGGCCTGGGCCTCCTTCACGGCCTCGGCCACCTCGCTGCGCTTCGTGACGCGCCGGGCCTTCACGCCAAAGGATTCGGCCAGCTTCACAAAATCGGGGCTGAGCATGGGCGTGGATGCGTAGCGGCGCTTGTAGAACAGCTCCTGCCACTGGCGCACCATGCCCAGATAGCCATTGTTGATGACCGCGATATTGACCTTGATGCCTTCCTGCACCAGCGTCATCAGCTCCTGGATGTTCATCTGGATGCCGCCATCGCCGGCCACCACCCAGACTTCCTTGTCGGGGACGGCAAACTTGGCGCCAAGGCCCGCCGGCAGGGCGAAACCCATGGTGCCCAGGCCCCCGGACGTGATGAGGCTGCGCAGACCGTCATGCTTGTAGTACTGGGCTTCCCACATCTGATGCTGGCCCACGTCGGTGACAACGACGGCCTGGCCATCTGTGAGTTCCCACAGATCGTGCAGCACCTGGGGAGGATGCAAACCACCGTGATCGGCCAGGATCGCGTTTTCGTTGACCTGATCGCGCAGCACATTCACATGATCGATCCATTCCCGCTGCGCCACGGGCTCGACGCGGGGAAGCAGCTCCACCAGCGCCGCGCGCAGATCGCCCAGGATGGGCAGATCCACCCTCACGTTCTTGTGGATCTCGCTGTGGTCGATCTCGATGTGGATTTTCTTGGCGTTCAGGGCGTAGGTCTTCAGATCGCCCGTCACGCGATCGTCGAAGCGCATACCGAAAGCCAGCAGCAGATCCGCCTCCTGGATGGCCTGGTTCGTCCAGGCCTCCCCGTGCATACCCATCATCCCCAGGTTCAGCGGGTGGCTGGCGGGAACGGCGCCGATGCCCAGCAGCGTGGTCGCGATGGGGATCTGCAGCTTTTCCGCGAGCGCCATGACCTCGGCGCGCGCGCCCGAGAGTTCGATGCCCCGCCCCGCGAGGATCAGCGGACGCTTCGATTCCTTGAGCATCAAAGCCGCCTGCTCGATGGATTCGATGGCCGGCGGGGGCGGCAGATGCCGCAGGTGGCGCGTGGGCATCGGAACCTTCGCCCAGTCGAAATCCGCAAGCGCCTTCTGAGCGTCCGCCGTGATATCCACCAGCACGGGACCAGGACGGCCCGAACGCGCCAGCGCAAAGGCCTCGCGCAGGATGGGCGCAATGTCCTCGACCTTCTGCACCAGGTAGTTGTGCTTGGTGATCGGCAGCGTGACGCCGGTAACGTCGATTTCCTGAAACGCATCCGTGCCCAGCAGCGTGGACCTCACCTGGCCGGTGATGGCCACCATGGGCACCGAATCCAGCATGGCCGTGGCGAGCCCCGTCACCAGGTTCGTCGCGCCGGGGCCCGAGGTGGCGATGCACACGCCGACTTGGCCCAAGGCCCGGGCATAGCCGTCAGCCGCATGGCACGCGCCCTGCTCGTGGCGGGCCAGCACGTGATGGATCGCCGGGTAATCCAGCAGCGCGTCGTAGAGATTCAGTACGGCGCCGCCGGGGTAGCCGAAGACGGTGCTGACGCCTTCGTGGATCAGACATTCCCAGATGATGTGGGCACCACTCAGCTGCATGGATCTCTCCTTTCGAAGATGGTGCGGTAATAAAAAAGCACCCCGCGTCTTTTGGACCGCGGGGCGCCTGTAGGAAGGACTGCTAGGCTACGCCTGCTCCGCGATCGGACCTCTAAACCGTACTACGAGGCCTACAAGACCCGTTCCAATGCCCGCAAGCGACAGCGCAAGGCTGGAGGCCTCGACCTGAACGCTGGGAATGGAAGGCGCGGTGAACATGGGCACGAGTATACCCTTCCTCCACAAAAGTGGAAGGATTCTTTCAAGGCCGCGCAAAGAATTTTCCGAGATCACCGCGTCGCTGCGCACCCAACAAAAAACGGCCGGATCGCTCCGGCCGTTGCTTATTCGAAAAGATTCGAAACTCAGTGCCCCGTCTGCAGTATCGTCAGGATCGTGGTGCTGACGATGTCCTCGGCGGTGCATCCACGGCTCAGATCGTTGCTGGGGATGGCGAGGCCCTGGAGCATGGGGCCCATGGCCGTGCATCCACCCAGGCGCTCGGAGATCTTGTACGAGATGTTTCCGGCATCCAAGTTGGGGAAGATGAAGACGTTGGCCTGACCGGCGACGGGCGAGCCGGGGAACTTCTTCTGGCCGATGGCGGGGATGGAGGCCGCATCGAACTGCATCTCGCCATCGACGCACAGTTCGGGACGGCGCTCACGCACCAGAGCCAACGTCGCGCGCACCTTGTCCACCAGGGCGTGCTCGGCGCTGCCCGCGGTGCTGAAGGACAGCATGGCCACCTTGGGCTCCACGCCCAGCATGGCCTTGCAGGTGTCCGCAGAGGCCAGCGTGATGTCGGCCAGTTGCTCGACCGTGGGATCAGGCACCACGCCGCAATCGCTGTAGATCATGGCGCCCTTCTCGCCGAACTTCTCGTCGGGGTGAACCATGAGGAAGAAGCTGGAAACCGTCTTGACGCCCTTGGCGCAGCCGATGGTCAGCAGCGCGGCGCGCACCGTGTCGCCCGTCGTGTTCAGGGCACCGGCGACGAAGCCATCCACCTGCTTGGCCTTGACCATCAGGCCACCGAAGTAGAGCGGCTGCTTGACCGTCTCCAGAGCCTTCTCCTCGGTCATGCCCTTATGCTTGCGGGACTCGTAGAAAGCATTGGCGAAGGTCGCGAGATCCGCGTCCGTCTCGGGATCGCGCAGCGTGACGCCTTCGAGCGAGATGTTCAGGTCCTTGGCGCGAGCCAGCATGGCGCTGGGCTTGCCCAACACCGTGACGCGGCAAAGGCCTTCCTGGATCAGCTTCGAGGCGGCAAACAGCGTGCGATCGTCAACGCCTTCCGGCAGAACAATGTGGCGACCCAGGGCCTTGGCCCGCTCGCGAAAGGTCTTGAACCAGGCTTCATGATTGGCATGCATGCAAAAACTCCTTTTTGAATCCTCCATTTTGCCAGGGCCCCGCAGGCTGTCCAAAAGTAATCCTGGCAACCGGACGCGTTGTTTCCATGAACGCCAGCCATAGAGCCGCCCCCGAAGCCCTGCCACACTGAAGCCATGCCTGAACCGCGCCTTTTTCTTGTCGACTCCTTCGCCCTTATCCTCTCGGTATCGCCGATGGCGATACGCGAGACCTCATTGACGCTCGGCGAGGCTCACCATGCCTGATTCCAGACTTTTTCTTGTCGACTCCTTTGCACTCATCTTTCGGGCGTACTACGCGAACCTGCGTTTGAAGAACGGGGCGGCGCTCACGATGGCGCGGATGCTGCTGGCGCTGGTGCGCGATAAGCAGCCCACGCACCTGGCCTGTGTCTTCGACCGGCCCGAGCCCACGTTTCGGCATCAGATCTACCCCGAGTACAAGGCCAACCGGGCCGAGATGCCCGAAGACCTGCGGCCCCAGATCCCGTTGATCCGCGACCTGGTGCAGGCCTTGAACATTCCCATCGTGGAGCTGCCGGGCTTCGAGGCAGACGATGTCATGGGCACCCTGGCGCGCCGCGCCGCCGCCGCGGGCATGCCTTCCGTCATCATCAGCCCCGACAAGGATCTGCTGCAACTCGTGGACGACACCTCCGGCATCCAGGTGCTGAACAACCGCGATGGCGACGTCTGGATCGACGAGGCGGGCGTAAAGGAGCGCTTCGGCGTTGCGCCCCGCCAGGTCGTGGACGTGCTGACGCTCATGGGGGATGCCTCCGATAACGTGAAGGGCGTGGATGGCATCGGCGAAAAGGGCGCCAGGGATCTGGTGGAGCAGTACGGCGATCTGGACGCCATCCTGGCGCATCGCGGCGAGCTGAAGCGCAAGGCCCACCGGGAAGGCCTGGAGGCTGCGCTGGAGCGCCTGCCGCTGGTGAAGCGCCTGGTCACCGTCGTGACGGATCTCGACCTGCCCGTGACCCTGGAAGGCTTGGCTTATCCCGGCGTCGATGGCGCCAAGGCTCGCGAAGCATTCAAGCGCCTGGGCTTCGAGGGTCTCGCCAAGGAATTCACGGCCTCCCGCGAAACCGTTTCCACATCCGGAGCCAACGCAACGCCCCGCGTCTATCGCGCGGCGGCGAATCTCAAGGATCTGACGGCGGCCGTCTCGGCCTGCCGTGCCGCGGGACGCTTCGGACTGGACACCGAAACGACCAGCCTGGACCCCACGCGCGGACACATCGTGGGGCTCAGCCTTTCCTGGAAGGCGAACGAGGGCCTGTATGTGCCGCTGGCCCACCTGAAGCCCTCCACCGCAGAAACCGAAGGCGCCCTGCCCGGCCTCCTGGAGGATTCGGGCCTGCCGGAATCTCTGCTGGATCTGCGCGGAGAGCCCGACATCTTCTTCGATGAGCTGGCTCCGTACCTGGATCCGCGCAACATCCCCTTCCGCGAGGTGCGGCGCCTGTTGGGCCCCCTGTTTGCGGACGCTGCCATCCAAAAGGTCGGCCAGAATCTCAAATACGATCTCCAGGTGCTGGCCCGCCATGGGCTTCCCGTCTGTGGCGTGGGCGACGACAGCATGGTGCTGAGCTTCCTGCTGGAATCGCGCCTGCGGCACAACCTGGATGACCTCAGCAGCCGCCACCTGGATATACGCCCCATCGCCTTCGAGGAGATCGTCGGCAAGGGCAAGGCCCAGAAACGCTTCGACGAGGCCGAATTCGACAGAGCTGTCCAATACGCCGCCGAGGATGCGGATCTCGCGCTGCAGCTCGCGGACAAGCTGAAGGCGCAGCTCACGGACCCACGCCTGGTGCGGCTGTACGAGGAGGTCGACCTGCCCCTGGTGTCCGTCCTGGCGGACCTGGAGCGCACGGGCGTGCGTCTGGATGTCCACGTGCTGGCGGGACTCTCCGAACAGTTCCGGGCACTCCGGGACGCCGCGGAAAAACGCGTAATGGAGCTGGCGGGCGAGCCCTTCAATCTCAATAGCCCCGCCCAGCTGGGCAAGATCCTCTACGACAAGCTGGGGCTTCCGGTGCTCAAGCGCACCGACAAGACCAAGGCGCCAGCCACGGATGAAGAGGTGCTGAGCGAGCTGGCGCTGCGCGATGATGGCGAGATCGCGCAACGGCTCCTGGTGCATCGCCAGATGCAGAAGCTGCTGGGCACCTACATCGATGCCCTGCCCTTGATGGTGAACCCCACGACGGGCCGCCTGCATACGCGGCTGCATCAGGCCGCCGTGGCCACGGGGCGTCTGGCCTCCAGCGAACCCAATCTGCAGAACATCCCCGTGCGCACGCAAGAAGGCCGCGCCATCCGGGCCGCTTTCGTCCCCCGCGAGGGCTGGGTGCTGCTGGATGCCGATTACAGCCAGATCGAACTGCGCGTGGTGGCCGCCCTGGCGCAGGATCCCGTGCTGCTGGGTGCCTTCGAGCGCGGCGAGGATATCCACCGCCGCACCGCCTCGGAAGTCCTGGGCGTGCCCATGGATCAGGTCGCTTCCGAGCAGCGGAGCGCCGCCAAGGCCGTGAACTTCGGCCTGCTCTACGGGCAAGGCGCGTACGCGCTGTCCTCGAACCTGGGCATCAGCTTTGCGGAAGCCAAGGATTTCATCGCGCGCTACTTTGAGCGCATGCCCAAGGTCGCCCAGTGGATCGAAGGAACAAAAGAGCAGGCCAGCCAGGAGTTCCTCGTGCGCACAGCCTGGGGCCGCGTGCGCCGCATCCCCGAGCTGGAATCGAAGAACCAGGGGCTGAAAGCTGCGGGCCTGCGCGAAGCCGTGAATACCGTTGTCCAGGGCACTGCGGCGGACCTGATGCGCCGCGCCATGGTGCGCCTACACCGCGCCCTGGAGCGAGAAGGTCTGAAGGCCAAGCTGCTGCTCCAGGTCCACGACGAACTTCTGGTGGAAGCCCCTCCCGAAGAAGTGGATCGTGTATCAGCGCTCCTGAAGGAATCCATGGAAGGCGCCGACGATCTGGGTCCCCTGGGCGTCGCCCTGGCGGCCGAAGTCCACAGCGGGTCGAACTGGCTGACGAGCAAAGGGTGATCGGGATTCAGGCCAGAGCATTAATCTGCCGAGAAGAAGTATCCGGTGCCTGACTTGTTCAGCCGTTCTTTTCCGACATGACGACCCCACCAAATCCGAACAATCCATCGCGAAGCTCCGATCCCAGCCCATGCGAGCTGGAGTTGCGCAGCCTGCTTCGCGTTTCGCCCATGGGCGTCCTCCTGATCGGCGAAGATCACACCATCCGCGAGCTCAACGAACCGGCACTTGAATTGCTGGGGTACAGCCGGGAAGAACTGATCGGACAGCATCCCCAGCTGTTCCATCCTGGACACGACGCGTTCGAGCGTACGCTGGGGTCTTCGGGTTCCGGTTCTTGCTCGGCGGAAACCCTCTGCATTCTCAAGGATGGTCGTCCACTGACATTGAAGCTCACAGCGGCCTTGATCGATCCAGATGCGCCGGGCTGCGGCTACGCTCTGACCTTGCTCAAGTCCGCCTTCGGGGATCCGGTTGACGAGCCCTTCTTTGCGCGCATCTTCGACCAGATTCCGGATGCGGTGGGCCTCACCCGCGCGACGGACAATACCTTTGCTGAGATCAACCAGGCTTTTGAAGACCTGTTTGGCTATTCACGCGAAGAATTGATCGGGCACACCTCTCTGGAATTGGGCCTTTGGGAGCACCCCGAGGACCACGACCACCTTGTGGCCGCCGTCAAAGACACGCCCTTGGTCCGTGGCCTGGAATTCCGCATGCGCAAAAAGGACGGCCATTCGTTCATCGCGGCCTTCACGGCCCGTGAGATTAAGCAGGATGGGAAAACCCTGCGGTTGGTGATCCTGAACGATACCACGGAACATCGGAACATCGAAAACGCCTTGCGCGAAAGCGAGGCCCATCTGGAAGCCGCCCAAGCCCACGCCCACATGGGGAGCTGGACACTTGATCTCGGGTTGAACCGGGATTTCTGGTCCAAGCAGATGTATCGCCTTTTTGACCTTGAACCTGCCCCATTCCCCCCGACCTTCCAGGATTACCTCGAACTGGTGCACCCGGACGATCGAGCAACCGTCACCGAGGCCTTCCAGCTATCGGTCCAAACAGGCGTCACCACAACGCGCGAATACCGGACCAACCCGGCGCGGTGCACGCCGCGCGTGCTGGAGAATACCGTTTGCGCCGACTGCGATGCCCAGGGCAAGCCGCTGCATCTTTCGGGCACCATCCAGGACATCACCGAGCGCAAGCACATCGAGAACGCCCTGCGCGAGAGCGAAGCCCATCTGGAAGCCGCCCAGAGCCATGCCCACATCGGCAGTTGGACGCTGGATCTCGGCCTGGACCAGGGGTTCTGGTCCAAGGAGAACTACCGCCTCTTTGACCTGAAACCCAGCCCACACCCGCCATGCTTCCGGGACTATCTCGAGTTGGTGCACCCAAGCGACCGAACGGCCGTCGAGGATGGATTCCGGCAAGTCGTCCAATCAGGCCTCGCCACGACCATGGAATACCGCACCAACCCGGCCAAGTGCTCGCCACGGGTGCTGGAAATCGCCATCTGCGCCGAGACGGATGACCATGGGAAACCGCTGGGCCTGTCTGGCACCATCCAGGACATCACCGAGCGCAAGCGCATCGAGAACGCCCTGCGGGAGAGCGAAAAGCGCACGAAGCTGCTCCTGGAGAATTCCAACGATCTCTTCCTGATCATCGACGCCGAGGGCAACTTCAAAGAGGCCATGGGCCCCGTCAAAACCATCCTGGGCTACGAACCACAGGAACTGATCGGACAAAACGGACTGGATAACATCCATCCCCAGGACCTCCCACAGGCTGCCGCCATCCTCCGGGACGCCATTGCGAATCCCGGAATCGCCTATCGTTCCGAATACCGCTATCGCCACAAAGACGGAAGCTGGATCCCCTTCGAGACCGTTGGCGTGAACTGGATCCAGGATCCCGACATCCAAGGCGTCATTCTCAATTGCCGGGATGTCGGCCAGCGGAAAGCGGCCGAAGCTTCGCTGCGGCTCAGCGAAATGCGACTGGAGGCAGCCCAGGCCCAGGCGGGAATCGGAAGCTGGGAATTCGATCCCACGAC
>DAOPYE010000057.1:0-16958 GCA_035352715.1 Holophaga sp. | reverse complement strand
CATGTCGTATCCCATGTCCGTCCGCAAAGCCGCGCTCCCGCTGGTCCTGCTTTCCACTGTTCCAGGCGTCATGGCGCACACGCAGTCCCCTTCCGCCTCCACATCCCCATCGGCCCCCCCATCAACCCCCGGGGCGCTGCCGACCGTGAGCCTCCAAAAGGCGGAAGACGCCCTAGTGGCGAAACATGGCACGGCCCAGCGAGCCCGCATCCAACGCGGATTGAAACAGGTCCAATCCCTCTGGCGCAGCGAAGACGGGGATCCAGCGACCTTCGAAGCCTTCGTCCTCGAACAGTTCGCCGGAAGCCAAGCCGCGCTCGACGCCCTCTTCCAGCGGCTGGAATTCACGCTGGAGAGCTACACCGGGCACACCCTGGAAATCAGCCGCGACTTCCGCTGGCACACCGATCTGGATCTGGGCCCTCTCCAGCCCATCGACGAGATTCTTTCGGGCTACGATCCGGCCGCCCACTTCACGGATGACGCATTCACCAACAAGCTGGCCTTCGTGGTGCTGCTGAACTTCCCCATGAGCACCCTGGACGAGCGCCTGAAGGAAGGCGATCACTGGACGCGCCGCCAGTGGGCCGAAGCCCGCCTGGTGGATCTCTTCGCCAAGCGGATCCCCGCGGACGTGAACCAGTGCATCGCCGAAGCCACGGGAAAGGCCGAGCGCTACATCGCGTCCTACAACGTCTGGATGGCCCACGTGCTGGATAAGAAAGGGCAGCGGCTGTTCCCGGAAAAGCTGCGCCTGCTTTCGCATTGGAATCTGCGAGACGAGCTGAAGAGCCAGTACGCCAAGCCCGGGGGCATCGCCCGTCAGCGGGCCATCCAGAAGGTGATGGAGCGCATCGTGGACCAGACCATCCCGGCCTGCGTCATCGACAATCCCGCCGTGGACTGGAACCCTTGGACAAATACTGTCCAATCATCGCCCATCCACGATGGCGCGCCCAGGAACGCACCCGTATCCGCGGATCCCGAGCCGAACACGCGCTATCGGGTGCTGCTGGAGGACTTCAAGGCGGTCCGCAAGGCGGATCCCTATGCGCCCTCGGCACCGACCCACATGGCCCGCAGCTTCAACGAGGGCCGTCAGATCCCCGAAGCCCGCGTGATGGCCATGCTGGACCAGGTGCTATCCAGTCCGCTGGTCCCCCAGGTGGCCAAGCTCATCGAACACCGCCTGGGGCGCAAGCTGGAGCCCTTCGATATCTGGTTCAACGGCTTTCGGCCCGGCGGCCAACTGGATGAAGCCAAGCTCGACACGCTGACGCGCCAGCGCTATCCCAGCGCCGAAGCCTACAAGAAGGACATGCCCAATCTGCTGGTGAAGCTCGGCTTTTCGCCGGAGCGCGCGACCTGGCTGGCCAGCCGCATCGAAGTGGATCCCGCGCGCGGCAGCGGACACGCCATGGGCGCGCTGCGCCGGGGCGACAACGCCCGCCTTCGCACCCGCGTCGGGCAGGACGGCATGGATTACAAGGGCTTCAACATCGCCGTGCATGAGAACGGCCACAACGTCGAACAGACGTTCTCGCTCAACCGCGTGGATCACTGGCTGCTGAACGGCGTGCCCAACACCGCCTTCACCGAAGCCCTGGCCTTCGTCTTCCAGGCGCAGGACCTCAAGCTGCTGGGACAGGCCGAGACCAATGCCCAGGCTCAGGCCCAAGCCAAGGCGGAGAAAGCGCTGAATGATTTCTGGGCCGTGTTCGAAATCGCCGGCGTGGGACGGGTGGATACGGAGGTGTGGCACTGGATGTACGCCCACCCCAACGCCACGCCGGAACAACTGAAAGCAGCCACGTTGGAGATCTCGAAAGCCGTCTGGAACCGCTATTACGCCCCCGTGCTCGGGCAAAAGGACTGTGTGCTGCTGGGCATCTACAGCCACATGATCCACAGCTTCCTATACCTGCCCGACTACGCCATTGGGCACATGATCGCCTTCCAGATCGAGGACCAGATCGAGCGCACGGGCAAGCTGGGCGAGACCTTCGAACGCATGGCGACACTGGGCCGCCTGACGCCGGATCTGTGGATGAAGCAGGCCACCGGACACCCCGTGGGGCCCGAGGCCCTGCTGGAAGCCACGCGCAAAGCCCTGAGCGTGGTTTCAAGGCCATAGCCAGGGCGTTGGAAAGGAGCCGTCAACAGAACCCACATCTCCCCGCGCGCCCCGGCCGCATCGGCGGGATCGTCAATTTTTCAGCAGCAGGATGGCGTCCTTCGCATCCAGTTCGACGCTCGGGGCATCGCTGCCATCGTTGTAGCGGGCGGTGGACTGCACCAGGATCGCGTCTGCGATGGCGGGCTTCGCTTGCAGATTGGTGATGCGAACCTGGGCGCCGGCGGCCTTGGTGAGCGCGATGGAAGCGATGCGGTTCCACTGATCGCCCTGCTTGGTCTGATCGACCGTGGCGGAGGCGACGACGCTGCCACCAACGATCACGTCGTAGCGCACGGCGCTGCTCCAGTTCGCCGCATCCGGCGCGGCAGGCCACCAGGCATCCAGCGTGTAGGTGTCATCGGCGCGGATGCCCAGATCCCAGCTCGCAACGTCCGTGGTGCTGCTGCTCTGGTGGCACCCGCTGCCCCAGGTGTGGAACCAGGGGCCTTTCGCCATCCACTGTCCACTGTCATGACTAGCGGCAAGCCAGCTCCCGGCCGTGAACGCGGCGTCGGCATCATCCACCACGTACTGGTACCGAGGCGCCTGGCTCCCGGGAAAACGCCGGTACGAGCCGCTCACGGGAATGTCCCACCGGGCATCCGTGGCATTGAGGATCACGGTCCCCTGGGTGAAATCGCGTCGGAAGATATCCGGTGGATGCTGGACCAGCTTCACGTCGTCGATCCACACCGATCCTGTCTTGGTGCCCAGATTGAACGAGAGGCGGCCGTCGGAGGCAGTCGTCGTCGCGGTAAACGTGACGGTGCAGGACGTCCACTGGGGGCTTCCCGTGAAGGATTTCGAAAGACCGTAAGCCGTCCACGGATCCGAGCCCTTCTGGATGCCCACCGAAAAAGGATGGGCCACAGCCGTGGACTTGAGCTTGAAGGAGAAGTCATACGTGGTTCCCGCGGTCAGGGACAGGCCCTTTTCAAAGAGCGCCACCTTCCAGTCGACGCCCTGGCCAGCGTTCGCGATATCCACGCGACAGGAAGCGCTTCCGCTCGCGGCCTGGGTGGTGTCCCGCTGGAAGGTGGCGCTAGCGGATGCATCGGCCCAATAAGTCCACGTGGGCGAAAGCGCGGACTCGAAGCCGCCATTGGCGATGGCATCCGTGGTTGGCGTCACCCCCAGATCGATGCGCTGAGCCGCCCCCAGGGGCTGCCCCAGATCCTGATCCAGCTCGTCGTACCACCAATCCTGGCCGTGCCAGGTATCGCCCAGCTCGTGCGCGAAGTAGCCGTCGCCCATCAGCGTGAACCCAAGCCCCCAGCGCATGTAGGGGTAGAACGTGCGCGCGAATTCCAGGGTGCTGGCGGGAATGACCTGGCCGGGGGTGTATCCATAGCCATAGCCAATCTGGAACGGCGGGCCGGATTCCGTCATGACCAGGGTGGGCCGCTGGCCAAGCTCCCACCAGGAATGGTAGGCGTCCCAGGTGCTGAAGAAGGAATAGCTGGCGTTCCCGTCCTTGATGCCCGGCAGCACGAAACCCAGGCTGTCCCCGTTGAAGATTTTTCCGGTCTCCGCGATCTCGCCATCGGAAAGATGGCCGCTGGTGTAGGCATAGGGCATGAGCTTGCGCCAGGCCTGAAGCTCGGCGTACACCCCCTGCTTCCACGCCGCATCCAGGACGGCAGGATCATCGGCCACGCCATCGCCGTCGGCATCAATCTGCACGGCGTTTCCCCACATATCCTTCTTCATCCAGGCTTCGGAGGTGAAGAAGTTGTCGAAGAACATGCCATCCATGCAGAGGTTCTTGTCCAGCATCCGCTGGTACGCGAACTGGGCCTGGAAGGCGGCCACCTCTGGCTTGGTGAGATTCAAGCGGTAGGTTCCATTCCAGACTTCGATGCGCTTGCCGTTCACATCCTTCAACCAGTAGCTGTCAGGAATATTCAGCTTCTCGGCATCCGAGTGCTCCACGGTGTTGATGGAATCCAGCACCAGGACCTGGGCGTTGGCGGCGCGAAGCTGTTTCACCTGCGCCTCGGTGGCATAGCTTCCCAACCAGAGATCCACCCGCTTGCAGTGATCGATGCCGCCATTGGGAAAGACCTGGCCCCAGCCCCAGAGATTGCCCGTCTTGGGGTACGAGGGATTGGGCGCGGGCAGCGCGCGGTAGCGCAGATGCAGAACCTGATCCGGGGCGGCGTCGCACCGGACATAGACCTCGTTGATCACGGTGGTATCGGCGTTCAGTCCTTGGAAGGTCACGTGATGGGAGCGTGTTCCCTGGCCGTCAGCGAAGGGCGTCATGGCCGCCCACCCCGCGTCCGAGCCCACGGAATAGCGGCAGGACGCGTTCTGATTGGTGCTGAGCCCAAAGGCCAGAGAGGTGGCCCCGGCCGGCAGCAGGGTGCTGCCGGGCGTCGCGTCGTAGAACAGATCGTGGCTGGCATCCACGGCGGATCCATTCGAGGTGGTCGCAGGCCCGTTCACCGAGGACCCGCCGCCCCCTCCCGTGCAGCCCAGACCGGCCATCCCCACGAGGGCCGCCAGCAGCATCCATCCCGTCACGCGATTTTGCATGGCATCGTCTCCAGAAACGCCGTTCAGGTATTCAGATCAGTGTTGGGTCAAATCCCACCGGAAGGCTCCGCCGCCGCATCCCAGCAGAATCTCGGTATCGCTGACGGAGGACGAGAAGATCACCGGCGTCGGCAGGTTGTACATGGCCCACTGGAACGTGGCCCCGCCATCGAAGGACACCAGGGGGCCCTCGCCGCACACCCGGTTTCCCCAGTTATCGCCAAAGCGCACGGTGGCCAGCACCACCTGTCCGTTGCACTGGATGCGCTGGAACCCGTTCATCGAACTGGTGGCCTCCAGCACCGTATCGCCGATGGTGGCTTTCACGTAGGGCGTGAGGGCGGATTCCGTAAACCCGTTCTTGGCCGCAAGCGCATCGATCTGCCCATAGGGGACCACCGCCAATCGCCCGAAAAGACCCAGCACCAGATCCCCGGCGCCGGTCACGCCAAGCCCGGGGGTGAAGGTTTGCGAGAGCTGGGTCCAGGAGGCGCCCCCATCGGAACTGCGCGCGAAGCCCGAGGCGGTGGTGAGGTACAGCCATTTGTGGTTCGCATCGTACGCCAGCTGGCATAGCCCGGTGCCCGCGGCAAACGGAAGGGGCGAGGCCTGGAAGCTGGCGCCGCCATTATTCGAAAAATATAGAAATTCATCCGTGAGGATCCACTGCTGGCTGGCGTCATCATTGAAGAGGATCTGGATGGGATCCGACGTGAGCGCAAACGGATCCCCCAGGCCCAGCGTCGCGGTCACGTCGGCCCAGGTTTCGCCTTTGTCGCTGGACCGGACCAGCTTGAGCTGATTGTTCGAATAGGGGTTGTTGGGCGCAGCGCCGCGGGCGAACGCCAGCATGCAGCTTTCATCCGGCGAAACCCCCATGGGGAAGAAGAGCGACGCCCAGGGCTTGCCATTCACCGTCGGCATGCCCGCGTTGCGGGAAATCCGCTTCCAGTGGGCGTGATCCGAACCGTTGCTGCGAAACAGGCCGTGATCGTTGGTGCAGAGATAGGCCGCGCTGGGCCGCTGGATGACATTGACGGCGCATTCGGCAAAACCCACGCCGCGATTGCCCCAGAGCTGGTTGGCGTCGTCGTAGCTCATCAACAGGTCGTCCCAGGTCTTGAAGCCATCCGTGGAAGTCCATCCGCCAATCCAGGACCAGGCTGCCGCCAGGTTCGATTTGCGGTCGAAGGCCACCTTCTGCGCATCCAGATAGAACGAGCTTTCTCCGTGCTGAAGGCTGGTCGGAACGGGGATCGGCGAAAAGCTCTTCAGGTTGTCGGATGAAACCAGCAGCTGGGCGCGATCCTCGATGCCCACCACCACCTGGTTTTGGATCTTCGGGTTCCACTTGGCGCATCGCACCGCCGTGCAGGTGTAGGCCGCGCCCTTGGCATTCACCAGCGGCACCTCCACCCAGCTCAGGCCGCTGCCCGTGTCGTGCCCCAGCAGGACCTTGCCCGAATCCGCGTTCGTCAGAGATTTGAGCACCAGCAGGACATCGCCCTCCGTCCACGGCGAGCAGTCCATCTCGATCACCTCATAACCCGCAGGAATCGCCAGTTTCTCGAATGTGGGCGTGGACGCACGCGCATTGCGAGTCACATAGAAATCGCCGTTGCCGAAGGCGAAGTAGACCACATCCGGGTTGGTGGGATGGGGATGGATGAGGCGAATGCCCGAGAACGCGCCCAGGGGAGTGGCCTGAAAGGCACTGGCGGTGCCATCGCCCACATAGACGAGGCTTTTCGGAAAGCGCGCAGCCATATCGGTCTCGGCGCCCCAGCGTTCCTTCAAATTATGGCCCAGGGCGCCGAGGGCCGCGAAGACGCGCGATCCATCCGCATTGAAGCGCACGCGGCCATACGTGGCATAGGATCCCGCCACCGTGCCGTAGTTCGCGGCAATCGTGAAGGGCGGCAGCGCTGGGCTGTATACCTCAGACCAGGTCTTGCCGCCATCGGTCGTGCGCGCCAGGTTGCGCCCACCGGCCAGCACCAGCTTGGAATCCGCCGGTGAGACATCGCAGGTGAAGAATTCGCCATAGACGCCGTTGCCCGGATACCAATAGCTGAGGGCCCTCCAGGTCTTGCCCCCGTCGGTGCTCTGAACGACGCCGCCCAGATCGAGGATCAAGGTGATCACGCCACCATCGACCTTGAGGTCGTAGATGACGTTGGCGTAGCCGGGCGATACGTTCTGCCAGACCGACTTCACGCCGTTCAGGTGGGCGTTCAGCACCTGATCCCGCAGGCCCGGAATCTTGACCGGCTGCCAGGTGCGGCCCTTCAATAGCGGGGCTGCGATGGCCTCCAGGTTCTGCTGGGCAAAATCGGGAAGCGGCGTCTCCGCAGGAAGTGGCGTTGGCGCTGGAGTTGGCGTCGTTGTGGGCGTCGAAGGAACGCCGGTGGATGCCGACGGGACTCCATCGCCGGAACCGCCCCCGCAGGCCATGAACGCGGCCAGACAGGGGCCAAGCCAGAACGATCGATGCAAGGGGGTCATGCCCTCATCGTGCAAGGGGATCCATCCCGTTTCAAGCCTGACCCCATGGTTTTTGGGTCTGCCCTGCGGCCATATTCAGAAACAAATGAATCATTTCGATGTGGCAAAAATCCCCAGGCGGTAAGTCAAGCATCTGCTTATCGACACCGAAAAAACAAGGGATTCGAACATCCCTTCCATGAGGAGGTTTTCTGCACCGAGTGGCATCCAGAAACAGCTCCTCCTGGCCAGGGTTGGTCCTGGTCATCGGTACGCTGCTTTCCATGGGGCTGTTTGCCTACGCGCGGTTCCTGAGCACTAGCCGGGCTCGCATCCGCTTCGAAGAAGCCGCCACCAGGGCCCAGCGGCTTCTGGAAGATCGCCTGCGTGATGGCGAGGATCTTCTGAGGGGTGTGCGGGGCTTCGCCAATGCCCACGGGCCCTTGGATCGCGCCAGCTACCGCGCCTATATGGAGGCCCTGGACCTGAAAACGCGTCTGCCTGGGCTTCTGGGCGTCACCTATGGCGTGCCAGTGCCTCCCGATCAGCGGGAGGCACTGCTCCAGTGGCTCGCCAGGGAATATCCCCACCTTCCGCCCCGGATCCACCCCGGCTGGGGCGATGGAACCGCCTGCATCGCCGTACTGGGCGAACCCGAAGCCGATAACACCCAGGCCATCGGCTTCAATTCGCTCAGCCTTCCCGAGCAGCGCCTCTCCCTTGAGCGCGCCCGGGACAGCGGCCAACTGGAGGCGAGCGCGCCCATGGCGATCGCCCAGGCCCCGGGAGCCGGCCCCGGGGTGGTGCTGCGCTTGGCGGTCTACCGCGCCCACGAACCGATTGGCACCGTCGCAGAACGGCGCAAAGCCTTCGTCGGCTATGCCAACGCCGTGTTCCTGATGCGGCAGCTGTCCGCAGAAGCGTCGAATCGCGCGGCGCAGGATGGCATCGCCTTCGAGCTTGCGGATCGCACCGAATCCCCGGCCGCGGTGCCCTTTCTCGTTGGCGGCGCCCCGGCACAGGCATCCTCCTGGCGCTGGCTGGGACTGAGCCTTGCAGACGTCCATCGTGGATTCCAGATCGGGAACCGCCGATGGGAGCTTCGATCTTCCGCGGGCAGCACCTTCTTCCAGATCAGCGAGATCGCCCTGCCATGGATCGTCGGACTGGGTGGCATCCTCGTCACCCTGCTGCTGGCCGCGCTGGTCCAGTCCATCAGCCTCATGGAGAAACGGGCGCTCCGGCTGGCGGGACGGATGACGGAGGAACTGAAGCGCAGCGAATCCCGACTGCGGGCCATTGCGCGCATCGTGCCCGATCTCATGCTGGTGCTGGATTCCGAAGGGCGCTACCTGGAAGTCCTCACCCAGGATGAATCCCAACTGGCCGCCGAGCGGAACCAGTTGCTGAACCGAAAGGTGGACGAGATCCTGAGCCCCGACCTGGCCCGCCGGGTGACCGCGATCATCCAGAAAGCCTTGGCGGAACACCAGATCCAATCCCTGGAGTATTCCCTGGAAGCCATGAAAGGCACCCTGCGCTTCGAGGCCCGCATCGCGCCCATGGATGTAGAGATCGACGGCCATCCCTGCGTTTTGTGGGTCGCCCGGGATGTCACCGAGCAGCGCGCCCACGAGGAGCTGCTGCGACAGACCCAGAAGCTGGAGAGCCTCGGCGTGCTGGCCGGGGGCATCGCCCACGACTTCAATAACCTTCTCACGGCCATCCGGGGCCGGCTGGGCCTGGGCATCCAGGCCCTGGAAGACGGCGAAAGCCCCTTGCATCACCTGGAGCGAATGGACGCCAGCATCCAGCGCGCGGCGGATCTGGCCCAGCAACTGTTGGCCTATTCGGGACACGGCGCCTTCCGGGTGGAATCCGTGGATCTCAACGCCCTGGTCAGCGAGATGAGCGAGCTGCTGGGTATTTCGAAATCCAAGAAAGTTCATCTGAATGTGAGGCTCCAGGACGCCCTACCGACAATCCATGGCGATCGCGTGCAACTGCAGCAGGTGGTCATGAACCTGCTCACCAACGCCAGCGAGGCCATCGGTGATCACCCGGGCCTGGTCGAACTGCGCACCGGCGAAACCTGGCTGGATACGAACGCCATCGAGCAGAGGATGCCCGGCCAGGGCCTTCCGGCCGGACGGTTCGTGACCCTGTGCGTGCAGGACGACGGCTGCGGCATGACGCAGGAAGTGCTGTCACGCATCTTCGACCCCTTCTTCTCCACCAAACCCAGCGGCCGCGGCTTGGGCCTATCGGCGATGCGCGGCATCCTGCAATCCCACCACGCCGGGCTGGAGATCCATTCCAAGCAAGAAGAGGGCACCACCCTTCAACTGTTCTTCCCCGCCTCGGATCTGGCGCTCCCGCCCCCGACCGCCGCCAAGCCGTTGCCCGCCACCGTGGATTACGGCGGACTCATCCTGCTGGCGGAAGATGAGCCCTGCATCCGGGAGACCTCGCGGATGATGGCCGAGCGCCTGGGCTTCCAGGTGATCGAAGCCAAGGACGGCGAGGAGGCCTGGAACCTTTTCCAAAGCCACCGCGATGAGCTCCGCCTGGTGATCCTCGATCTCACCATGCCCCGACGGGGAGGGGCCGAGGTCTACCAGCTCATCCGACAGCAATCGGAACAAATGCCCGTCCTGCTGTGCAGCGGATACAGCCGGGACGCCCTGCCCGGCAAGCGGGACGCGATGGAACCCAGGGAATTCCTGCAAAAACCTTTCTCCTCGCAGGAATTCGAAGCGGCGATCCGTGACCTGCTCGGACATTCCTGAGCCGGATCGCGCCAAACCCCCTGCATCACGTTCGACCGTCCGCCTATGGCAGCGCGGGCGCTGCTAGACTGGATCCATGACGAAGTCCTACTATGCCGGCCAGGAACTCGACGCCCCCTGCGGGCGCTGCAAGGGGGAGACGCTTCACCGGATCCTGTCCATCACGGACGGGGTGCCCGAAAAGCTGATCTGCGTCGCCTGCAAGTCGGTGCACAAGTTCAGGGCCGAAAAGCCCGCGCGCCCCGTACCCGCCGCGCGTGCCGCCCGCGCGCCGCGCATGGCCACCGCCGCGACCCCCAAAGCCGCTTCCGCCCCCAGCCCCAGCCGTTTCCAGGAACTGATGATCCAGGAGCAGGCCGGCGCCAAGGCTCGCCCCTACAGCGCCGCCGAACGCTGGGAGGAGGGCGCGTGGCTGGATCACCCCAGCTTCGGCCTCGGCAAGGTCCAGCGCCGCGGCGCCCGCAAGGTGGAAGTCCTGTTCCGCGAAGGCCTGAAAACGCTGATCAGCGCGTAAGCGTTCACAACGGGTCAGTGCTTTGCAAAGGGCCATTCCTTCGTGGGGCATTGGACGCCGATGGAGGCCTGTTCATGCTGTTCCCCTGCGAGCCGCCGCTGCGCGAATTGCCTTTTGCGGTCATCGACCTGGAAACGACGGGGGGCAATCCAAAGGCCCACTGGGATCGCTTCGAGCGCCATCACGAGGGCTCCGAGATCACGGAAATCGGCGTGGTACAGCTTTCGGGAACCGTAATCCAGGATCGCTTTACATCCCTGTGCGCCGTGGAGCGGGGCGTTCCCCCCATCATTCAACGCCTCACGGGTATCACGCCCGCCATGCTGGCGACGGCACCGCCCTTCGAACACACGGCACTCCAGGCGTCCACCTACCTGGAGGGCCGCATCTGGGTGGCGCATCACGCCGCCTTCGATGGCGCGTTCCTGAAGGCCTATCTGCCCGAGGGCCTATGGAAGCGCCACCGCCTGATCTGCACGCGCAACCTATCCCGCAAGCTCGTTCCAGAAGCCGGGAAATTCAACCTGGCCCACCTGTGCGAAGTCCTGGATCTGCACAACCGGAACCCGCACCGCGCCCTGGCCGATGCCGAAGCAACGGCGGAACTGCTCAAGGCCCTATTGCATCGAGCCGAGAAGCAAGATCTGTCCGCAGAACAGTTCCTGGCCCTCGGCTCGATTTCATGGGCAAAGCTTTAAGGCTTCAGGAAGCCTTGGGTCCACCGCTTCGGCTCATATCCAGACGGTAGGAATAGCCATGGACACCGTACAGGATCAGGAAGAGCGTCTGAGGTTGCGAGGTGGTGTTCTTGAGTTCAATGTGTTTGCTTCGGCGCGGCCGGGCGATCCGATTGACGTAATCCAGTTGCAGCTTCCACTTCAGGGCAGGTGGGGGATTGGGCACATAGACGCGCATCACGACCTTTTCCCCTTCGCCTTTCAAATTGAATTCCATCTTTTCGCCGGGAGCCACCTGAAAGGCATAACAGACCCGTGCATTCGCCTCTGGTAAATCGCCATAGCCAGGGGTTCCAATATCAAAAGGAAGTGATTTGTCTTCAACGAATGTCTTATCGCTTGGCCAAGCCTGTGGCTTGACAGATCCGCCCTTGCCCCGCCCACTCGTTGGAATCTGAGATTCAATGCTGTTAATCACCGGCATTGGATTAAAAACATCTGGGTCATCAGAAGAGGTGGTGCCTTGTGCAAGCAGTGGGGCCGAAACCCAAAATGCGGTCATAACTTTTTTAAGCACAATGACCCCCAAAATTTTGTTGAGAATACACCAATAGAACAATCTGCGAGACGATCACGCATTCGAAAGAATACAACTTGATGCGAACGAAGTGAACGTCACGACAATGAAGTCTGATTATGTTTCAGAGATCTTGGGGAATACCGGAACAAGATAAGACACCGGCAACCCCAGCTTACCGGCCAAACCCTTCATCCGAGGTGACGCCCCGGATCTCTCGTACCGTCTCCAGCACGGCTTCGTCGATCATGGATTTGGGCGGCGTCTTGATCTTCTCGCGCTCCATGAGCATCTGCACGGTTTCGCGGTTGTTCTGTATATCGCGCACAGTCTGCTGGAAGACGGCCTCGGGGTCCATGGGACGCTTGGCGACGCCATCCCGAATGGCCTGGGCGGCGACATCGGCGGCCTCGCGAGGAAAGACCGCTATGTCTTCCATAGAGGGCATGATGTGGTCCACGTCCAGGCCGCGATGCTGCTGGCTCTTGGCCAGACTATGAGCGGCAGCGATGGCCATGCGGTCGGTGACTCGGCTGGCGTTCACCAGCAGCGCCCCCTTCAGCAGACCGGGGAAGCACATGGAGTTGTTCACCTGGTTGGGGAAATCACTGCGACCGGTGGCCACGATGTAGGCGCCGGCCTCCTTGGCCTCGAAGGGATAGATCTCGGGCACGGGATTGGCGCAGGTAAAGACGATGGCCTTCTCGGCCATGCTGCTGATCCATTCCTTCTTCACCACGCCGGGGCCCGGCGCGGAAAGGGCGCACAGAATATCCGCGCCCTTGCAGGCTTCGCGAATATCGTCCACGCGCTGGGGGTTGGTCTTCTGGCAGAGATCCCACTGGCGGTAGAAGCCGGGATCGTTCTGCAAATCATCGCGCCCACCGTGCAGGGCGCCATTGGCGTCGAAGACGATGACATTGCTGGGATCCAAACCCTCGGCCAATAGCAGACGCACGATGGTGGAATTGGCCGCACCCGCACCGAGGAAGACGGCCTTGGAACGGCGCAGCTCCTTGCCCGCCAACTTGAGGGCGTTGATCATGCCCGCCAGCGTGACGCACGCGGTGCCCTGGGCGTCGTCGTGCCAAACGGGGATGCCGCAATCCTGCAAATCATCCAGCACGCGGAAGCAATTGGGCTGCGAGATATCCTCGAGGTTCACCGCGCCCACGGAGGGCGCAACCATGCGGACAAACTCGATCAGCTTGTTGGCGCTGTGCTCGTGGCGGCCCAGGCCCTTGAAATCGAAGCCGGGCTTGTGGGATCCGGGCTCGGTGTGTGTATTGATGCACAGCGAGATGGCATCTACGCCGCCCAGGTAGTACATCAGGAAGGCCTTGCCCTCCATGACGCCCAGGCCGCCGCTGGGCGTACAGTCGCCGTCGCCCAGCACGCGGGTGGAATCGCTCACCACGGCCACCAGGTTGCTGCGATTGGAGAGATCGAACGAGCGCAAGTTGTTGTCGCGGATGGCGGTGGAAATGGCGCTGACGCCGGGCGTGTACCACACGCCGAACCAGCCGAAGCCGTAGATGCCCGCCTTGGGCACGGTGGTCATCTTGCCGCCGTAGAAGGCGTGGGCTTTCAGGGCCAAGCGCTTCAGGAACGCCGTCTGGGCCTGCGCCACCTCGCCCGGTGTGAAGTCAGCGGGGAACAATGCCTTGAGGTTGCTCAGATCGAGATAGGACGGGAAATCCATGGAGCCTCCGCCACCAGGATCCCATACTTCAGGCCGCGCCGCCTTCGAGGGTCTCTTCGGCCTTCTGGATGGCGCGTTGCGTGGTCCAGAACCCCCAGAGCGCACCTAGGGCCCCGGTCACCGTACCCAGGAGCGCCAGCAGCCCCATGCCGCTCCAGGAGAAGAAGCCCAGGCGGGCCAGTTCCACCAACAGGGGGGAAAGGCCGCCCCACCCCTTGGAGAGCGGAAGCCAGACCGCGTAGAGCAGCGCCGTGGCCAGCAGGCTGGCGGCCAGGCCCAGCACCGCGCCTTCGGCCAGCAGCGGCGTGCGAATGAAGCTCTCGGTCGCCCCCACGAGCCGCATGATGGAGATCTCGTCCTCCCGCGCCAGGATGCTCATGCGGATGACATTCCCGGTGGAAAAGCCCGCGGCCAGCAGCAGCAGAAGGCCCAGGGTGCTGAGGGCGCGGCGGACCATGCGCGCAGTCTTCTGCAGCGATTCCAGCCGCTGTTGATCCACCACCACATCCCCCACGCCCGGCAGCTTGCGCAGACTCTCTCCCACCTCGATGCCCTTGCGCGCCTTGAGCAGATCCTGCCGGAGCGTGAGCTCCAGGCTTTCGGGAATGGGCTCGTTGCCCAGGCTATCGAGGATGAGGCCCGCCTCCCGGGTGCTCTCCAGGAAACGGCGGGTGCCCTCCTGGCTGGAGATGCGGCGGACCTCGCTGAAACGGGGATCGCGCTTGAGCATGCCTTCCGTTTCTTCCAGGCGGCTGCCCTCGGCCGCAAAGATCGTCACCTTGGCCAAGCTCTCGGCCTTGGAGATCCACCGATCCAGGCTTTCCACCGCCAGCAGGCCTCCACCGGCCAGCAGCAGGCCCGAAGCCAGCGTCAGGATGGCCAGCACATGCTGGCCTCGATGGCGCAGGATATCCTTGGCGATATCGCGAAGAAGGACGCCCAGCAGACGGAGAAAGGTCATCCCTACTTGCTCCCATCCATCGCCAACCCCAGGATCTCCACGCCGCTATCCAACGTGAACACCTCGGGATCGGGCGCGTTCAAGGGCGTGTTCCAGATCCACACCTTGTTGGTTCCGGCGCCATTGGTGGATTCCGCGCCCACCAGCCAGTTCTTCTTGCCCGGATGGGCGAGGATTCTCAGATTGGTGAGCCCCGAGGCACTCAGGGTCATATCAGGGCTCTGGTTGTATCCAGTGGTGAACGCCCCGGTCCGGTAGACCAGGATCGGCGCCGTGCTGACACCCGCATCGGCCGTGTGGACCGCAACGAACAGGCGGCTGTTGTTGTAGTCGAAAGCCAACGCCCCATAGCGCTCCAGGTGCGTCTGATCCCCAATCAACACGCTGCTGGAGGAACTGAAGCTGCCACTCCCATAGCGAAGGCGCGGCCCGAAATAGATCGTGTTGGAGGCGTCCTGGATATCGCTCCCATTCTGGAAATAGCCGAAAAGCGCGCCTGACGTTCCTGCGGCCACCCCCACGCCATTCACGCTGCCCGCGGTGTCGGTGCTCACGGCCACATCGTTGAGAGAGACCGTGGAACCATTGGTGACGGCCATCGGGCTGCCCACCTTCCAGATGCGGACGGTGGTGCTATTGGATTCAGTCACGTAGAGATACGAGCCCGTGCTATCCACGGCGGCCTGCCCGAAGGTGCCGCTGCTGAGCCGATCGCTGCTCGCCCCCAGGGTGAACTTCACCACATCCGTGGTGCTGCTGAGCGAGCCACTGGCGGAACTGGCGTTCTCGACGCGAACCACCGTCCCCGTCGACGAGACCAGGTACAGACGGTTGGTGGCGGAATCGAAGGCCATGCCGCCCCAGCCGAGGGAGGCCACACTCGAGATGGCGTTGCCGCTGAGGGTGCGCGAAGGCGAGGTCGCCGCCGTGGAGGCGCTGGCGCTGCCGGTGGCATAGAGCGCCGAGACGTCATCCCAAACCAGCACCTGGCCGGAAGCCCCATCATAGGCGTACAGCGCGGTGCCCACCGTATTCCCGGTGACGTCCGTACAGGCAAGGCCCAGGCTCAAGAGCGCCGGAGCCAGCCAGGCCAGGATTCGTGTCGGTCGCATGATGCCCCCTGCCCTAGAATGTACCGGACCGGAGCACGAAGTTCCGCCCTACTTGCTGAAAAGGGATTTCAGCTGGGCGTTGAGGTTCTTGACCAGTTCGGCGTTGCATCCAGCGTCCACGGCCCCCTTGGAGATGGCCAGGGCCAGATTCTTCACGGCTTCCGGACCATCGCCCTGCATGACCTGCTGCGTGGCCCTGGCATAGAGCTGGGTCACCATCTCGTGATGCTCGGAGGGCAGCGCGCTCTTGGCCGCCTGCACGATGCGCTGGCAGAAGGCGTTGAGCTTGGCCATCTTCACGGGGTCCGTCACGGAGGACGCCTTGGGCACGGACACAGGCGCAGGGACCGTCACCGGAGGGGGCTCGAAGGCGGACATCTGCGGCGCGGGTGCCAACTCGGGAGCCGACGCGGGGACAGGCGCGGGTTCGGCGGCGGGCTTCAGATCCGCAGGCAGCTCGGGACGCTTGCCCGAACGCACGCCCTTCAGCATGACGTGGCCGGCCATCACCAAGCCGTAGAGATCCTTGGCCACATTCAGCACGGGCTTCTGCATCACCTCCGCCAGCTCAGCCACGGAATAGAACCCCGTGATGAGGGAGAGCAGCTTGGCCTCGCGGGGATTGACGCCATGCGGCGTCTCACCGGGTAACAGCGTGGAGACAGGATAGAGATCCAGCGAGCTGATCTTCTGATTGATGACGCGCCATTCATCCATGCGGCGGTGCATCTCCATCAGGATGGTGGCGTTTGGCTTGGTGATGGTGACGGGAGTATCCGCGGCGCCGTCTTCAAAGTGGTAGTGGCCATCCAACCACAGCGCGACTTCATAGACCGCATCCAGGCCTTCGGCATCATTGCTGACCGCGTGAACCAAACGGCCGTCCTTCAAATAGATACGGGCACGCTTCGGGTCGTCCGTCACGTGGAAGCAGCCGGATTTTCCGCCCTGGCTGACCAGCTGGATGATGTCGGGGAGCGGCGCTTCCCGCATGGAACCTTGAATAAGCCCCTGGGACATTAGAAATCCCCTCTCCTGAAGACCTGATGGCTGAGGAGAAATGCTAGCAGAATTACGCCGACGATCGCGAGGCTCTTCCCAGGAGAATCCCGCTGGAGGATGCTGGGGGGGTGAACGCCTCGTCCAGCTTCTCCCCCATCGAAGACGCCATCCAAGCCATCCGGGAAGGTCGGATGGTTGTCGTGGTTGACGACGAGGACCGCGAAAATGAAGGCGATCTGACGCTGGCCGCAGAGTTCGCAACGCCGGAGGCCATCAGCTTCATGGCCACCCACGGCCGCGGACTCATCTGCGTGGCCCTGGAAGGCGAACGGCTCGACCGCCTGCGTATCCCGCCCATGGTCCAGGAAAACACCAGCCCCTTCGAGACGGCGTTCTGTGTCTCGGTGGAAGCGCGGAAAGGCACGT
>DAOPYE010000056.1:0-16995 GCA_035352715.1 Holophaga sp. | reverse complement strand
GGCCTGCGGAACCGTAGAAGACGTTGTAGTTCAAGTCGGACTTCACTCGGCCGTAAGGATCACTGGATCCGGCCCAACCAAGCGCTTTCTGATTATTGACGGTGTCGCTTGCATCCTTGGGGATGCTGGAGGCATAAGCTGCAAAGCGGGAATCATCCATGTAGTTCCCGGTATAGTTCAGCGAACCATAACCACCGTTGTTGGCGTAGTTCAGGCGCGTGCTGAGCGAAATGTTGCCCTTGCCCACAGGCTGAACGTAGGTGACGGCCAAGTAGCCGAACTTGTCGTTGGTCAGCACGGTGTCAGGCGTGATCGCAGCCTGCTCGGAGGCAGTCAACATGTCCTGGCGGATGGAGATGTTCTGGTAGTACTGCTCCTCGTTTTTACCCGTCGCATAGGCCAGGGTGAAGGCACCCGTCAAGTCCCAGCGGCTGGTCAGCTGGCGATCGAAGCTGAATTCGACGCTGCGGTAGGTCTGACCCTGCGTGGAGCTGCGGTAGATATCCTTCCAGGCCAGGGACTGCTGGGTGGAACCAGGCACGGGGCTGTTGATGATCTTCCAGTTGTCTTTACCGAAGTTGGCCACGGCGGCCCAGTTGTAGCCAAGGATGCGGTCCTTGTACTGCCTCTGGACAGCATTAATCTTGAACCAGCCCTGGCTGAAGTTGTGCTGGAATCCCAGGTTGGCTTCCAAGGCGTAGGGCACCCTCAGATCGCTGATATCGCAGGTCGCGGGCCGGTTTTTGAAGGACGCGTCCGTGGAGTAGTTCGCGAAGTTCGTCAGCGTCTGGTAATCCACGAAACGGATGCCGTGCATATTGGTCACACCGTCGTAGGTGTAGCCATTGTGCGTGCCAGAGACCACGTCATTCTGCGCGCTAACGGAGTCGAAACCGTGCTGCTGAATGGCGGTATCCAACGCAGCGCCCGTCCAGTGCTGCATGGACTGCATCGTCCATTCGTTGCCGCGGAAGTAGTTGGCCATCTTGTCCGAATAGACCTGGCTCAGCTTGGCGTAGGACAGACTGAAGATGTTCTTGTTGTTGCCATCGGGGTTGAACTTCACCATGGCGCGGGGCTCGAAGACGTTCATGGTCTTCGCTTCCTTGCCATACATCATCAGTTCCATCTTGTTGTAGCGCGCGCCGATCATCACGTTCCACTTGGAATTGATGGTCCAGGAATCGTTGACGTAGAACGCATCCGTACTGTTCTTTTCATCCTGCGAACGGATCCAGTTGCGCTCGAGGTGGGTGCCGACCGAGGTCAGCTGGCCCCACTGGGTGTAGATGTCGCCACCCAGACGCCAGCCATCGGTGGAACGATCCGCCATGCCCCAGATTTGGCCCGTCGTAGCGCCAGCCCAGCCCGCGCCGGTCATTCCAGGCCAATTGGAGTGGAGGCCGGGATCGTTGACCGTGGCCTCGATGGGATCGGTCAGTCCACCATTGGCGGCCTTACCATCCTGGTAGCCATTGCGGTTGGCCGGGATGCTGCCATTGTTGAGCGGCGTGCGGTAGAACGTCGGGTAGAGTTCATCGCCCGCGGTGTTCACATAGACACCGTCGCTGTAGATGGCAGAGCTGCCGGCGCGCGCGCGACCGAAGTTCCACAGCGAAGTATCGCGCTGGAAGCCGAAGTCGATCTGATGCTGGCCCGCCAGTTCCTGGAACGTGGTGACGTTAACGGAATAGGTGCCGTTGCCGCGCTTTTCAGGCTGGTTGTAGGAGGACATGGCACGGGGAGACGCGATGTTAAAGTACCAGTATTCCTTGCTCATCCAGCTCGTGCTGGGCACGTTGAGCATCATATTCGGCAGATCGCTCTGCAGGAAGTTCCAGGTGGAAGGACCGGTGTAGCTGCCGGCCTTGCGCTGAACGTCGCTCTGCTCGCGCGTCATGCGGGAAATGCGGGCCTCGACCGTCCAGTTGGAAGCCAGGGTGCCGTTCCAGTTCAGGGTCCAGCCCTTGCTTTCAGTGGTGCTGGTGCCAGCCTGGGCAGGGTTGAAGACCTGCAGCGGGCTGGTGCGGCGCTCGCCGGACATCGCGCCCTGCGTCGTCTTCTCGTAAAGGTAGGTGGCGCTCAGCAGATGGGCGTCGGTGATGGCACCGGTCAGCTTGGCGTCGTACTTCTTGTAGTCGATGTTGCCGTAGACCGTATCACCGGCGTTGGCTGCCCAGCTGGTGTAGCTGTAGCCCGTGGGACCATTCTTGATGATGGTATCCATCTCAGGCACGGCGCCGTAGGTGTTGCCGGGGCCCAGGTGCTGGCGGACGTATTCCCAGGGGTAGGTCTTACCGGTCGTCACACCGGTCTTCGGATCCACTTCCTTGCCGATGGTCTGTTCGCCAAGGGTAGCGGTCACGCTCTTGCTGGGCTGGAAACGGGTGCCCACATAGAACCACAAGCGGTCCTTGATGATGGGACCGGACACGACGATGTCCGTGTGCTGCTGGAACTTCTCGGAGCGGTCGGCCGCCAGGTTGGTGGCAATCTTGCGCTGGTCAGCAGCCCAGGAGGAACGGCTGAATTCGTTGCGGATGGTGCCTTCGAATTCGTTGGAACCGCTCTTGGTCACCACGTTGACCTGGCCGCCGGAGACGCTGCCGAAGCGAGCGTTCAGGGCCGTCAACACCACCTGGACGTCCTCGATGGAATCAGGCAGGGGCTCGTAGAGAGCGCCGGCACCGGTGTCATCCTTCACGTTGATGCCGTTGATGCGATACATGACCTGGTTGGTTTCACCACCGCGAACCGTGGTCGCCGAAGCGGCCCAGGAACCCTGGACACCAGGGGTTGCACCCAAAGCGCCCGCGAAGCTCGGACCACCCTGACCCGTGGGCAACTGCATCAGCTTTTCAGCCGAGAAGTTGGTGGAGATCTTGTCGTCGGTCTTGGCGGCCGCCGCAAGATCGGAAACCACTTCCACGGTCTGGGAGGCCGTGGTGAGGGGATTCAGCACAAAGGACATCGTCAGGTTCGAACCGACACCGACGCGGACATTGGTGGCCGTCTTGGCCAGGAAGCCCTGAGCGCTCACCTTGAGGGTGTAGTCGCCGACGGGCAGCAGCAGGGCGCGGTAATCGCCGCGGGCATCGGTCGTCACGACACGGGGGTTGAAGAGCGCGGAGCTCTCCATCGTGATCTTGGCGCCAGCAACAGGCTTGCCAGTGGAATCGGTCAGCTTGCCGTTCAGCGCGCCCGTGGTCACCTGAGCCGTCAGGCTCGTGCCACCGGCGAGAACCACCGCCACGGTGGACAGGATCATTTGCCTTCTAATTTGCATATTCAATCTCCACAGATTAGTCGAAGTGGCTTAGAAGTGCAGCGTATAGGTGATTTCGAAGTGCGGCATGATGTGCGTCGACTTGTCCAGGGAGTCAGCAGGGAATCCCTGGATATCGGTGCAGATCGGACCCACCCAGTTCACGTTGTCGCCCTTTTCCTGATGAACGCCACCGTAGTAAGGCGTCGAGGAAGCGCCGACATAGTGGTGGTAGTTCAGAGCGGTGTAGGACAGCAACAACAGGTTGAACTCGACGCTGGAATCCTTGTCCACATTCCAGACCACGCCCGCGAAGGGGCTCGGAATGAGGTTGTATTCGGCGCGCGTGGTGTTGTAGAGATCACGCCAGCTGCCCGCGGAGACCGGCTTCTGCTGCAAATTATCCGACGAGTAGTTCAGGCTGCGCGTGTCGATGATGGCCTGCTGGTGGAACCGGCCACCGATCTGCAAGCCCGCCTGCCAAGCCCAAGTGGTGTTGATGTCCTGCTGGTAGGACAGGCGCAGGGTCAGGCCCTCGAATTCATTGCGCTTATCAACCACCGTCTTGGTGGGGTCAATGGCCTCGCGACCAGCGGCGATCTTGCTGGTGTCAGGCATGGTGAAGTAGTTGTCGCCGGTCTTGTAGGTGTAGCCCAGTTCCGCACCGAGCTTTCCATCGCCCAGCTTGTAGCCAAAATTGAAGCCGAAGCCCAGGGAGCCCTGACGGAGATTGTCCTTGGCGCTGGGAGCATAGCCCACGCGCATCTTCCAATCGAAGCTGAAAGGCGAGGCCGCCTCCTGGGCCTGGAGACCCAGGGAGCTGGCTAGAACCGCAGCCAAGCCCCAGAGGGCGAACCTTTTCGGTGATGGCATAAAGCCTCCTGTTTTGGTAAGGCCGAAACGGCCTGAAGTATTGCTTTGGGAAGAAAACCTGGCTGTCAGACCAGGAGGGGAAAGCGGAACAGTGTAACAACAACGTAACACAGGTGCATGAAAAGGAAGGCGTTACCGCGATGCCTTGGAGGCCCCCATGTGCGCAACCAACACCAAACCTCCTGCTGCCAGAGCTTTAGACAAGCCCAATGCCCATTGGAGACCAATGCCGGTGACGTATTTCAAGTAGAACCATCGAAATAATTACGCCAGTCCATGGCAAACAGGAATCGCAAAAACAGGCATTGCATACCCAAAATATGCATAACGATTTCGCTTCGGCCCCCATCTCGCCAGAGGTTCCATGTCTTTACATCGCGGGCACCCAGAGCAGCGATGAGGGCCTGTCTATAATGGGACCCGGCAAGGTTCCTCCCGCCAGGAACGCAATCGCTTGCCCAGGCGCTGGATACCCATTCAAAAAAGCCAAGTGAGGCATTCGAAGTGAAGATCACGCGGGCCATCCATGGTCGGACCCTTCGCGGGGCGGAACTGCTCCAGGCCTGGAATCACATCGTCCACCCCAGCTCCAGCGAAGACGCGCCGGAGTATATTGTCGCATATTCAATCACGGGCGAAGGCCGACTCACAGCCAACCAAACAACCTATCGTTTTTTCGCAAACAGTGGCTTTATTATTCAAACAAATCAGACAACAGGAATCGAAGCATCACCCACTTCACCTCATTTCGATATCTACATTATCGGAATAAAAGACATCAATATAGACTTACAACAGATGCTGAGCCCAAGTGATCGACCTAAAAGCCCCATGTTCCGGATTGGGACCGAGCGGAGGATGCTTTTTGAGGAAACCGCCCAGAAGGCGGCCAGCCCAAGCAGGAATATGCAAAAATCGGCATCACTACTCCTTGGAAGTTTTCTTTACGAAATGGCCGACCAACGGAACGTGAATGGCAACACGCCCATAAACCGGCATGTCGAAAAGGCGCTGGAGCGAATGCACGCCAATATCGGCCAGGAGCTCAGCATGGAAAACCTGTGCCTCCATCTCGAAATTTCCCAATCCCATCTCTCCCGGCTTTTCCAAGAGGCTTTTGGTGTTTCCCCCAAGGCCTACCTCTCCAAACTCAGGATGGATGCCGCTCGCTCCCTGCTGGCGGAGACCGAACTTCCAATCCAGGACATCGCCGAGCGCATGGGGTATCTCAATCCTTTCAGTTTCAGCCGAGCCTTCACGCAGATCACGGGACAGTCTCCCTCCGCCTACCGGAACCAGGCCAAGGCGTCGAGCGAGCGCCAAGATCCCCAGAGCGCGGACCTCCAAGTCACGACCGTGTAGCACCCCTCGCCAGCAGGCGAAGGGCACGGCAAGGACAAGAGGACGGCACCCAAAAGAACATCCTCCTGCTTCCGGACCGTTCCGGAGCAGGAGGATGGTTTTTGATCGGACGAGACCGCGAGGATCGGCTCGCCGAGGGCGCGCCTTAGGCGATTACGCGCTTGGCCGTGTTCACAACGTTCTCGACGGTGAAGCCGAACTCCTCGAACAGGATCTCAGCGGGGCCACTGGCGCCGAAGTGATCCAGACCGATGGCGGCACCATCCAGCCCGACGTAGCGCTGCCAACCGGTGGTGACGCCGGCTTCGATGGAGACGCGGGCTTTCACGGAAGGCGGCAGGACGCTGGCCTTGTATTCGGCGCTCTGGGCCTCGAACAGCTCCCAGCTGGGCATGGAGACTACGCGGGTCGGGATGCCTTCGGCTTCCAGAACCTTGCGGGCCTCGATGGCCAGATGAACCTCGGAGCCCGTGGCCAGCAGCAGCACCTTGGGCTGGGCGCTGGCTTCCTCAAGGATGTAGGCGCCCTTTGCGAGGCCCTTGGCCTTTTCAGGATCCAGGGTCGGCAGCTTCTGGCGCGTAAGGGCCAGGGCGACGGGGCCATCCTGTTTCGAGACCGCGAGGGCCCAGGCCTGGGCCGTTTCGTTGGCGTCCGCGGGGCGCAGCATCGTGAAGCCGGGAATGAGGCGCATGCTCATCACCTGCTCGACGGGCTGGTGCGTGGGGCCATCTTCGCCCACGCCGATGGAATCGTGCGTCCAGACGTAGGTGACGGGGGCCTTCATCAGGGCGGCCAGACGCGCGGTGGGGCGCATGTAGTCGCAGAAGATGAGGAAGGTGCCGCCGAAGACGTTCACGCCGCCGTGGAGGGCCATGCCGTTGAGGATGGAGCCCATGGCGTGTTCGCGGATGCCGAAGTGGAAGTTGCGGCCGCTGGACTTGGGACCGAAATCGCCGCCGTCCTTCAGGTTCGTGTTATTGGAAGGCGCCAGATCGGCGCTGCCGCCGATGAGGTTGGGGATCGCCGCAGCCAGGGAATTGAGCGCCTTGCCGGAGGCTTCGCGCGTGGCGAACTTGTCGCTGGTGGAGAAGGTCGGGACGGCCTTCTGCCAATCGGCGGGCAGTTCACCCTTCAGGAAGGCCTCGTATTCGGCCGCGAGTTCGGGGAAAGCCTTGCGGTAGGCCTCGAAGCGCGCGTTCCAGGCCTGCTCGTCAGCCGCGCCGCGGGTAACGGTCTGCTTGCGCCAGTGGGCCAGGGCCTCTTCGGGCACGGGGAAGTCCACGTTGGGATCGAAGCCCAGGATCTCCTTGGTGGCGCGGATCTCGGCATCGCCCAGGGGCGCGCCGTGGGCGCCGTGCGTGTTCTGCTTGGTGGGAGCGGGGAAGCCGATGATCGTGGTGCAGTCGATCAGCGTGGGCTTGCCGCAGGGCTTGGAGGCCTGCTCAAAGGCCGCCGCGAGCGCGTTCAGATCCTCGCCGTCGGTCTTGAGAACACGCCACCCCATGGCCTCGAAGCGCGCGGGCACGTTCTCGCTCCAGGCGAGATCGGTGTGACCTTCGATGGTGATCTTGTTGTTGTCCCAAAGCACGATGAGCTTTTCCAGGCCCAGGTGTCCCGCCAGGCTGGCGGCTTCATATGAAATGCCTTCCATCAAGCAGCCGTCGCCCGCGAAAGCGAAGGTGCGGTGATCAACGATGGCGTGGCCTTCCTTGTTGAAGCGATCGGCCAGCCAGCGCTCGGCGATAGCCATGCCCACGGCGTTGCCGATGCCCTGGCCCAGGGGGCCCGTCGTCGTCTCAACGCCCACGGTGTGGCCGTATTCGGGATGCCCAGGTGTGCGGGAACCCCACTGGCGGAACTGCTTGAGGTCCTCCAGTTCCAGACCGTAGCCGGAGAGGAACAGCAGGCTGTAGATGAGCATGGACGCGTGGCCGCCGGAGAGTACGAAACGGTCGCGGTTGGACCAAGTGGGGTTCTTGGGGTTGTGGCGCAGGAACTGCGACCACAGAACGTAGGCCGCGGGCGCCTGACCCATGGGGGCTCCAGGATGGCCGCTATTGGCCTTCTGGATGGCATCCATGGCAAGACAGCGGATGGTGTTCGCACACTGTTTGTCGAGTGGGGTGGCGGAGAATGTCATGGACCGTCCTTCTATAGATGATCTCGATATTAGTTCGACCTAAAAACAAATGATAGAGGCTTGTGAAGCGTCAAGCCTTCCCGACCACGACGCTGGCCTTCACGAAGGCCGTGAACAACGGATGCGGCGCGAGGGGCTTCGACTTGAACTCGGGGTGGAACTGGCAACCCAAGAAGTAGGGATGCTCGGGGATCTCCACGATCTCCACGAAGGTGCCATCAGGGCTGAGTCCCGTAAAAGCGAGCCCCTTGGCCTCCAGCACCGGGCGGAATTCAGCCTGATTGAACTCGTAGCGATGGCGATGGCGTTCCTTGATCTCCGTCGTGCCGTAAGCCTTGGCGGCGAAGCTCTCCGCCTTCAGCACGCAGGGGTAGGCGCCCAGGCGCATCGTGCCGCCAAGCTCTTCCACATCCACCAGCTCCCGCAGCTTGAAGATGACGCGGTGCTTGGGGTTTTCCTCGAACTCGGTGCTATCCGCGCCTTCCAGGCCGCAGACATTGCGGGCGAATTCCACGCTGGCCATCTGCATCCCCAGGCAGATGCCGAAGAAGGGGATCTTCTTTTCGCGGGCGTAGCGGATGGATTCGATCATGCCCTGGGTGCCCCGCACGCCGAAGCCGCCGGGCACCAGGATGCCGTGGCAATCGGAGAGATGCGCCTCAGGACCCGTCTCCTCGATGGCCTCGCCCTCGATCCACTTCAGGTCCACCTGCGTCTCCAGGCCATAGCCCGCATGATGCAGCGCCTCGATCAGGCTCTTGTAGCTTTCCTTGAACTCCACGTACTTGCCGACGATGCCGATGCGCACGCTGCCCTTGGGGTTGCGGATGCGGTGCAGCAGATCCTGCCAGCGCGAAAGATCGGGATCGGCCTGGGGAAGCTGAAGCAGGGCGGCCACCTTGGCGTCCAGACCTTCTTCGTGCAGGTTCATGGGCACTTGGTAGATGGTGTCTGCGTCCTTGCAGCTGAACACGGCGTCCTGCGTCACCGAACAGAACAGCGCGATCTTGTCCTTCAGGCTGCGGGGGATCTCCACATCCGCGCGGCAGACCAGCACATCCGGCGTGATGCCCAGGGCGCGCAGTTCCTTGACGCTGTGCTGCGTGGGCTTGGATTTCAGTTCGCCTGCCGTCTTGATGTAGGGCACGTACGTCAGGTGCATATTGATGGCGTTGCCGTGGCCCGCTTCGGCGCGGAACTGGCGGATGGCCTCCAGGAAC
The DNA here is from genome assembly GCA_035352715.1 of Holophaga sp. Classification (GTDB taxonomy): domain Bacteria; phylum Acidobacteriota; class Holophagae; order Holophagales; family Holophagaceae; genus DAOPYE01. The sequence continues at coordinate 8,135 of DAOPYE010000056.1, read as the reverse complement.
GGCTGGCTTTCGATATCGCCCACGGTGCCGCCGATCTCGACGATCACCACGTCCACGTCCTTGGCCACCTTCTTCACGGTCGCCTTGATCTCGTCCGTGATGTGGGGGATCACCTGCACGGTCTTGCCCAGGTAATCGCCGCGCCGCTCCTTCTGGATCACGGTGTTGTAGACGCGGCCCGTGGTGATCGTATGGTTCTGCGTCGTGGGCACGGACGTGAAGCGCTCGTAGTGGCCCAGATCCAGATCCGTCTCGGCACCATCGTTGGTGACGAAGACCTCGCCGTGCTGGAAGGGCGACATGGTGCCCGGATCCACGTTGAGGTAGGGATCCATCTTCATGAGGGTCACCTTCAGGCCGCGGGCTTCCAGCAGCGCGCCCAGCGAGGCCGCCGCGATGCCCTTGCCCAGGCTGGAGAGCACGCCACCGGTGACGAACACGAATTTGGTCATGGGAAACCTCGAAAAATGGGTGAAGCCAAAAAGGGGAATGCCTGGAACTACATCTCTTCCGGGGCCTGAATGCCCATGAGGAAGAGGCCTTGGCGCAGGGTGCGGGCAGTGGCGACGCACAGCGCCAGCCGTGCGTTTCGAACCTCAAGGCTGTTCTCGAGCCATAGGATCGGGCAATTCGTGTAGAACCCGGAGAACGCCTTGGCAATGGACAGCAACTGTCGTGCAAGAGCAGTGGCCATGTTCTCGCGCTGCGCGGAGCGGATCGCATCGGGCAGGCCCGCCAGCTCGAACAGCAGGTTCTGCGCGGCGGGTTCGTTCAAGCCCGCCAGATCAGCGGGAACGGCGAGGGGCGCGTAGTCGATGAAGGCGCTCTCGGGCGTGGGGGATGCCACCGGGCGCCCTAACTCGGCCCAGTCTCCACCCGCCTTGCGAAGCACGCTGAGAATCCGGGCGTGTGCGTACTGAACGTAAGGACCGGTGTCTCCATCCAGCGCCACGGCGCGATCCCAGGTGAAGGTGATGGACTTCACACGATCGTTCAGGGCGTTGAAGAAGAGAACCGCGCCCATGCCCAGCATCTCGGCGACGTCTTCCGCATGGGGCAGTTCGGGATTCTTTTCGCGGATGATGGCCAGCACGCGCTCGCGGGCCTCATCCAGCACGTCTTCCAGGAAGATGACGTTGCCCTTGCGCGTGCTCATCTTGCCTTCGGGCAGCGTGATCATGCCGAAGGGCGTGTGTGTCACGCGCCCCTGGAACCACGGATCCAGCTTGCCCAGCACGGCGAAGACCTGCTGGAAGTGCAGCACCTGCTCGCCACCCACCACATACAGGCAGCGATCGAAGGCATAGGTCCCCTTACGATACAGGGCCGCGGCCAGATCACGCGTCGCATAGATGCTGGTGCCATCTGCCTTCAGCACGAGGCAGGGCGTCTGGATGCCCACATCCTCCAGCGGAACGATCTGCGCGCCGCCCTCGCCGGGCTCCAGGATGCTGGAGGCCTTCAGCTGATCCACGACGGCGGACATCTTGTCTTCATAAAACGATTCGCCGTCCATCGCGTCGAAGGCCACGCCCAGGCGATCGTAGATCCGCTGGAACTCCGCCAGCGAGATTTCGCGGAACCAGCTCCAGAGCCGCCGGGCCTCGCCATCGCCATCCTCCAGGCGCTTGAACCAGTTCCTGGCCTCGTCGTGCATCGCCGGATCGCGCTCCTCCTCCTGGTGGAAGCGCACGTAGAGCTGAAAGAGGCGGAACAGCGGCGTGCGCCGCTTTTCGGGGATCTCCTCCGCCCACTCGAAGTCCTGATCCAGCTTGGGATTCTGGACTTCGGCCCAGTGCTTGTAGGCGGCCAGCAGGGTGCCGAACTGCGTGCCCCAGTCGCCCAGGTGGTTCAGGCGGTGGGTGCGGCATCCCAGGTAGCGGTTCACCTGGACGAGCGCGTGCCCGATCATCGTGCTGCGAAGATGCCCGATGGTGAACAGCTTTGCGATGTTCGGGGAACTGTACTCCACAACCACTGTTTCGCCGTTGGCGGGGGCACTGCCGTAGGGAACACCGCCCAGCGTGGCCTCCAGCAGCAGCTTGGCCCTGGCCTCGGGCCTCAACTTGAGGTTCAGGTATGGACCGACCGCCACCAGTTCAGCGCCATCAAGCCCCGAAACATCAGGACGAATGGCGGAGGCCAGTTCTTTCGCAAGCTGTGCGGGATTCTTGCCCAGCACCTTGGCCAGTCGAAAGCATGGAAACGCCACGTCGCCCATCTCGGCCGAGCGCGGTCGCTCCAGCGTGATTTCCATCCCCGAAAGGGATTCGCCCATGGCATCCGCCAGAGCCGTTCTCAGTGCATTCTTCAATCGCTCCACGACAATCCTTTTTCCGGAAGCCAGGGGCCTCGAACCAGGATGAATGAAACAGGGCCCGACGGGAAGCCCCAAAAGGCCGAACGCCTTGCGTTATTTTCCCTTGACCCACCCCCGCCATTCGGTAGAATGACAGTTCGCGCTTCCGGGCTCCTTCCGGTTCGCAGGAGTGATCGCATGGCTAATCACAAGTCCGCCGCCAAGAAGGCCCGCCGCGATGAAGAGGCTCGGCTTCGGAATCGTTCGAATCGCTCGGCCGTAAAGACTGCTGTCAAGAAGTTCCTCGCCGTTGTCTCCACGGGCAGCAAGACCGAAGCCTCCGCGCTTCTGCCTGCGACCCTGGGCGTTGTGGACAAGGCCGTCCGCAAGGGCGTGTTCCACAAGAACGCCGCCGACCGCACCAAGTCCCGCCTGACCCTCAAGGTCAACGCCCTGGCCTAGTTGCCAGACCATTTCTTCGAAAGCGGCCCGGAATACCGGGCCGCTTTTTTTGTCCTGGCGAACCCCGCCCGGCACAACAGGAGCGCTACAGGGACTGGCGGGGGCGGAAGTCCCGGTAATCGAGCTCGTGCTCATCCAGCCGCAAGCCCATCACCCGCTCTGTCAAGCCCAGCGCCCGGGCGGCCTTGGCCTTGTTCCCACGGGCGGACTTGAGCGCATCCATCAGCAACTCGCGCTCCAGCTTCTTCACCGCGGTCTCCAGGGAGCCATGGTGGATCGTGCCGCTGGCTTCGGCCGTCTGCAGCGTCGGCGGGAGATGGTGCCCGTAGATCACGCCGTCTTCGCTGAGGATCACGGCGCGCTCGATGCAATTCTCCAGCTCGCGGACATTGCCGGGCCAGTGGTAGGCCAGCAGCATATCGATGGCGGGCGTCGAGATGCGGCGGATCGTCTTGTGATTGGCCTTCGCGTAGACCTCGGCGAAGTGATCGGCCAGCAGCAGGATGTCCGACTTGCGCTTGCGCAGCGGCGGCAGGTGGATGGTGAACACGTTCAGCCGGTAGTAGAGATCCTGGCGGAAGAGCCCGGCGGCCATCAGATCCTCCAGATCCCGGTTGGTTGCCGCCAGCACGCGCACATCCACGTGGATGGTCTCCTGCCCGCCCACGCGCTCGAACTCGCGCTCCTGAAGCACGCGCAGCAGCTTTACCTGCGTGGCGGGCGACAAATCCCCGATCTCATCCAGAAACAGCGTGCCCCCTTCGGCCAGTTCGAAGCGCCCCTTCCGCCGCGAAAGCGCGCCAGTGAAAGCGCCCTTCTCGTGGCCAAACAGCTCGCTTTCGATGATGCTCTCGGGCAGCGCGGCGCAGTTCACGCGGATGAAGGGCTTCTGGGCCCGCAGGCTGCTGAAGTGGATGGAGCTGGCCACCAGCTCCTTGCCCGTGCCGCTCTCGCCACGGATCAGTACCGTGGCCGTGCTGCGCGAGACCTGGGCGATCTGCTCGTAGATCGCCTGCATGGTCCGGTCGTTGCTGATGATGTTGCTGGGGTGGAAGCGATCCTTGAGGGCGGCCTGCAGCCGGGTGTTTTCCTCCAGCAGGCGCTGGCGCTCCTCCTCCGCCGCCTGGCGAACGCGCACCGCCTGGGCGATGAGACTGGCGATGATGCTGAGCAGGCGCACATCGTCATCCAGCAGGGCCTTTTCCATGTACAGCCGATCGGCACTGAGCGTCCCCACGACTTCGTTGCCGATCTTGATGGGCACGCAGATGAAGGACAGCTCCTGCTCTCGCGATGATCGCCTCGCCCCGGTGCGATTGAGGAACGCCGCGTTCTCACTGATCTTGGGGACGACGATCGGTTCGCCCGTCTGCACCACGCGCCCAGTGATGCCCTCGCCCACCTTGTAGCGCCCCTGCCCGCGCTGGCTCTTGCTCAAGCCATGCGCGGCCTCGATGGAGATCTCACCGGTTTCGCGGTTCAGCAGCGTCAGCGTGCCGCGCAGCATGCCCAGGCTCTGCGCCATCGTCTCCAGCAGCGGCGCGGCCACTTCGCGCAGATCCAGGCTGCGCGAAAGCACCTGGCTGATCTCGAAAATCAGCGAAAGCTCTTTCACCTCGCGATGGATGCGAGGGGTGGGGTCAAAGGGAGCCTGGGGATTCTTCATCGCACACCGAGAAGAAAACCTACCAAAATGTCAGTTGTTTGCACAGCCTATTGCGGGGTCGCGCTCAGATATCGGTCCATGGCTTCCGCCGCCCGGCGGCCCTGCCCCATAGCAAGAATCACGGTGGCGCCGCCGGTGATGACATCGCCTCCCGCGAAAACGCCGGGGACGCTGGTCTCGCCCGTGGCTTCATCCACTTCCACGAGGCCGCCCTTCAGCGTGCGTAGGCGCGCTTCCGTCTGGGCAATGAGCGGATTCACGCCAAAGCCCAGCGCCACGATCAGGGTGTCGCAGGGCAGCACGACGCGCCGCCCCGTATCCACGGGCCTGCGGCGACCATCGGGCCCCGCTTCGCCCAATTCCATGACCGCGCATTCCAGCTCGCGCACCCAGCCGCCCTCGTCACCGCCCACGGCGATGGGATTGGTGAGCCACAGGAACTCGACGCCTTCTTCCTTGGCGTGCTCGATTTCCTCGATGCGCGCCGTGGATTCCTGCTCGGTGCGGCGGTAGACGACGCTGACCCGGCCCTCGATGGTTCGGCCCGTCGCCCGGGCCATGGCCCGACCCATGCGGCGAGCCGCACGGGCGCAATCCATGGCCGTATTGCCGCAGCCAACGACGACGATGTGCTCGCCCACGGTCACGGGCGTACCATGGTCCGGAAAGCGATTGGCGCCCATCAAATTGATGCGCGTGAGGAATTCGTTGGCGGTGTAGACGCCCTTACGGTCTTCGCCGGGAACGCCCAGCATGCGCGGCAGGCCCGCGCCGGTGCCCATGAACACGGCGTCGAACTCCTCGCGCAGCTCCGCCAGCGTCATGCTGCGGCCCACCAGCGTGTTCATCACAAAACGCACGCCCATGCGCCGGAGCGCGTCCACTTCCGCATCCACAATGCGATTGGGCAGGCGAAATTCCGGGATGCCGTACAGCAGCACGCCGCCCGGCTTATGCAGCGCGTCAAAGACCGTGACCGCGTGCCCCTTGCGGGCCAGTTCGCCCGCGACGGTCAGGCCCGCCGGTCCCGCGCCCGCGACGGCAACAGTGCGTCCCGTGGCAGGCGCGACGGGGGGCAATTCGGCGCCCTCCGCCAGCAGGGATTCCGCGGCGAATCGCTCCAGGCGGCCGATGGAGACGGCCTCGCCCTTGACGCCCACGATGCACTTGGACTCGCACTGGCGTTCCTGCGGGCACACACGGCCGCAGACTGCGGGCAGGCTGCTGCTCTCCTTGAGGATCCGCGCCGCGCCCGATACATCGTCCACAGAAAGCCGCTGGATGAAGCCGGGGATATCGATGCCCACGGGGCACGCCTCCACGCAGCCCGGCTTCTTGCACTGCAGGCAGCGGGCGGATTCCAGCCGCGCCTGATCCGCCGTGAACCCCAGGTTCACTTCCTGGAAGTTACCCACGCGCGCATCCGCATCCTGCACCGCCATCTGCTGGCGGTGGATCTGCAGGCGCTGGCTCGCCTTGAGGTTGGCCAGATCCTCGCGCCGCCAATCGAAATCCGCGGGATAGACCAGCGCGGGTTCGACGGCGGGCAACTGGGCCTCGGTGATGGGCGTCTGGCTCAGCCCCAGGTTGCAGACATGCGCCTTGGCCTTGGCTTCCTCCTCGCGGTACCAGCTCTGTCGCTGGCGCAGCAGGCCGAAGTCCACCTGATGCCCGTCGAAATCCGGGCCATCGAAGCACGCGAACTTCACCGCGCCGCCCACGGAGACGCGGCATCCGCCGCACATGCCCGTGCCATCCACCATGAGCGCGTTGAGGCTCACCAGCGTGAAGACGCCGTAGGGACGGGTCAGCTCGGCGACCGCCTGCATCATGGGCACCGGCCCCACGGCCACCACCTGGGCCACGGGTTCGCGCTCCAGAATCTCCTTCAGGGGTTCGGTGACAATAGCCTTGCGACCCCAAGAGCCATCATCCGTGGTGATGACCAGCTCGCTGGAAGCGGCGGCCAGTTCCTCGGCGAGCAGCACGCGCTCGCGACTGCGCCCGCCCAGGATCGTGAGGACACGACGGCCCTTGGCGTGCAGCGCCTCCGCCGCCGGAAGGATGGCCGCGCTGCCGTATCCGCCGCCGACCAGCACCACGGTGCCGTGATCCACCAGCTCCGTGGGCGTGCCCAGCGGGCCCGCCACCGCGTAGAGCCGATCTCCCGCGCTCAGGCGGCCCATGGCCTGCGTCGTGGAGCCCGCTTCCTGCATGACGAAGCGGATCCAGCCCCGGCGGGCATCGCCACCCGCCAGGGTGAGCGGAATGCGCTCGCTATTGGAAAACGGCGCCACCATGAAGAACTGTCCGGGCTTGCGGCCCCGCGCCACCTGCGGAGCCAGCACCACGAAAGACCACGTCTCCGGCCCTACCAGGCGCTTTTCCAGGATCAGGTAGCCGTCCTCCTCGACGGCGGTGGCAGGCCAGAACTTGCGCCCCTTGAGCAGCGGCAACAGCAGGCGCTCCTGGGTCGCCAGATGTTCCCGGATGAGGCGCGCCAGGCGCCAGCCCGCTTCGGGAAGGGCCGGACCGGACGCCAGTCGGGCGATCTCGTCGTGATCCTCCAGCAGTTGCTCCCGCAGGGCCTCGGCGCCCAATTCATCCAGGATGGGCAGCAGCTCCGAGGCTTCGAACGCCTGATGGGCATCCATTTCTTCCCGCAGGCGCTGCAGGCCGGATGCCAGATCCACGCTGGATTCCGGATCGGCCGCAGCGTTTTCCGCCAACCCCCGCTCAAAGGATGCGAGGACTTCCAGCGCTTGCTCATTCGAAGCGCACCAAGCAGCGTAATCCAGAGGAGTATTTTCAGAAGGGGTGAGGGAACTGCGATCCATCATTCATGCCTCGCATATGACCTTTTATTATAGGAGAAGGCACCTTCAAGAGCCCCAGCGAAAGACGACAGGGCGCCCTCCGCGCAGAATCGCGTCAAACTGGAAGGCTATGGAATCCCGTGACCGCGCCGCCCTGAACGATCTGCTTCGCCTGCTGGACGATCCCGCGAAGGCACTGGTGGATGGGGTGCGGATCCGCTGGTCGACCTCCGGTGGCCTGGCGCTGCTGTTGGCCCGGTGGTCCACCGAGGGCGGCCGACAGCGCAATCTATGGGTGGACGCGCCGACGGAGGAAGAGGCCCAGGCCCTGGCCAAGGATCTGGCCACCCTGGTGCCAGACGCCACCGTGGCCTATTTCCCGGGGATGGCCCCCTTCGCGGGCGGCGAATCCAGCCCGCCGGGCATGGTCCTCAAGGATCGGCTGGGCACCCTGATCGGCCTGCTGGAACATCGCATCCAGATCCTGGTCACGGGCCCCCTGGCGGCCTTCGAGCGCCTGCCCCATCCGACCTGGTTCCAAAAGCAGAAACTGGAGCTGCGCAAGGGCGAAGAGGTGCCACGGGAACTGCTGCTGGAGACCCTGGTGGCCCTGGGCTACCGGCGCACGGAGCTGGCGAGCACCCCCGGCGAGTTCAGCGCCAGAGGCCTGGTGGTGGACCTGTGGCCCGACCATCTGGAAGATCCCCTGCGTCTGGAGTTCTTCGGCGATGAGCTGGAGCGCTTGAACCCCTTCGACTCGGGCAGCCAGCGCCGCACGGGAGAAGCGATCGACGCGCTCACCCTGTATCCGCGCTTCGAGGGCAACCGCGGCAAGGATGGCGCCCTGATGGCGGCCGTGGAATCCCGCGCCGCGAAAACCGCAGAGCCGACC
>DAOPYE010000055.1:0-17328 GCA_035352715.1 Holophaga sp. | reverse complement strand
CAGGCGGGGCTGACGCTGCTGCCGCTGCATGGCAGCCTTTCCTTCGAGGCGCAGAAGGCCGCCGTCGCGCCGTCATCCACGCCCAAGGTGATCTTTAGCACCAACGTGGCGGAAAGTTCGGTCACGGTGGAAGGCGTCACCACCGTCATCGATTCGGGCCTGGGCCGCGAGGCCAGCCACAGCCCCTGGTCCGGCCTCTCCAGCCTGCGCACGGCGCGCATCAGCCGCGCGCGCTGCGTGCAGCGGGCCGGTCGCGCGGGTCGAACCGCGCCGGGCCTGTGCCTGCGGCTGTTCACGGAAGCGGAGCTGGGCGCGCGGCCCGCGTTCGATGAACCCGAGCTGTTGCGCTCGGATCTGGCGGAACCGCTGCTCGGTCTGGCTCGGATCGGCGTCGAGCGCGCGGCGGAGCTGGCGTGGTTCGAAGCCCCGCCCGCGCAGGCGCTGGAAGCCGCGTCGGATCTGCTGATCCAGCTCGGCGCGCTGGATCGCGAGGGCCGCATCACGCCTCTGGGCCGCGCCATGGCGGATCTGCCCCTGCATCCACGATTGGCGCGTCTGGTGACTGCGGGCGAGGAGTTGGGCGTTCCCCAGTTCGCGCGACTGGCGGCGGCCCTGCTGGAAACGGGCGATCTGGCTGCGAGATCCAGCCTGGACCGCGGGCCCTCAACGCCCGCCCACAGTCTGGATTCGGATCTGTGGGTCCGGCTGGATGCGTTTCTCGAAGTGCAAAAGGCGGACTTTGCGCCGGGGGCCTGTCGCGCCGCGGGGTTGGACCTGGGCGCGGTGCATCAGGCCCGCCAGGCGTTCCGGTCCTTGGGCGGGAGGATGCTGGAGAACGCGCCGGATGCGGAAGAGCGGTTGCTCCAGGCCCTGCTGCGGGCCTATCCCGATCGCGTGGCGCGGGCCGGGGGCGGCGAAACGTTCAGCCTTGTGGGCGGCAAGGGCGCTCGGCTGGATCGCGCCAGCCGCGTGCGCAGCGCCGAGCTGATCCTGGCGCTGGAGGCCGATGAAACCCAGCGCGGCACTGGGCGCGAGGTGGTGATCCGCAGCGCGTCGCGCATCGAGCCCGAGTGGCTGCTGGAGGCCTTCCCCGAAGCCATCCGCGATACGGAAGCGCTGAACTACAACCCGGATCGGGATCGCGTGGAGCGCCGTTCGGGGCTGTGGTACGGGGATCTCTGCCTGGACGAGAGCCGCCGCGCCGCGGTGGGTGGCGATCCCGGCGTGGCGGAATGTCTGGCGGAAGCGCTGATGGCCAAGGGCCTGGGCAGCGCGCAGGAGCGCCTGGACCGGGTGCTGGACCGGGCCGGGTTTCTGGCGCGCACGCGAGCGGATCTATGCGTTCCCGAACGGGAGGCGCTGCGGTCCCGGTTGATGATCCGCGCGTGCGAGGGCTGCGCCAGCCTGCGCGACGTGGGCGACGCGGACTGGGCGTGGTGCTTCCAGGATGCGCTGGGCTCGGATATCGCGCGGCTGCTGGAAACCTGGGCCCCGGATCAGGTGGCCTTGCCCAAGCGACGCATCAAGGTCCACTACGAGGGCGACGCGCCATGGATAGAATCCCGGCTTCAGGATTTCCTGGGCCTGAAGACGGGACCGCGCATCGGGGGCGGTTCGGTGCCCCTGGTGCTGCACCTGCTGGCGCCCAATCATCGCGCGGTGCAGGTGACGACGGATCTGGAAGGATTCTGGCGGCGAGCCTACCAGGAACTGAGGCCCGCGCTATCCCGGCGTTATCCACGGCATCTCTGGCCCGAGCATCCCGAGCTGACGATGGCCTGACGGGCCTCCACGCAATCAGGCCTATTCCAGGATCAGCCAGGCCCGGCGCCCCGCTTTGAGGGCCTCATCCAGCTGGGCGGTGGTCTCTGCCGTGCTCTGGATGCGGGTGCAGCCCTCCCGCAGATCCACCAGCGCGACTTGCTCGGGATCACTGGCCGGCAGGGCCACGAAACGCAAGCTTTTGCGGTCCTCCCGTCGGCGGGCGGGCTTGGAGGGCGGCGTGGGGAGCACAAAGCCCTCGCCGGTCTTGAGAGCTTCCTGCGAGGTGCGAAACAGGGCGGCCAGCGCCACCATGGCCGAGCCGGAAGGCACGATGCGATCCCGTTCCCAGAAGGAGATCGAGGCCTGGTCGACGCACAGGGTCGTGGCCATTTCTTCCTGGGACCAGGCCCAGGCGGAGCGGGTGGCCTTGAGCCGCTGCCCGAGGGTGTTCAACGATGGATTGGCTTCGGGGATGGAGGCGTTCATGGCGGGACTCCCGTGAGCCCAAAGGCTCAGACATGCCCCTTGGATTCATGAATCTTCCAAGTGTTTGGGGTTCCCCCAAAAAAACTGCGGCCTAGATGCGCTCGTGGGGCAGGGTGGGTACCGGGGCGTACAGGGCAGCGTCGGGATCCATGAAATACAGATTGGCGATGCGGCCGGTGTAGGCGCTGGCGTATTGATGGATCTGGTCCGCGAAGCGCGTCTGCTGGTAGCCCTCGCGGAAGATCGAGCCCCATCGGGCGTTGAAGGCGGCTTCCAGGCGCTGGTCCACCTGGTGGACAAAGGCGTCCGCCGCGGCTTTTTTTCGCAGGATGATCGCCATTTCGGATTCCAGGTGCGCGGCTTCGGCGTCGAGCGCCTGCAGGGCCTCGGGCGATAGGCGCGAGGCCAGGACATGGCGGTGCTGGCGATGGCGCTCCAGCTTGTCCTGGAGCAGGGACACCTGCTGCTCGGCCTGGCGGCGCTGGGTCTCAGCCCGCAGGAAGTCCTGGAGATCCTCCGTGTGATCCGCCAGGGATTGAAGATTGGCGCCCAGTTCCGGGATCAGCAGGCAGGTGTTCCAGGAGGCCTCTTTCTTGGATCGCAGGATATCGCCGTAGATGTGATCGCCGATGTAGAGGATCTCCTCGCCGGAAGCGCCCAGCTGATCCTCCATCCAGTTCGCGTTGCCGCCGCTGAAAGCGCAGGTCTCGCCCGGCAGGCTCTCCGGCCAGCGCGCCTCCTCGAAAAAGGCCGGCTTCATGGCGCTCACCACCACGAGATCGAAGTAGTCCCGCCAGTCGGGCCGGGCAGGATCCTGGCCGTCCAGCAGGTAGCTGAGCACACCTTCGGTGAAGGACCACTCGCTATTGGAAAGCACGAACAGCTTCTTGCCCGCGCGCTTCCAGCGATCCAGGGCCCGGGGCAGCTCGGGGTCGCGCAGGATGAAGAATTCCCGGTTCTCCAGGATCTCCGCCTTCATATCGCCGTTGCGGTGTGCCGTGTCGATGGCCCACCGCACATCCTGGAAGACCTGGATGTAGTCCTTGCCCGGCAGAAGCCCCGCGTCCACCGCGTCCACCAGCACGGCGAACAGATGGCTCTCGGGGATTTCGAACAGGGTGTCGATGCTGCGGAACCCTTTGGCGGACGTGGAAAGACGGCGCTTGCCGTAGGCCAGTTCGATGGCCAGGCGATCGATGGGCGTGCTGCCATGGCTGGCTCTCACCACCATGCGATCGCTGTTCAGCTTCAGCAGATTGCCGCGCACGCCGTCGAGGATCAGCCCGCGGATGGCGAAGGAAGGATCGAAATCCCGATCCAGCAGGGCGGCCGGATAATGCTTTTCGCGCACCAGCAGGCGGCTGGATTTCTTGAAGGCCAGCTCGTCGATCTCGGGGGATCGGTAGTGGCTCAGCGTGTAGTCCATATCGAAGCCCACGGCCTTCACCTGGCGGAAGTGGATGTTCTTGAGGGCGAACACCTTCCGCGAATGGGGCAGGGCCGTTTCCTCCGGTGGCGCGGGGAACCGGGGGACGGGCAGCAGGCTGGGGACGAGGTTTTTTAAGGGCATGGGATCCAAGGGCAGAAAGCCAAGGATATAAGATTAGGCCTCTTCGTGCCCGATGCCGTGCGTGATGGCCTGATGCCCGAAGCACTCCCAGGCCAGGACGCGGAACCGCTCGGTGTGGCCGAAGTTCTTTTCGCCGTCCTTCCACAGCTTGTAGTGGATGAGTTCATGTTCGAGGATGCGGCGGATGAGGCTCTCGGTGTCCCGGCAAAGGCAGCCGCAGGCCTGGATGGGCCAGGGGCGGTCCAGTCTGCGCAGCAGCGGGATCGAAAGCCGGATCTCGGGATGCCAGCGCCCCCGCGCATCCTTTTGCACCACGAACAGCCCTGCGCACCGCGCCATGCGCGCCGACCACGAGATGGGCAGTGGTGGCAGCTCCCAGCCCGCCTGGAGGAGGATCGTCTGGGCTTTCTGGCGAAGGGTGATCGTCATGGCTTCAGTTTGCCGCGATTCGGGGCGGGGGTGCCCCTGCCTTCCTTTCGCGGTCCGTGTTCCTTTCATCTGCCCATGGATTCATTCCTTGCTTCGCCGGGGCCGATGAAGCCTACCCAAGCGGTGCCCAAGAGGCCCTTGGTCCAGGAGTCCGCCATGGATGCTTCCAGCGCTTTCATCAATCCCAAGGCTTTATGGGATATCAGCTACGGCATGTACATCGTCACCGCTGCGGCCGAGGGCCAGCGGAACGGGCAGATCGTGAACACGGTCTTCCAGGTGAGCGCCAAGCCCCCCATCGTCGCGGTGAGCATCAACAAGCTGAACCTCACCCACGAATGCCTCCAGAAGGGGGGCGTCCTGGCGATCTCCACCCTGGAGCAGGAGGCCCCCATGAGCCTCATCGGCCTTTTCGGCTTCAAGTCCGGAAGGGACGTGGACAAGCTCTCCCAGGCCGCCCACCGGCTGGGCGCGACCGGATGTCCCATCGTGACCGAGAGCGCCCTGTCCTTTCTGGAGGGCCGGGTGATCGGCAGCGCGGACGGCGGGACGCACACGGTCTTTCTCGTGGAGATCGTGGCCGCGGACATCCTGAAGCCGGGAATCCCGCTGACCTATGCCTATTACCAGGACGTCAAGAAGGGACATGCCTCCCAGAACGCGCCCACCTTCAAGGAGGAGGCCCCCCGTCCGGAAGCGCCTGCGCAGGGCCAGTTCAAATGTGGCGTCTGCGGGTACCTCTACGATCCCCGCACGGGAGATCCCCAAGGCCATATCCCCGCGGGCACCGCCTTCGAGGATTTGCCGGAGGACTGGACCTGCCCGCTGTGCGGGGCGTCCAAATCGGATTTCGCTCCCCAGGCCTGAAGCTGCCCCATCAGGCCCCGTGCGGCTCGTCGCGGCAGATGGGGTGGATGCCATCCCTGGGCTGCAGGATCTTGGCGATCAGGGCCGTCCAGCCGGTCTGGTGGGAGGCCCCCAGGCCATGCCCGGTATCCCCGTCGAAGTATTCGTGGAAGAGCAGGCAATCCCTGAAGGCTGCGTCGCGCTGACCGTGCCTGTCGTTGCCGAAGCAGGCGCGCCGGCCGTCTGGATCGCGCAGGAAGAGGCTGGCCAGCCGGTTCCGCAATTCGTCCGCGATCTGGTTCAGGCTGAGCATCCGGCCGCTGCCCGTGGGGCATTCCACCAGGAACCCATCCCCGTAGTAGTGGTGGAACTTCTGCAGGGATTCGATGATCAGGTAGTTCACGGGGAACCACACGGGACCGCGCCAGTTGGAGTTGCCGCCGTAGAGCCCGATGGTGGATTCGCCGGGCTGGTACTGGACGGTGAAGTCGTGCATGGCCTCGGCGTCCCTGAAGTGGAAGGGATGTTCCAGGTGATGGCGGGACATGGAGCGGACGCCGTAGGGGGACAGGAACTCGGTCTCGTCGAGCATGCGGCGCAGCAGCCGCTTCATGCGGTGCCCGCGCAGCAGGGATAGCAGATGGCGATCCCCCAGGCCCGGCTCCTGCCATCGGGAGACCAGGCTGGCCAGATCCGGGCGGTAGTTCAGGAACCAGGCCATCCGGCGGGAGAAGTCCGGCAGTTGGGCCAGCAGCGCGGGTTCCAGGGTCTCCACCGCAAAGAGCGGGATCAGCCCCACCATGGACCGCACCTTCAGGGGGATCTGCCGCGTTTCGTCCACAGATAGCACGTCGTAGAAGAATCCATCCTGCTCGTCCCATAGCCCCACGTCGCCGTGCCCCATGTGCGTCATGGCCTTGGCGATGTAGAGGAAATGCTCGAAGAACTTGGTGGCGATGTCCTCGTAGACGTGGTTGTGCAGGGCCAGCTCCAGGGCGATCCTCAGCATGTTCAGGCAGTACATGGCCATCCACGCGGTGCCGTCCGCCTGGTTCACGTGATCGCCGAAGCTCAGCTCCGCGCTGCGGTCGAACACGCCGATGTTATCCAGCCCCAGGAAGCCGCCCTGGAAGACGTTATTGCCTTCCGCATCCTTCCGGTTCACCCACCAAGTGAAGTTGAGCAGCAGCTTGTGGAAGATGCGCTCGAGGAACGCTAGATCGCTCTCGCCGTGCTGGTTGCGATCCATCTGGAAGACGCGCCACGCGGCCCAGGCGTGGACCGGGGGATTCACGTCGCCGAAGGCCCATTCGTAGGCCGGCAGCTGTCCGTTGGGGTGCATGTACCACTCGCGGGTCAGCAGCACCAGCTGCTCCTTGGCCCAGCCCGCATCCACCATGGCCATGGGCAGGCAGTGGAAAGCCAGATCCCATGCGGCGTACCACGGATACTCCCAGGTGTCGGGCATGGAGATGACATCGGCGTTGTTGAGGTGCATCCATTCCCGGTTGCGTTTACGTCCGGGCGGCGGCGGCTCCGCGGGATCTCCCGCCAGCCATTGGGGAATATCGAAGTGGTAGAACTGCTTGCTCCACAGCAGCCCCGCCAGGGCTTGGCGCTGGACGCGCCTCGCGTCCGAGCAGGCGAGGTCCGCCTGCAGATGGGCGTAGAAGGCGTCGCATTCGGACCTCCGAAGCTCCAGCAGATCCCTGGAGGGGGGCCGATCGCGATAGAGCCGGACGATGACCTCTCGCGATTCCCCCGCGGGGATGCGCAGCCGATGATGCGCCCCCAGCTTGGTGCCGCGCCGGTCGGGGTTCACGGCGCCTTGTTCCCCATGGATCAGGAAGCGGTGGAAGGCGTCCTTGAAATAGCCGTGGCCCCCGCTGTTGAAAAGCTGACCGCGGTTGGTCTCGTTATCGCAAAAGAGAAGTTCGGCCGCCTCGGCTTGGAAGTGCAGGACGCCCAGGGTGGGGTGCTGGGCCTCGGCGCAGCCCGGTGCCGTCTGGCGGATGCAGGCCTCGGGTGATTCTCTGTTCCAGCTCCAGGTGTTGCGGAACCACAGCTGGGGGATGACATGGATCGTGGCGGGTTCGGGGCCTCGGTTGTGCACGGAGATGCGAAGCAGCAGATCCTCGGGGCCGTCCTTGGCGTAGGTCACGAAGACATCGAAGAAGCGATCCTCCGCAAAGATGCCGGTATCCGCGAGTTCGAATTCCGGATCGGCCCGGCTCCGCTTCGCGTTCTCGGCCCGCAGCTCGTCGTAGGGAAAGGCGCGCTGGGGATACTGGTAGAGCATCTTCATGTAGGCGTGCGAAGGCAGGCCATCCAGGAAGTGGTACGCCTCTTTGACATCCTCTCCGTGGTTTCCCTCGGGGTTGGTGAGCCCGAATAGCCGCTCCTTCAGGATGGGATCGACGCCGTTCCAGAGGGCCACGGCCAAGCACAGGCGCTGTTCCTCGTCGCAGAATCCTCCGATGCCGTCTTCGCCCCAGCGGTAGGCTCGGCTGCGGGCATGCTCATGGGGAAAGTATTCCCAGGCGTTGCCATCGGCACTGTAGTCCTCGCGGACCGTCCCCCACTGCCGCTCAGAAAGGTAGGGCCCCCATCGCCGCCAGGGGGCCGGATCCGCCAGGCGCGCGTGCTCCGCCGTCGGAGGCGCTTTCATGGACGGGGTCTGGAAGGTCTGGATGTGCCTGGGCGACCTTCGGCCATGGGTCCCTCCTGTGCGTCGATTCAACGGCACGCTAGGGGAATGTAGGTCCTGGCGACGCCTCCGCCACGGGCATCCGCCTCAGTTGTTCCTGCGGATGGATCCGATGATCGTCTCGGCTAGATCCTGTTCGGCGGGGTCCAGGTTGGCGTAGCAGGCATGGGCCCGCTTCACGGATCCCTTGCCGCCCAGCTCGATCAGGCATTCGCTGCGCGCGCCGCCCTCCACGACGCGGGGGCCGAAGCGCTCGGCGTCGTACTTCCAGATCCGCGTGGACACCGACTTGCCCATAAGCGCCGGGGTGTTCTTCAGGCGGGGGAAGGGAGTGTATTCGCCGAAATCCAGGCGCAGGATCAGCCTCTGCGGCTCGGTGCGAGTGCTGACCAGCACCTTGATGTAGTCCAACCCCGTGTTCTCGTAGGCCACGGCGCATTCCGCGGGAAAGCGGAAGGAGACGCCGTGGTGTTCCCAGGCCAGCCAGAGGGGGGGCACGGCCCGCTGGGGCTCCTGCTGGCGGCTGCATCCTGGCGATAGCAGCACCGCACCGGCCACGATGGCCGCTTGGGGGAGCAGGATCCGGGTGTGTGCCATGGCTCTAGTCCAGATCGGGCACCGGGATCCGCGTGGTTTCGACCTTCACGATCTCGCCATCCAGGACCATGGTGCTGGTGGAAGTGGGCCCCTGCATCCCGAGCGTGTTGAGGGCGCGCATGGGCGCCTGCAATTCGGGGGGCACGGTTTCGAAGAACATGACGCCGGCCCGGTACTGCGTGGGCTGTTGCAGCTGGATTTCCAGTTCCTTGAGCTGCCGGTCGTCCACGGGGCTGGGTGCGTCCGTCATCAGGCACTTGGCCTGGGCGGTCTTGGGGAAGGCGATGACTTCGCGGATATTGTTCACGCCGGAGAGCAGCATGGCCAGGCGATCCAGGCCCAGAGCCAATCCGCCGTGGGGCGGGGCGCCGTAGGACAGCGCATCCAGCAGGTAGCCGAACTTGTCGCGGGCCTCGTCGGGGCCGATGCCGATGGCGTCGAACATCCGGCTCTGGATTTCGGCGTCGTGGATGCGGATGGAGCCGCCGCCCACTTCGTAGCCGTTCAGCACCAGATCGTAGGCCACGGCGCGGCAGGCGCCGGGGTTCGTTTCCAGCAGATCCATGTCATCGGGGTGGGGGCTGGTGAACGGGTGGTGGCACGCCACGAAGCGCTGGTCCTCGTCGTTCCATTCGAACAGCGGGAAATCCACGACCCACAGGAAGGCGAAGGCCGATTCGTCCAGCTGCTTGAAGGTCCGCGCCAGGCGCAGGCGCATCTCGCCCAGCACGCGGGAGGTGGAGGCGTCGGTGCCGACGGCGAAGACGACCAGTCCTTCGTTCTGGACATTCAATGTCGATTTCAGTTCCGCTTCGAGTTCGGGCGTCACGAATTTCTTGAAGCTGGACGCGAATCCATCCTTGCCCCACTTGGCGTAGGGCAGCCCGCCCGCACCCAGGCGCTTGGCGACTTCCTGCAGCTCGTCCAGCTGCTTGCGGCTCTGGCTGCCCGCGGCCTCGCCGGGGAAGAAGAGCGCGCGCACGCGGCGCTGACCGGCGCTGTCGGCGGCGGCGCGGAAGAGGTTGAAATCGCTATCGGCGAAGAGGCTGGTCACGTCCTGGATCTTCACGGGGCAGCGGACATCCGGCTTATCGGAGCCGTACCATTCCATGGCGTCGCGGTAGGGCAGGCGCAGGAAGGGCGCGGACACCTGCTTGCCCACCAGCGCGGCCAGTTCGACCATCAGGGGTTCCAGCATGCCCTGGACATCCTCCTGGCGGACGAAGCTCATCTCCATGTCCACCTGGGTGAATTCGGGCTGGCGATCGGCGCGCAGATCCTCGTCGCGGAAACAGCGGCAGATCTGGATGTAGCGCTCGAAGCCCGACACCTGCAACAGCTGCTTGTAGAGCTGGGGGCTTTGGGGCAGCGCGAAGAACTCGCCGGGATGCACGCGGCTGGGCACCAGGTAGTCGCGGGCGCCCTCGGGCGTGGATTTGCCCAGGATGGGCGTTTCCACCTCGATGAAATCGTTCTTTCGGAAATACGCGCGGATGATGTTCGCGACCTCGCTGCGCAGGATCATGTTCCGCTGCAGGCTTTCGCGGCGCAGATCCAGGAACCGGTACTTCAGGCGCAGATCCTCGTTGGCTTCCTGCCCGTCCTCGACCGGAATGGGCGGGGTCTGGGCGGTGTTGAGGATGCGCAGATCCGTCAGGCGCACCTCGATATCGCCGGTGGGCAGATTGGGGTTCTTGCTTTCGCGCTCGGCCACCACGCCCTCGGCGCCCAGCACGAATTCGCTGCGCACGACCTTGAGCTTGGCCAGCAGTTCGGGCGAGACCTGCGTCTCGTCGGCCACCAGCTGCACGATGCCCCAGCGATCCCGCAGATCCAGGAACACCAGGCTGCCCAGGTTGCGGATGCGCTTGCACCAGCCCAGCAGCCGGACCTGCTGTCCCGCGTTGGAAATGCGCAAATCGCCGTTGCGATGCGTGCGTGAGAAGTCGCCAAGCCGATCGAGTTTCATAGCCTTCCAGGATCGCACCCCGATCCTTTTGTCTCAAGTGCGGGAAAGGATTCGTGCCTTGACAGGCGTGCATCGCGCGGTAAGGTTACCAGGCAAGTCACATATGGGCTGAATCATGATGGGGATCTCCAGACAGACGGACTATGCGGCACGCCTGCTTCTGCATCTGGCCTGTCTTCCCGAGGGGGTCCAGGTGCCCATCCGCGAGATTTCCGAGGCCCGGGATCTGCCCGTGTCCTTCATCCGTCGATTGGTGGCCCGCCTGGTCCAGGCCGGCATGGTGGTCACGGCGCGCGGTTCGAGCGGCGGCATCCGGCTGGCCCGTCTCGCTTCCGAGATCTCCCTGCTGGATGTCGTCAATGCCATGGAGGGCGGCGTGAGCCTGAGCGCCTGCGTCGAGCATCCGGGCGCCTGCGGCTTTTCGGAGGCCTGCTCGGTTCATCGCGCCTGGGCGGGGGCGACCCGCGCCCTGGAGGCGCAACTCGGCGGCATCCGGTTCGACGCCCTGGCGCAAGATCAAGCTGCGGCGTCTCGTTCCCGAAAACTCAAACGTTCCTAGAGGCGTTCATCAGGAGGACTGCATGGATATATTGACCCTGTCGCGGCTGCAGTTTGCGGTCGCCACCTATTTCCACTACCTCTTCGTGCCGCTCACGCTGGGGCTTTCGCTGCTCGTCGCCATCATGGAGACGGCCTACGTGAAGTCCGGGGACGAAGATTACAAGCGCATGGCCAAGTTCTGGGGCAAGCTCTTCCTCATCAACTTTGCCATCGGCGTGGTCACGGGTATCACGCTGGAGTTCCAGTTCGGCACCAACTGGGCCCGCTACTCGGCCTACGTGGGCGACATCTTCGGGTCGCTGCTGGCCATCGAAGCCACGGCGACGTTCTTTCTGGAATCCACGTTCATCGCGGTGTGGTTCTTCGGATGGAAGAAGTTCTCGCCCAAGGTGCACGCCGTCTTCATCTGGCTGGTGGCCATCGCGTCCAATCTGTCGGCGTTCTGGATCCTGGTTGCCAACGCCTGGATGCAGCATCCGGTGGGCTACGTCATCCGCAATGGCCGCGCCGAACTATCCAGCTTCCTGGAGGTGGTCACCCAGCGTCACGCGATCCTGGAATTCCTGCACACGCTGGGCGGGGCCTACATCCTGGCGGGCCTGTTCGTGCTGGGCATTTCCGCCTGGCATCTGCTGCGCAAATCTGAAGTCTCTTTTTTCAAGAAGTCCTTCGCCATCGCTTCCGCCTGGGTGCTGGTGTTCTCGGTGTTCGAAGCCCTCATGGGGCATCTGAGCGGCGGTGAGCTGCACAAGTCCCAGCCCGCGAAGCTGGCCGCCATGGAATCCCATTGGGAGACCCGCGCCAACGCGCCCATTTACGCGCTGACCTGGCCCGACGCCAAGCACGAGCGCAACGCCGTGCAGGCGCTGCCCGTGCCGGGCGCCCTGAGCATCCTGGCGAATCACACGCCCGCCACCGAGGTCAAGGGACTGAAGGACTTTGCGCCCGCGGACCGCCCGCCAGTGCTGCCCGTCTTCCTGGCCTTCCGCGGCATGGTGGGCCTGGGCGTGCTGTTCCTGCTGGTGGGAGCCCTCGCCTTCTATCTGCGCAAGCGCATCGAGGACTATCCGAAATTCCTGAAGATCCTGCCCTGGCTCATCCCCTTGCCCTACCTGGCGAACCAGCTGGGCTGGACGGTGACCGAGCTGGGCCGCCAGCCGTGGATCGTCTACGGCATGATGCGCACTTCTGACGGGGTCTCCCTCATTGCGCCCGGCCAGGTGGCGGTGACGCTCGTGGCGTTCTTCCTGGTCTATGGCCTGCTGGGTGCCGTGGATTTCTATCTGCTGTTCAAGTTCGCCCGCAAGGGCCCCGCCGCGCTGGACGCGAAGTAGGAGTCGATGATGCTCGAGACGATCTGGTTCGTGATCTGGGGCGTGGCGTGGGCCGTCTACTTCATGCTGGATGGCTTTGATCTGGGGATCGGAACGCTGTATCCGTTCCTGGGCAAGAACGAGGTGGACCGGCGCGTGATGCTGAACGCCATGGGGCCCTTCTGGGATGGCAACGAGGTCTGGCTGATCACCGCGGGCGGCGTCACTTTCGCGGCCTTCCCCAGGGCCTACGCCATCATGTTTTCCGGGCTCTACGCGCCGCTGATGCTGCTGCTCTTCGCGTTGATCCTGCGCGGGGTGGCGTTCGAGTTCAGGGGCAAGGAGGATTCGAACCTGTGGCGCCGCACCTGGGATTTCTGCCTGGTCTTCGGTTCCTTCGTGCCGGCGCTGCTGCTGGGTGTCGCGTTTGCGAACATCTTCAAGGGCTTGCCCATCGACGCGGCGGGCACATTCCACGGCGGCTTCTTCACCCTGCTCAATCCCTACGGCTTGCTGGGTGGCGCGCTGTTCGTGCTGGCTTTCGCGGTGCATGGCGCGAACTGGTTGACGACGCGTTCTGAGGGCGAATTGCAGCTCCGGGCCGCGGGTGTGGCCAAATCCCTGTGGCTGCCCCTGGCGGTGGTCGCCGTGGTCTTTCTGGGGGCCACCTGGTTCTCGACGCGCCTGTGGCAGAACGTGCTGGCCAAGCCCTACCTTCTGATCCTGCCGCTGCTGGCGGTCGCGGGGCTCTTCGCCACGCGCTGGTTTGCGGCGAAGGAGGCTTGGTGGAAGGCGTGGTTCGCGTCTTCCGCGCTGCTGCTGGGCGCGGTGCTTTTTGGCGTGGCCGGGCTCTTCCCGGATTTGCTGCCTTCCAGCCTGGATCCTGCCGCGTCCGCCTCGGCGTTCAACGCTTCATCCAGCCCTCTGACGCTGAAGATCATGCTGGGCGTGGTGCTCTGCATCCTGCCCGTCGTGATCGCCTATCAGACCTGGGTCTACGTGAAGTTCCGCGATCGCCTGAACGCGGCGTTCCTGGCCGAAAACCACACCTACTGAGGACGCTAGGACGGCTGCCCGCCATCCGATTCGAACTCCCAATGAAGGGGCGTTTGGAAGGATTGGATGGTGGGCAGCAGCCCGCTGCGAATCAGTTCGGTGGGATCGTGGGGGATGTCCTCGCGGCGGACATCTTTCAGGTCATCGGGACCTGGCGCCAAGCCCACCCAGGCGTTGCGTCCGCCGTGCTTGGCGGCGTACAGGCACTGATCCGCGAGATCCATGATCTTTTCCCAATCGAACGCATCGATATCCTGCAACAGCGGCGGAAAGACGCAGAATCCGAGAGAAACCGTGCAGTGGATGGGCGCGTCGAGCCCGATATCGAACGGATGGGCTTCGATGCTGGACCGGATGCGTTCGGCCAGGATGTGGGCGTCGCTCCGGCAGGTCTGGCGCGCCACGATCAGGAATTCCTCGCCGCCGATGCGCGCCACCGTGTCCGAGGTTCGCGCCGCGCAGCGCAGCAGGCAGGCCACCTGCTGCAGCACGCGATCGCCCGCCGGGTGTCCATACCGATCGTTCACGGTCTTGAAATGGTCGATGTCCACCATGATGAAAAGGGCGTCGACATTGAGCTTTGCGCGAGCCCCGTCGTTGCGTTTCAGTCCCTGATGGGCGCGGGTCACCTGGCGGATATCGTCGGGGATGCGCGCGGATAGGAACCTGCGATTCCGAAGCCCCGTCAATGGATCCGTGAGGCTCAGTTCCTGCAGGCTTTGATTGAGTGTCGCCAGCCGCTTGTTCATGGTGGCCAGTTCCTCGCTCATTTCCCGGTGGCGTGCTTCGCTCCTCACCAAGGCTTCCTGGGCCTCTCGCTGTGCCGTGATATCGCGCGAGATCCCGAAAGTTCCGATGACATTGCCTTGGCTATCCCGCAAGGGGGCCTTGGTGGTCGACACCCAAGTGGATCGTCCGTCCAGCCAGGTTTCCCGCTCCTCGATGTTTCTCAGCGGCTCGCCGCGGCGAATGATCTCCTGCTCGTCCTTGAGCGCTTGCGACGCGTGCTCGGAGGTGAAGAAGTCCGCGTCGGATTTCCCGACGACGGCTTCGGGGTCGAGCCCAAAAAGATTGGCCAGGGTCCGGCTCACCCGGATGAATCGGCTTTGCAGATCCTTGAAATAGATATAGTCCGTCGTATGGGTCAGCAGGATGCGCAACAGATGGCTTTCCAGGTCGCGCCAATCCGAAAAGGCCTCAAGCTCAAGGCCCATCTCCAGGAGAGGACTTGCACCGGGTACTGCCTGGGGATCTGCAAAAGGCATATCGAGGCTCTCGGGTTTGAATCGTTGGAGCTTGGATTATAGTTCGCGGTTTTTGGTCGTGAACCATGAAAAAAGCAGAAGACAGTCTTGATGAACAAGACGGTCTTCTGCTGGGTGGTGCGGCTCTGGCTACTTGCGAAGTCGGCGGTAGCGCTGGATCAGGGCGTTGGTGCTGCTGTCGTGCTTGAGCTCCGGCTCTGCATCGGCCTGCAACTCGGGGATGATGCGGTCGGCCAGGAGTTTGCCCAGCTGCACGCCCCACTGATCAAA
The DNA here is from genome assembly GCA_035352715.1 of Holophaga sp. GTDB lineage: Bacteria > Acidobacteriota > Holophagae > Holophagales > Holophagaceae > DAOPYE01. The sequence goes on along the minus strand of DAOPYE010000055.1, from coordinate 2,495 downwards.
GCAGTTGATGCCCCACACGACGCCCTGGGTGTAGGTGGCGTGTTCGTACAGGGCCACCAGCGCGCCCAGGATCTCGGGCGTCAGCTGTTCGGCCATGAGCGTGTTCGATGGGCGGTTGCCCTCGAAGACCTTGTGGTTCACCAGCCATTCCTCGGTGCCCTCCGCGCGCACTTCCTCGGCGGTCTTGCCGAAGGCCAGCGCCTCGGCCTGCGCGAAGACGTTGGACGACAGCAGGTTGTGGTGGTTGCCGATGGGGTTCAAGCTCTTGGCGAAGCAGATGAAATCCACGGGGATCAGCTTCGTGCCCTGGTGGATCAGCTGATAGAAGCTGTGCTGGCCGTTGGTGCCCGGTTCGCCCCAGTAGATGGCGCCCGTCTGGTAGTCCACCGTCTCACCCTTCAGCGTCACGCGTTTGCCGTTGCTTTCCATGGTGAGCTGCTGCAGGTAGGCGGTGAAGCGCTTCAGATACTGGTCGTAGGGCAGCACGGCCTGGGACTGCGCGCCGAAGAAGTCGGTGTACCAAAGCCCCAGCAGGCCCATCAGCACTGGCAGGTTCTGCTCGAAGGGCGCAGTGCGGAAATGCACGTCCATGGCGTGGAAGCCATCCAGTAGCCTGCGGAAGTTATCCGGGCCGATGGCGATCATGGTGGATAGCCCGATGGCGCTATCCATGCTGTAGCGGCCGCCGACCCAATCCCAGAAGCCGAACATATTGGCGGTATCGATGCCGAACTCGGCCACCTTGGCGGCATTGGTCGAAACGGCCGCGAAGTGCTTGGCGATGGCCTTCTCGTCCTTCAGGGCCCCCAGCAGCCACGTCCGCGCGGAACGCGCATTGGCCATGGTCTCCTGCGTGGTGAAGGTCTTGCTGGAGACGATGAACAGCGTCGTCTCGGCGTCCAGATCCCGGGTGGCCTCCACGATATCCGTGCCATCGACATTGGATACGTAGCGGAAGGTCAGGTCGCGCTGACTGTAGGCGCGCAGGGCTTCCAGCGCCATGACGGGGCCCAGGTCGCTGCCGCCGATGCCGATGTTGACGAGGGTCTTGATGGCCTTGCCCGTGTGCCCCTTCCATTCGCCCTTGCGGATCTTGTTCGCGAAAACACTCATGGCATCCAGAACGGCGTGCACCTCGGGGATGACGTTCTTTCCATCCACCATCACCACGGCATCCTTGGGGGCGCGCAGGGCCGTGTGCAGCACCGCGCGGCCTTCCGTCTCGTTGATCTTCTGGCCCGTGAACATGGCCTCGATGCGGTCCTTCAGGCCGCGCTCGGTGGCCAGCGCCGTCAGCAGGCCGAGGGTCTCCTTCGTGACGCGGTTCTTCGAATAGTCGAGATAGAGGCCCGCGCCTTCCGCCACCAGCGTCTCGCCGCGCTTGGGATCCTGCGCAAAGAGATCCCGCAGCTTGAGATCCTTCACCTGCGCGTGGTGGGCTTCCAGCGCCTTCCAGGCGGTGGATTGGGTGAGCGTGCTCATGGGGCCTCCTTCGTCATCTTCCATGTCCGTTCGCGCATTCGCCGCAGCGGGCCAAGCGCCTGCGTCCATTGCATCGGTTCCCGGCCCCCCCCGTCAAGGACAAGGCATCAGGCCTGGTGTCTGCGGGGTTCCTTCATGGAGAAGACCATCAGGTAGGTGAAGCAGATGACGGGGATGGCCAGCGCGGAAAAGGTGATTCCGCCCAGCCGGCCCATCAGCAGCGGGATCAGCGCGCTGCCGCTGATGGACATGCACATGAGGCCGCTGAGTTCGGATGCCCGTTCCGGCCGCTTCTCGACTGTGATGGAAAACAGCATGGGCCAGATATTGGCGCAGCCCAGCCCGCCCAGCACCACGCCGGGCACGGTTAGCGCCCGCGCCCCGGTGAGAATCAGGAGAAAGCCCGCCAGCCCAAGGGCGACCGAGATCCGCAGGAAGCGGTGGGGAGGAATGCGCAGGCAGCCGCCCACGAGACGTCCCAGGGTCAAGCTGCCGAAGAAGACCGAAGGACCGAAAAAGGCGGCCTCCTTCACGGTGAAGCCCCGCGCGAGCAGCATGGGCCGCAGGAAGGTGCCCGTGCCGACTTCCGCGCCCACGTAAAGGAAGATGCCCAGCACCGATAGCGCGAAGACCGGCTCGCGCAGCAGGCTCAGGGACCCCGCCAGGCTCGGGGGCTCGCCGTGCGTCACTTCCTCGACGCGCAGGGACGCCATGGACACCAGGCCCACGAGCGTCAGCGCGAAGAAGATGGGAAAGGCCGCGCGCCACGACATCGCCGCAAAGAGAGCGAAGCTGCCGAGGCTGGTGACGAGATACGAGAACCCCGTGACGCCGATGCCCTTGATGCCCTGGGCCAGCGCGAGGTTGCGGCTGTAGTCTCCCGGGGCGCTGATATCGCGCATGATCGGATTGCCCGCCACCTGCAGCAGCGTGGTGCCGATGCCCAGCAGGAAGATCGCCCCCAGCAGCAGGGCGTACGGCGGATTCAGGAAGGCGGGAATGGCGACGGCCAC
>DAOPYE010000054.1:0-17532 GCA_035352715.1 Holophaga sp. | reverse complement strand
GCCATCGGCGATCTGAACCACGACGGCTACGACGATCTGGCGGTCGCCACCTCTGGCAACAGCCTCTGCGTGCGACTGCAGGACACCGCCACGCCGGGGAGCTTCCTGGCCACCGCGAGCTACACGGTGGGCTCGGCCCCCGTCTGCGTGAAGCTGGCGTGCCTGAGCGACGCCCAGTACCCGGATATCCTCACGGCCAATCAGGGCACCGACTCCGCGCCGACCACGCTGGGGCTCAGCATCCTGCGCCATGACCCCGCGCAGCCGGGCGCGTTCCTGGCCGCCACGACGCTCGACACCGGGGATTACCTCTCCTCCTCGGTGGCCGTGGGCGGCTCCCTGGCGGGCACCTACCTCGCCGTGGCCAATCAGGGCGCTCCTGGATGGCCGGGCAGCATCTCCGTCTTCCGGCCCGACGCGGCCCACCCCGGCGATTTCCTGGCCCCCGATCGGTACGAGGGCTTCTACGGCCCCAGCGCCGTGGCCATCGGCAACGTGGGTGGCGCCACCGCCCTGCTGAGCGCCGATGGCGGCACCTTCCTGCGCTGGGAAGCGAGCGGTCAGCCCGGTGTGTTCGGCGCTACGATCCAGTTGCGGCAGTAGGCGGCAGGGCAAGCGAGGCTTGTCATCGGGCATCCATATTGGGATTCTTGAAGGTGGATGCCCCGGCGATCGGAATGCCCGCACAGGCCGAGGCTCCATCGCCCCAAGCCCATCCCATGGAGGGCGCAGACCGCCATTTCGGGTCGTCTGCCCCACCGTTTCGCGCCCAAGGTACCCATGAACTGGATCACGCTGTCCCTGCTTTCCGCTTTGATGCTCGGCCTGTACGAAGTCGCCAAGAAGGCCACCATCGACGGCAACGCGGTGATCCCGGCGCTGTTCACCAGCAGCCTGTGCGGACTGGGTTTCCTGCTGCCCCTGCTCGGCATCGCGCGGCTGGCCCCTGGGTTCGCCGCCCACTGGGGCTTTGCGCTGGCGCCCATGAACCTGCACGGGCATCTGCTGATCTTCCTGAAGGCCATCATCGTCACGCTGAGCTGGGTGCTGACCTATTTCGCGCTGAAGCACCTGCCCATCTCGCTCGCCAGCCCGGTCCGCGCCAGCGCGCCGCTGTTCACGCTGATGGGCGCGCTCGTGCTTTTCAATGAACGCCCCAGCCTGCACCAGTGGCTCGGCATCCTGTGCGTGCTGGTGGCCTACTGGGGGTTTTCCCTCATCGGCCGCATGGAGGGCATCCACTTCGGGCGCAACAAGTGGATTTGGTTCCTTTTTGGCGGAACTCTGGTGGGCGCCGCCAGCGGCCTGTACGACAAGCACCTGCTCCAGTCCGCCCGCCTCAGCCCCATGGCGGTGCAGTTCTGGTTCGCGGTCTACGCCTGCGTCATCCAGGGCCTCATCTTTGCCTTTGCCTGGTGGCCCACCCGCCACCAGACCACCCCTTTTCAGTGGCGATACAGCATCCCCATGGTGGCCCTGCTGCTGCTACTGGCCGACGCCGTCTACTTTCGCGCGCTCTTCGCCCCGGGGGCCCTGGTGTCCATCGTCTCGACGATCCGCCGCACCAATGTCGTCATCAGCTTCGCCATCGGCGGCTTCGCCTTTCACGAACGCTACCGCCTGCGCAAAGCCACCGCCCTGCTGGGCGTCCTGGCAGGACTGGCGCTGCTGATGAAGTGAGGGGGGCCAAGCCTCGACCGGCGCGTGATGTGTTCAGTGTTTCACTCGGAGCTTCAAGGCCTCGCCTTCCTTCACGAACTGCGCCACGCCGCCCTTTTGCAGATCCCCGAACAGCAGGGCGTCGGCCAGGGGCTTCTTCAGCTTTTCCTCGATGAGACGCGCCATGGGCCGGGCGCCGAAGGCCGGGTCGAAGCCCTTTTCGGCCAGCCATTCGCGGACGCTCAGGGAAACCTTGAGCTGGACGTGCTTTTCGTCCAGCAGGCTCTGAAGTTCCTTCAGATTCTTGTCCACCACCTTCAGGATCTCGGCGCGTCCCAGAGGCGCGAAGGTGACGATGGCGTCCAGCCGGTTGCGGAATTCCGGCGTGAAGCTCTTTTCGATAGCCCCGCGCGAGGATGCGCCCACGCCGGTTTCCGCAAATCCCACGCGGCGGGCACTGAGATCGCGCGCCCCGGCGTTGGTGGTCATGATCAGCACCACATGGCGGAAATCGGCCTTGCGGCCATGGTTATCGGTCAGCGTGGCGTGATCCATCACCTGCAGCAGGATGGCGAAAAGATCGGCGTGGGCCTTTTCGATCTCATCCAGCAGCAGCACGGCGTGGGGGCTTTTGCGCACGACATCCACCAACACCCCGCCATCTTCGAAACCTACATAGCCAGGAGGCGCGCCGATGAGGCGCGAAACGGCGTGCTTCTCCATGTATTCGCTCATATCGAACCGCAGGAAAGGCACGCCCAGGTTCGAAGCGAGCTGCTTGGCCAGCTCGGTCTTGCCCACGCCGGTCGGCCCCGCGAACAGGAAGCTGCCCACGGGCCGGTCATGCCCGCGCAGGCCGGAGCGCGAGAGCTTGATGGCATCGCAAACCCGGTGAACGGCATCATCCTGGCCATAGATGACGTCCAGCAGGCCATCTTCGAGATTGGACAGTCTCTGTCGATCGTTGCCGCCTACGGTCTGGAGGGGCACCTTGGCCATGCGAGCGACGACGCTCTCGATTTCCGATAGCCCGATGGTCTTGCGGCGCACGCGAGCGGGCAGCAGCTTCTGCGCGGCGCCAGCTTCATCCAGCACATCGATGGCCTTGTCGGGCAACTGGAGATCCCGCAGATGCCGCGCGGACAGGCGCACCGCGGCTTCGATGGCCTCGTCGGAAAAGCGCACGCCATGATGGGCCTCGTAGGTGGGTCGAAGCCCTTGTAGGATGCGGATGCTGTCGGACTCTCCCGGCTCCACCACGTCGATCTTCTGGAAGCGCCGCGATAGCGCGCGATCGCGGTCAAAACCGGCCTTGGCGTCCTGATGGGTCGTGGCGCCCACACACCGCAATTCGCCGCTGGCCAGCGCGGGCTTCAGCAGGTTTGACGCATCCATGGACCCGCCGCTGACGCTGCCCGCGCCCACCAGCATATGGATCTCGTCGATGAACAGCAGCGCGCCGGGTCGCTTTGCGAGCGCATCCAGCACCGCCTTCACGCGTTCTTCGAAATCACCGCGGTAGCGCGTGCCCGCCAGCAGCGCGCCCAGGTCCAACGAGAAGTAAGGTGCGTCCTTCAACGCCTCGGGCACCCTGCCCTCGTGAATGCGCAGGGCCAGGCCTTCCGCGATGGCGGTCTTGCCGACACCCGCGTCGCCCACCAGCAACGGGTTGTTCTTGCGCCGACGGCACAGCACGTGGATGAGCCGCTCCAGTTCCTCGTCCCGGCCGATGAGGGGATCAATGCGGCCCGAGGCGGCCTTGGCGATGAGATCCACGGCGTAGGCCTTCAGGGGATCCTTGGCGGCGGATCCTTCATCGGAGGAAGGCTCGGCCGTATTCCCTGGGGTCCGCTGGGGTTCTGGGCCAAGGTCTGATCCAGATCCAGCTTCAGGCCCGGATGCCCGCCCGGATTCAGGCGCTTCGGATCTGCGCCCGGCTCCGCTCTGTCCGCCATGGGGGCCACCATGGGACCCGCCATGAGAGAGGAACCGCAGCAGCGGCAGGCGGGCGATACCTTGCGCCCGCAGGAAATGGGCCGCATGGCTTTCCTTCTCCTGGAGGATCGCGGCCAGCACCGCACCCGCGTCCACCACGCCCGATTCCGAAGACAGGGCATGTCCCAGCGCCCGCTCCATCACGCGATTGAAACCCAGCGTCGGCGCGGGTTCCACGGGATCATCCCCCGGCATGGACTCCAGGCGATCCGCCAGAAAGTCCTCCAGCGATGCCCGCAACGCCTGCACCGAAGCGCCGCAGGCTTCGACGGCCTCCTGCGCCTGGACATCCTCCAGCAGCGCCAGCAGCAGGTGTTCCAGTGTCAGGTATTCATGGCGAGCGTCCCGCACCCGCGCAACGGCCCCGTGGATGGCGCGCTGAAGACCGCTGGTCAGACTGGGATTCGATGAGGGCATGAAAGAACCACCTGCCCTACTCTACCAAAGCCGATCCAGCTGCCGCCTCGGGCGTCTGCGACAGATCCTTCCGCAGCCGAGCCTTCAGCACAAAGAACGCCACGATGCTGGCGGAAAGATCGGCGGCAGGCTCCGCGCACCAGACCCCCTTCAGGCCCCAGCCCAGGGGTAGCAGCAGCAGGAATGGAATCAGGAAGATCACCTGCCGCGACAGGGAGAGCAGCACGGAAATCTTCGCCTTGCCGATGGACTGGAACAGGCTTGAGGTCGTGATCTGGAAGCCCACCATCGGGAAGCAGAGGAACAGCAGCCGCATGCCCGTCACGGATTGCTCGATGAGCACCGCATCTCCCGTGAAAGCCCTGGCCACCGCGCGCGGGAAGAGCTCCGCCAGCAGGAAGCCGATGAGGGTCACGCCGCTGGCGGCGACCACGGCGTAGCGGTAGACGCGGACCACACGATCGAACTGGCGAGCGCCGAAGTTGAACCCGGCGATGGGCTGCATCCCCAGGTTCACGCCGACAGCGATCATCACGAAGAAGGTGGCCAGCGTATTGATGATGCCGAAAGCGCCGATGGCGTAATCGCCGCCGTACCGCGCCAAGCGCAGGTTCACGATGACCGCCACCATGCTGGCGCAGAAGAGCGTGGTGAAGTTGGACATGCCGATGGAGAAGATCCCCCCGATGATCTTCAGCCGGGGCCGCAGGTACCTGGACTTGAGGTGGACGACGCGGGTGGTCTGGGTGAAATGCAGGAACGCGACCAGGGATCCGACCATCTGCGCGCAGACCGTGGCCAACGCCGCGCCCCGGATGCCCCAGTGCAGGACAAAGATGAACAGCGGGGCCAGCGCAAGGTTGATGGCCACCGTCAACAGGGTGATGACCATGGCCTTGCGCGGATGGCCGGAGGCCCGCATCAGGTGCGTCAGCCCCAGGTACAGGTGCGTGAAGACGTTGCCACAGAGGATCACCTGCATGAACGACTTGGCGTAGGGCAGCGTCTCGGGACTGCCGCCCATCACCCGCAGGAGCGTATCCAGAAAGGCCAGGAAGACGATGGAAAAGCCCACGCCCAGGATGCTGTTCAGGAAGATGGTGTTGCCCAGGATGGCGTTGGCCTCGGGTCGGTTGCGCTCGCCCAGCCGGATGGAAACCAGGGAGGCGCCGCCCGCCCCCACCAAGGCGCCCAGAGACGCGGCCAGATTCATCAGCGGAAACGTCAACGCCAGGCCCGAGATCGCCATGGGCCCCACGCCATGGCCAATGAACACCCGGTCGATGATGTTGTACAGCGAAGCCGCCGTCGTCGCGATGATCGCCGGGATCGAATACTGCATCAGCAGCGATCCGATCCGCCCCGTCGCCAGCGCGTTGGGCGCCTGATCCTCCATCATCCGCGCTGAACCGTCCATGCTTCCGCCTTCCATCGCCCATCATCCAAGGAAGCCGCGCCGACCAACCGCCGCGCGTCCCACCCAGGCATTGTAACCATGGCCAAGAAGGCAACCGGGCACATCCTCCGCCCAGCCTCAACCATCGCCTAGAAATCTTCCCCCAAGCTCTGCGCGATCTTCACGGTCAGGTCGTCCTGCTGAAAGGGCTTGCAGATGTAGTTCACGGCGCCCGCCTGCACGGCGCGGACGATCTTGTCCCGCTCGGATTCGGTGGTGAGCATCATCACGGGAATGGAGGCCCACTGGGGGCTTCCCTTCAGGCGGGTCAGCACCTCGAATCCATCCATCTCGGGCATGTTCACGTCCAGGATGATGAGAGAGATCTCGCTGCGATGCTTGTCCACCACCTCGAGGGCCTGGACGCCATTGGAGGCTTCCAGAAACCCGTAGCCAAGCACATCCACGGATCGCCCAATAATCTTTCGCATGACGCCTGAATCATCGACAGACAGGATGGTCTTCATCGCGCACTCCAATCACGATGCCTGACAGCGGTAGTAGGTCCCACCGGCATGGTTCAACTGGACGAATTCATCGGATATCCCGCGCAAAGACTCCACGGCGCTGATGACGAGATGGCCAGACGGCGCCAGCAGCCGCGCCACGTTGCCGTAAATGCGCTGCTTGAACTCGTCGGAGAAATAGATGGTCACGTAGCGCATGAAGACGATATCGAAACGCCCCAAGGCGTCTGGGGGATCCTGCAGATTGTATTTCTTGAAGCTCACCATCTCCTTCAGCGCGTCGCTGGCACACCAAACGTGTCCCTGCTGCAGGAAGTATCGGTCCCTCAATTCGTCAGGGAGTCCCCGCGCCACGGCCGCCGCGTCGTACCGTCCCATCTTGGCGAGCATCAACGCCGAGGGTGAAATATCCGTGGCGATGATCTCGAACTGATCGGGGCGCACGCCATTGCCATTGCGGCAGAACTCGTGGATCACCATGGCCAGCGAATAGGGCTCCTGGCCGGTGGAGCAAGCGCCGGACCACAGGCGCACCCGGAAACGAGAGCCGTTCTTCAGTCCTTCGGCCAAGGGGGGAAGCAGCACTTCTTTCAGGATCTTGAAGGGATGGCCATCCCGGAACCACAGGGTTTCGTTGGTGGTCATGGCATCCACCAGCTTGTCGCGCAGGTGCGGATCCGATTGGACCGACACCATGCGGTAGAAGGCGCTGAAATCGGCGCAGCCGGTCTCGGCCAGCAGCCCCGCCAGGCGCGTTTCCACGAGGTAGGCCTTTTCTTCGCCAAGTGCGATGCCGCAGGACTTCTCGATGAAATCCCGAAGCAGTTTGAATTCGGAGGGATTGACGGCGACATCAGGCATCAGTGGCTCCTCCCCTTCCAGACAAGCGACGCGATGCGATCGGCAATGCGATCCAGGGGCACCCGCTCGTCCGAAAGCTCGGCTTCATCCACCGCGAAGGGCATGCCATAGACCACACAGGTGTCTTCGCTCTGGGTGATGCAGTGGCAGCCCCGGCGCTTCATGGCGCGAACGCCTTCGCAGCCATCATTGCCCATGCCCGTCATCACCACGGAGAGCATGTTTCCATCGAAATTCGCAGCCAGCGAGCGGAAGAGGACATCCACCGAGGGCCTGCAGCTGTTCTCGGGCGGGTTCTCGTTCAGCCCGATGATGAAGCCTTCCACACCATCGGGTTGCTTCCGCCGCCGGATCACCATGTGTTTGCCGCCGGGCGCGATGTAGACGCGGCCGGCCGCAACCGGCTCGCCCTCCTGGGCCTCGCGGACTTCCAGAAGGGATTTCTGGTTCAAGTGCTCGGCGAGGGACGCCGTGAAGATCGGCGGCATGTGCTGGACCAACAGCACCGGCACGGGCATATCCCTGGGCAGGCGCGGGATCACCTCCAGCAGCGCGTTGGGACCGCCGGTGGAGATTCCGATGCCCACCACGTCGAACCGGGTGGGCACGGGCGCTTGGCGCGAAGGCGCTGGGGGCCGGGTCGGAAGCACCGGCTCCGGTCGGATTTCGGACCGGAATCGGACCACGGGCGCGCTTTTCGCGGGCGCTGGCGTGCCGACGTGCTTCAGGTTCACCCGCGTCTGCACATGCCGGATCAAGGGGCGCAGAAGATCCCTCAGTTCCGCACGGCTGGCATCCGCGCTCGCCCCTTCGGGCTTCCGGATGAAGTCGAGCGCCCCCATCTCCAGGGCCTGAACCGTGTAATTGACGGCGATGAGGTTCGATCCGCTGATCATGATGACGGCGGTGGAACGATGATGCTGCCTGATCTCCCGCAGGGTTTCCGGGCCATCCATCTCGGGCATCTCCACATCCAGCAGCACCAGATCGACGGGATTCTGTTCGAGCTTCGCCAGGGCCAAGCGTCCGTGGGGGGCCGTGCCCACGACCTCGACTTCGGGAAAGCCATCCAACACATCGCTCAGAATGCGCCGATAGAGGGCCGTGTCGTCCACGATCAGAACCTTCAAGCGGTCTTCGGACATGGGGGTAAAACCTTTAACGGACCACAGAGGAATCGGGAGCAGGACACGCCTGCAGGATCACGAAAGCATAGACCAGACGGGAGGCGTAACTGGCCTGTTGCATCCATGTCCTCGTGTCTCCTCCCGATTCCAATGGGTTTTAAAATAATCGACCAATCAACCTAAAGGCTGAATTTCTTCACCGCGGCCTGTAGTGTCTCGGCCAGACGGGCCAGATCCTGCGAAGCCTGAAGGGTGTTGACGGCGCCATGGTTGGTTTCGCGGGCCGAGGTGCTGACGGCGGCCACGTTGGCGGAGACATCGTTCATGCCCTTGGCGGCTTCCGCAGCGTTGCGGGCCACATCGTTGGCGCCGGCGGCGAGCTGGTTGATGTTGCGCGCGATATCCGTCACGCCCTTCACGGCCTCCTGCACGTTGCGCGAAACTTCGTTGGTGCCGGCGGCGGCTTCCTGGACATTCCGCGCCACGTCGTTGGCTCCGCGCGCGGCATCGCCCACGTTCTTGCTGATCTCGTTGGTCGTGGCCGTCTGTTCTTCCACTGCGGCGGCGATGGTCCCAGAGATATCGTTGATCTGGTGGATGATCTGGACGATCTCATCGATGGCCTTGACCACCAGTTGCGTGTTGCCCTGCATGCCTTCCACCTGGGCCCGGATATCCTCGGTCGCCGAGGCCGTCTGCTTGGCCAGCTCCTTCACCTCGTTGGCCACGACCGCGAAGCCCTTGCCCGCCTCGCCCGCGCTGGCGGCCTCGATGGTGGCGTTCAGCGCCAGCAGGTTGGTCTGCGCGGCGATGCCCTTGATCATGTCCACGACCTTGCCGATCTCCTGGGCGCTCTGGCCGAGCTTGTCCACGATTTCGGCCGTATTGCCCGCGTTCACCGCAGCCTTGCTGGCCACATGGGCCGCCTGGCTGGAACTCTTGGAGACCTCATTGAGCGAAACGGACATTTCCTCGATGGCCGTAGCGACGGAATTGACGGCGGACGTCATGCGCTCGCTGGTGGTCGCGATGACCTTCATATTGCTGGACATCTGCTCGACCGCGGCGCCCACTGTGTGAAGATTAGCGCTTACCTGTTCGGAGGCCGAGGCCACCGTATTGGAATTGGCGCTGATCTCCTCGATGCCGGCGGCCATGTTCTTCACGCTCACCGTCGACTGTTCGGTGGCGGCGGCGGCCGTGTTGGCCTGCTGCGTCATCTGCTCGGAGCCCTTCGTCATCGTGGATGACGTCGCCGTCAGCTCTTCCGAAGCCCCGGCCAGGGTGGTCGCGCTGTGGCCGATGTCGGAGACGGTCTCGGAGAGCTTCTTGACGGTGTTGTTCACCGCGTTGCGAAGCTGCTGAAGCTTGCCCTGGTATTCCTGCGAAATGGACGTGCTGAGATCGCCGTGTTCCAGCGCCGCCATGACGCGCATCACTTCGTTGACGGGTGTGATGACGGCATCCAGCGTATCGTTGACGCCCTGGATGATCTGGCGGAAATCCCCCTGGTGCCTGGTGGCCTCCGCACGCGTATCCAGCTTCCCTTCCTTCGCGGCGCGGCTCAGCATCGTGGCGTCATCCACCATGCCCTTGATGGATTCCACCATGCCCTGCATGGAGCGCAGCAGCATCCCCGTCTCGTCCTCGGTGAAATGGCGGAAGGTGATCGAAGTATCGCCCTTCGCCAGGCGCTGAGAGGCTTCCGTCGCCTCGGCCAGAGGGGTCGCGATGCTCCTCGTGACATACACCGCGACACCAATCCCCGCGAGCGAAGCAAGAATGAGCAGCCCGATCAGCAGCAAACGACTCTGACTGTTTGCCTCCAGGGCGTTCTTGCCGTCCTGCGCCGACAGTTTCTCCAGGTAGTTGATGAGGCCGGTCAGGGCATCGAAATACTTGTTCTGCGCCACGCGCAGATCCTCGAGGATCAGCGCCGTCGCCTCCGCCTTCTTGCCGGCCTTGGCCAGCCGCCGGGTTTCCGTCTGAATGGGCAGGTAATTGGTTCTGGCGTCCTTGACGGCCTCGAACAGCTTCCGCCCTTCCGGCGTCGTGAGCTTGGCGTCCAGTTCCTCCATGATCTTTGTCATCTGGGTGCGGACATCGTCAATGCGCGCATCCTCCTGGGCCATCCGATTCGCATCGCTCACCAGGAGCATGTTCCTCAGGGCCCTGGCGACGGTGTTCAACTGATCCATCCCGTCATGGGCCAACCGAACTTTCGGCATGCGGTCATTGACGACGAGATTGATATCGGAACTGATGCCCTGGAGCTTGACCAGGGCAAACACGGTGGATAGCACCATCACCACCAGCAGGCTTCCGAAAGCGATGCCAAGCCGACGTCCGATCTTGATGTTCTTGATGTTCATCGTTATCCCTCCCTGGGGAATGGCGTTGCGGATTCTAGGAATGGACAATTACTGTCCACGCAGGATTTGTGGCAAGTCGAGCAACACGAGAAGGCCCTCCGAGGTCTTGATGACGCCGGAAAGGAAGCGGGCTTCCGCTTCGGTCACATTGGCGGAAAGAGGCTCAATGGCCGAGGCGTCCGCCTCCACCACGTCTCCGATGGCGTCGACCAGGAAGCCCACCGGGTCCATCGAAAGCCCCTGGATGTTCCGCTGGCTGGAGGCATTCAGTTCGGAAGCCGTCTTGAGGATGATGTTGTGGCTGGTGTCTCCGATTTCGTGGCGGGGCAGGCCCAGCCGAACGGCTAGATCGATGATGGTGACGATCTGCCCTCGCAGATTGATGAGCCCACGAATGTGTTCGCGGGACCGTGGAACGGGTGTGATGTCCAGAATCCGGTTGATCTCCCGGATCACCAGGAGATCCATTCCGAACAACCGATCCCCAAGTCGGAAGGTGGCGTAAGGATTCATTGTGCTTCACCTCCCGACAGGCCAGCCGAGTTCAAAAGCTCCACCGGATCCAGGAAGACCACAAGGTTGTGCTGAAGGATCGCGCCCCCCTGCACGCCCGGCCCCTTGATCTTCACCTCTTCCAGCACCAACTCCACATCCAAGGCATCGATGATGTTGGAGATGACGATGCCCGCCCGAGCCTGAACCAGCGCGCCATTCTCGATCACCTTGGGGATCACCAGGAACACTTCGGAAAGGTCCGCAGGAACGGGATTCACCTCGATCACGCTCTCCAGCCGCAGCAGCGGAAGGCCATGGCCGCGGTAGTCCACAAACTCGCGATCGCCCACGCGCTGGATCTCGCTGCAACGGATCTTCTCCAGGCGCATGATGCGATCCTGCGAGATGGCGAAATACTCGCCCTCGGCGCCGGTGCAGACGAGGATCGATCTCCGCCGCATTGCAGCCAGTGCCGCCTTGCGATCCTCTTCTTCCTGCCGCCGTTTCTCTTCCGCCATCAGGTCGACGAAGTGCAGATTCGCCTGGCTGGAGATGCCGCCCGCGTCGAGGATCATGATCACGCGCCCGTCGCCCAGGATCGTGGCCCCGGAAAAACAGCCGCAGTCGTGCACGAACTCAGACAGCGGCTTGACGACGATCTCCTCGATATCGAACAGCTCGTCCACCACGACGCCGAACTGATTGCTGCCCAGGCGAAGCACCACGATGTTGTAGTCACTGTGCCAATCGGCTCTCCGATCCTCCTTGCGGTCAGCCTTGGACTTGGCGTTGACTTCAGCGGCGCCATCCCCCGGCTTCGCAGGCCCCGAACGGCGATCCGCCAGCGCGGCCCGACGATCCGGCAGGCATTCGCCCGTTTCCGGATGGACGAAGGAGCGCTGGATCTCAAGCACATCGGCCAGGCGCACGAGGGGCAGCAGCTGATCGCGCAGACGCAGCACCTCGGCACCATGGACGCGCTCGATGCGCTTTACTGCATCCGCCGCCCGCACCCATACGAACTCGACGATGTTCACCTGGGGAATAGCGAAGCGGTAATCGGAGACCCCAACGATCATCGAGGGGATGATGGCCAGGGTGAGCGGAAGGCGCAGCAGAACGGTGGTGCCAAAGCCCACCTGGCTGTCCAGCTCCACATGGCCGCCCAGCTTCTCGGTGTTGGAGCGCACCACATCCATGCCCACGCCGCGACCCGAAATATCCGATACGGTTTCGGCAGTGGAGAAACCAGGCATGAAGACCAAGTTGACGATCTCGCGATCCGTCATTTCGTCGGCTTGCGCCTTGGTCACCAGTCCCTTGGCCAGTGCCTTCTTGAGCACCTTCTTGGGATCGATGCCGGAACCATCATCGGTGATGGCGATGTTCACTTGGCCGCTTTCGTGGTACGCGTGCAGGAGGATCTGCCCCGTGGTCCCCTTCTTGGCCTTGCGGCGCTCTTCCGGCGTCTCGAGGGCGTGGTCCGCGCAGTTGCGGATGATGTGCGTGAGGGGATCCACCAGCAGCTCGACGATGCTCTTGTCCAGCTCGACCTCGGCCCCCTTGATCTGGACCTCGATCTCCTTTCCAAGCTGCCTGGACATGTCCCGGATGATGCGAGGGAAGCGGCTGAACACGGTGCCGATGGGCTGCATGCGGGTCTGCATGATCCCTTCCTGCAACTCCGTCGTGACCTGATTGATGTTCTGCAGGATTCCCGCGAGCCCTGGAATTGAGCGGCTGTGCCCTTCCAGCGCGCGCATGAGCTGGTTGCGACTGAGCACCAGCTCACCCGCCTGGTTCATCAGTTGAGTGAGCAGATCCACGCGCACGCGCAGGGTCTCGGGCCCTGCGGCATCGTTGCGCGCCGCACGATTGGGCGTAGCCTCCGGGGCGGCGGCGTCTTCCACAGCTTCGCCCGTAGATGTCGGAACGGAAGCATCCGAATCGGGCGCGGCCTCTGATGGTGCTGGGGGCTCGACGGGGGGCTTGGGCAAGGCGGCCTTGGCTTCAAGCCTCAAGGCTCTCATGTCCAGCATCGATACCTGCTCCGGCGGCAACTTCAGCGCCATGGCGGCGAGATCCGGCTCCAGCACCGATCCGAACAACAGCGTCACGGGCAGATCAAGTTCGAGACAGTGCTCGAGATCGTTCAGCTCGGCCAGATCGATGTAGGCGTCCAGGCATTGCCCCACCGACAGGGCATTGTTGAGAAATGCCAGGGGCGTGACCCCTTTGTCCTTGATGTCCTTGCGCAGATAGGCCGTGGCGTGGAAGAGGTTCATGCCATGGGCCAGGGCGGACTTGACGCTTTCGGCGTCCAGATCGAACTGGCGTTCCTTGTCCTTGCCTGAGCCGCCATGGACGGTCATCTGGGCGCCAGGGACAAGCCCTTTGCCTTCGAGGATGGCAGTCAGGCGCGCCTTCTCCTGATCGCAGGGCACGCTGTCGCTGGCCTGGATATCGTCCAGCATGGCCCGCAATCGGTCGATGCCCGCAAACAGAGGATCCATGACGGCCACCGTGACGGCCAGCTTGCCGTCCCGCACCAGCATCAGCACGCTTTCCATGACATGGCTGAGGCTCTTCAGGGATTCAAAGGCCAGGAAGCCCGCGCCCCCCTTGATGCTGTGGATCGCGCGGAAGACGCGATTGATGACTTCCTTGGGAAGCTCATCCCCGCTCTGCTCCATCGCCAGCAAATCGGGTTCGATGGTATTGAGGTGTTCGCGGCTTTCAGCCACGAAATCCGAGACGATGCTTTCATCGACAATGCTGCTCATGGTTCACCCCCCGCAAAGGGCAGCGCGCGCCGGATGGGGTGCGCCGGGACCCGGCCAGTCTCACGCTCCGTCTCCCAGTCCCTCATGACTCGATCTCCGCGATCGGGAAGAATTTCGGAAGATTGAAGAGCTTGAAGACGCGCATGAGATCGGGCTTTACCCCCTCGATGGCAAAGGTCTTCTCCGCCTTCTGGCAGC
Source organism: Holophaga sp. (assembly GCA_035352715.1). Classification (GTDB taxonomy): domain Bacteria; phylum Acidobacteriota; class Holophagae; order Holophagales; family Holophagaceae; genus DAOPYE01. Next base: position 3,702 of record DAOPYE010000054.1, on the reverse strand, counting down.
TCTTGAAAAGCCCCAGGATCAGCGTGATGCCCAGCGAATCGATCTGATCCACGCTGGAGAGATCCAGCACGACGGCCTTGGTGGCACCCTCGAGCACCTTCATCATGGATGCGCGATGCGACTCCACGGTGCTGGCGACAAGATTTTCCTTGGGCTTGAGGCGCAGCTCGTCATTGGTCTTTCTGGCCGACAACGCGGTTTTACTGGTTGTCACGACCCACCTCCAGTTCGAACGTCATGGACATCTCCCCTCCCACCATGCGCAAATCCTTTGTGAAGCTCCGGATCAGCGGAATCCCCCGCCCCCGCTCGGATAGCGGATCCGAAGGCGGGGCATGGGCCTCGAGATCGAAACCCGGCCCCTCATCCACCACGCCGACGGACAGCGTCCATGGATCCTCGTCCAGCGCCACACGCAGACTGATGCGCGCGTCTTCGCAACCCGCGTTGCCATGCCCCACAGCGTTGATCAGCGCTTCCCGCACGGCCAGAACGATATCGAAGCGTCGCGAGGATTCGACCCTGGCCCGTTCATCCAGAAAGCCCCTCAGCCGGTCGCAGGCATGGTCCACAGACGTGGCATTGGATGGCAGGCGCAAGAAAAAGGCGTGGCCATTCGTGGACAGGCTCGGCTGCTCGAAGGCCACGACCATGAGGTCGTCGGCGATGACGCCGTTCCCGAAATCACGCGCGGACTCGCAAATCCTCGCCAGCGATGCGTCCATGGGTGTCTTGCTCAAATCCCGCCAGCGCTCCGGCACCAAATCCTGGAAGACCTTTTTCTCCGGGGAAAGCACGTCAAAAAAACCATCCGTGCCAACCAGCACGCGGTCCCCGGGCATCAGTTGAATGACCCGCTCTTCGACGAGAGGTTCCTCGAAGATGCCCAGTGGCGTGCCATTGACCTCGATTTCCTTCACCAGGTCTTCGCCCGCCAGGTACAGCATGGGATGGGGGATCCCCGCGTTCAGGATCTGCAATCGCCCCGTCGCGGGCTGCCAATGGCCCAGCAGGGCGCAGACGGGAACCTCGGAGAAGGGTCCCTCCTGAATGAAGTGGTTGAATTTCAGTGCCAGATGGCGCAGCGGCTGGCAGGCGCCCTGTGTATGGAATGGGCAGTTGCGCTTTTCCAACGCACAGCCTTCTCCGCGCACCAATTGACAGAGTTCGCCACAGCCCGCGATGAAGGTGGAGAGCATGGTCAGGAAGGAGGCGACGGCGTAGGAACTGGCGACCGAATGCCCCGCCACGTCGGCCAGCACGAAGATGATGGAATGATCGACGCAGCGCAGGCAGCGGAAGATGTCGCCGCCTGCGTCACTCAGCGGTTCATAGAGCGAAAAGAGCGGAAGATCCTTTTCCGAAGTCGCGACCAGGGACTTCTGTGCCAAGCGGACGGCCTGCGCCGTTTCAACGGATCGACGCGCATTCAGCAAGGCGCTGCGTTCGGTGATCAGGAGGCGGATGGAGGCCAGCAGATCACGCTTTTCAAAAGGCTTGTTCAGGTATTCCTTCACGCCCATGTGCAGCGCGGTCTTGACCGTCTCCTGATCGCCGCTGGATGTCAGCACCGCGATGGGAATGGAGGGATCCGCGTTGCGCACCAGTTGGCTGAGCTCCAGGCCGTCCATGCGAGGCATCACGATATCCGTCAACAGCAGATCGAAACGCCCATCCTCATGATTGAAGCAGTCCCAGGCCTCCAGCCCATCGCTGGCCGCATGCACACGGTAGCCTTCCTGTTCCAGCCAGTTGCGAATCATGCCTCGCGTTGTGGCGCTGTCTTCCGCCAGCAGAATATGGGTGATGGAGGGATCCCGAGCCGGGATGGGCGCGTCGATCGCCGCGGCATCCCTATCCTGCGGTGCCCTGCGGGCGGGTCCGAGCACCCTTCGCACCACCTTGGCCAAATCGAAGGCCGTGAAGGGCTTGGGGACCACCCCCCGGAAGGACGCGCGGGCATTGAGCGAAAGCGCCGTCGCAGGCGGCAGTCCGGTCACCAGGACCACCGGCAGATTGGGGCGGATTTCCTGCAGTTTGCCCGTCAGGTCGGCCCCGTTCATCTCGGGCATGGCCAGATCGACCAGCACGAGATCAAAGCGATCCGGATGCCGACGGAAATCATCCAGAGCCTCCAGGGGCTGGGCGAACGTGGTGACCCTGTATCCCAGGTTCTGGAGCCCCTGCTTGGCCAGGGCAGCGACCAGATCCTCGTCCTCGACCATGAGCAGGCGCTCGGTGCCACCGACATCCTCGGGCCGCCGGTCCTCCGAGTGCTGCGGCACGCCGGTGGCGCAGGGCAGATGGATGGTGAACGCGGTGCCCTGACCCAACTCGCTGGCAACAGAGATGCGCCCGCCGGATTGCACGACGGCCGCGTGGACCATCGCGAGACCCAACCCCGTTCCTTCGTTGCCCGCATTCTCATTACGCGTCGTGAAGAACGGCTCGAAAATGCGCCCAAGCAACGCTGGCTCGATGCCGCAGCCATTGTCTCGAACCTGGACCACCGCGCAGCGATGGCCTTCCAGTCCCGCAGGAATGCTCGCCTCGCCCGGCTGGCTTTCCGAAAGATGAACCTCGATGAGCCCCTTCCCATCCGGCAGCGCATGGTAGGCATTGATCACGAGATTCAGCACCACTTGATGCAACTGCGCGGGATCCCCTTCGACCCACAAGCCGCTGGTGAGCTTGCTGCGAAGGTCAACGCTGGGAGGCAGCGTCGACTGCAGCATCTGGACCGCATCCCGAAGCGTGGCGGACAAATCCAGGGGGATGCTCTTTTCTTCCGTCTTCCGGCTGAAGGCCAGGATCTGGCGGTTCAGGCCGGACGCGCAAAGCCCCGCGTGCAGGATGGCATCCACCTTGGACAGGATGGGGCTGTCCTCAGGCAGCTTGCTCTTGATGAGCTCCGCAGCGCTGAGAATGGTCGTCAGCACGTTGTTGAAGTCGTGGGCGATGCCCGCCGCCAGGGTGCCCAACGCGTCCATCTTCTCGGACTGACGCAATTGGCGGTCCAGTTCGACGCCCTTGGTGATATCCCGGATCACGGCGACGGCGCTGGTGCCATCCTCGGCGCTATCGCGCACGGGAGAGAGCGTGGCTCGGAATTCCCGCCGAACGCCATTCACCTGAAAAGGGAAGCGTCCATCCCAGGGCTGCCCCTTCAGCACCCCAGTAACCCCCTGCACGAAGGTCGGCACCGGCAAGAGTTCGGAAAGGAATTGACCGGAAAACCCGGAGAACTCCTGCCCCATCATCCTGGCGAAGGTGGGATTGGCGTAACAGACCACGCCAGCGGAATCGAGGCACACGATCGCATCAGTCACCTGCGCGACGCCGGCCGCCAGCCGCTCCAGCTCCAGTTCTGCTGCCTTCAGGCCCGTCTGATCCTGCATCGTGGCCAGCAGCAGCGTGCGTCCCCCGTGGGGCAGGCGCACGGCACTCACCTCCACATCCCGCAGATGCCCGTCCGCCGCGCGCACCCGATCCGGGAAGCGGAAGCCTTCGGGGGCCTTCTTGCGCTGAAGCGCCTTCCAACCCTCCAGCCTCGGATTCCCACTCAACGCCGGAATCGTGGATTGCTCCAGCGCCTCGATGGAGTGCCCCAGAAACGCCGCCGCCGCAGGGTTGGCGTCCACGACCATGAGCGTTGCGGCTTCCACCAGCAGCATGGGCGTGGGGTTTTCCTGGAAAAGAGAG
>DAOPYE010000053.1:15565-17611 GCA_035352715.1 Holophaga sp. | reverse complement strand
TTCGCTGCCGTGGATCTTCTGCTCGCGCAGGATGCGCTCCAGGTTTTCGCGGTCCAGCACATCGAAGCCCTTGCGCGTGAGATGCGCGATGGCCTGGTCGATGAGGTTTTTCGTGGTGGCGTTGCCATTGGGCGCCAGGAAGGCGATGCGCGGCTTGGCCCGGTTGGCCAGCAGTTCGGGGTGCGGCAGGGCGATATGTACCGGAGGAACCTTCAGCAGCTCGCTGCGCGCGTCCGCCGCCGCCAGCGGAAGGGCCAGGATCGCTGGGATCAGGAATCCCGGGAGATGGGAGGGATTCGACATGATGGACTCCGTGGATGTTCCTCGCAGGCTATGTGAAAAAAGAGTGGCTGTAAAGCGCCTTGGGGCGTCGGTCAGAAATGCCCCTTGGGGATTCCTGTTTTTCGTGATCTTCTGTTCGATCGCCCAGCGTTTAAAGGACGCCAGGCATGGAGGCTGTGATGGCTCGATTGAACAAGACTTGGCAGGCCGGAGAAGGAAATTCGGCGCTGGCGGCGGAACTGCATCGGGTGCTGGGGGTGAGTCACCGCCAAGCCAAGGGCATCATCGACGCGGGCTGCGTGCGCGTGAACGGTGAGATGGTCCATACCCATGGCCACCGGACGAAGGCGGGCGACGAAATCGCCGTGGCCTTCGATCCCGACACCACCTATCAAGAGCTGCCCCCGCCCAAGACCCAGATGGCTGAGGCCGGGTTCAATATCCTTTGGGAAGACAAGCATCTCGTTTTCGTGGACAAGCCCGCGGGGATGCTCTCGGTGCCTTCTGAATCGGGCCGCGAGGAATGCCTGGCGGAAGCGATCACCGAACACTACCGCCGCCGTGGCTTCAAGCGCTTCCAGCTCTACATCGTCCATCGCCTGGATCGTTTCTCGTCGGGCGTGCTGGTCTTCGCGAAGACGCCGGAAGCCCTGCACGGCCTGAAGAAGCTTTTCGAGACGCACCATCTGAATCGCGTCTACAAGGCCATCCTGGTGGGCGAGATCCCGGAGAATGCGGGCACGCTCACGGGCAAGCTCATCGAACACGCCAAGTCCCTGAAGATGGCTGTGGTGCAGCCGCGCAAGAATGAGCCCAAGGGCGCCAAGCACGCCATCACCCATTTCCGCGTGCTGGAGCGCCTGCCTGGCCACACCGTGGTCGAGGTTCGGTTGGAGACGGGCCGCCGCAATCAGATCCGCGTCCAGTTCGCGGATCGCGGATACCCCCTGCTGGGCGATCAGGTCTACGGCGATGAAAGTCCCATCCTGGATCGCCAGGCCCTGCACGCAGAGCTGCTGGGCTTCCGCCATCCCGTCACCGACGAGAGCCTGACGGTCAGCACCCCCTTGCCCACGGACATGGAGCGGGCGCTCAAGATCCTGCGCAACCAGCGTCGTGTGGAGCGGGCCGAAGCCGGTGTGACGGGCGAGGAAGGCATCTACAAGCCCAAGATCACCAAGGGCCGTAAGTTCGAGCGCGTCCTTCGGGCGAACCGCTTTGGCACCTCGAACGGCGACGAACGCAAGCCCGATCGTGACTCGGGTCGCGACACGGGGCGAGATTCAGGTCGGCCTGTGCGTCCCCGCGCAGGCTTTGGCCCTCGCCGGACGGATGACGAGGCGCCCGCGAAGCGCAGCTTTGGAAGGCCTGAACGGCCTGATCGCTCCGAGCGGCCTGAGCGCAGTGGACGCTTTGATCGCAGCGAACGTCCTGAGCGCCCTGCGGGGGATCGTCCCGAACGCAAGCCCCGCGCTGCGGGCACTGCCCGTCCTGAGCGAAATTCCGAACGCCCCGGTTTCGATCGCAAGCGGGATGATAGACCCGAGCGGCGTCCTGGACAGCATTCCGGACAGCGGCCCGAAAGGCAGGAAGACGCCCGCGAACAGCGGCCGCGCCAGCCGTTCCGTGGACCTCGCCCCGAAGGGCAGGCCGAAGGACGTGGTGAAGGCCGTCCCGGAGGCGGACCCCGCTCCACGGAATCCCGTCCCGCAAATCCACGCGCTCACGAATCTCGCGGAACCGAGTCACGTGGTCCTGAATCGC
>DAOPYE010000053.1:0-15465 GCA_035352715.1 Holophaga sp. | reverse complement strand
GCAAATCCACGCGCTCACGAATCTCGCGGAACCGAGTCACGTGGTCCTGAATCGCGCGGTGCTTCCAGGCCTGCTCGTCCCGGCGCTTCGTCTGGCGCGCGGACCAATGCTCGGCCGAGCGCCAAATCCACATCTACATCCAGGTCCACATCCGGCTCCAGCTCCAGGCCTGCATCCAAGCCCGCCTCCAAGTTCGGCGCCAAGGGGCCGCGCAAGGTCAAGTAGGCTATTCCGGGATTGGAGTTTGCGATGACCTTTGCACAACCGCCGCTCGCCGGACACATCGCCTTCGTCTCCGGCTCCAGCCGGGGCATTGGCCGTGCCATCGCCCTGACTCTGGCGGAATGGGGGGCGGATGTCGCCGTCCACGGAGCCAAGAACCTTGATCTGGCGAACGCCGTCGCGGACGATATCCGCGCCAAGGGGCGGCGTTCCATGGTGGTGCTGGGTGATGTGCGCGATCGCGCCGCCATGGGCGCCTGTGCGGATCGCGTGAAAGCCGAGCTGGGTGCGGTGGACATCCTGGTGAACAACGCGGGCATCCGCAAGGACGGCCACTTCATTCTGATGTCGCCGGAGAAGTGGGACGAAGTGATGGACGTGAATCTGCGCGGCGCGGTGAACGTCACCCAGGCGTTCGTGCGCGGCATGATGGCGGCCCGCTGGGGCCGCGTGATCAACATCGTCAGCCCCACGGCGGTCATGGGTACCGCGGGCCAGACGAACTACGGCGCCAGCAAGGCCGCACTCATCGGCCTCACGCGCAGCCTGGCGCGCGAGCTGGCCGCGTTCGGCATCCTGGTGAACGCGGTGAACCCGGGCCTCATCGCCACCGAATTGACGTCGGATCTGCCGGAGGAGGCCAAGCGCGAGATGCTGGCCCCCACCATCCTGAAGCGCGAGGGCCAGCCGGACGAGGTCGCCCCGGTGGTGGCCTTCCTCGCCAGCCCCTGGGCCTCGTACATGAGCGGCCAGGTGCTGAACGTGGACGGGGGATTGTGCCTTTGATGCCTTGAAATCAGAACGCCTGCTAGGATTTTCCATTCACCAGGAGCAGGCATGAATCTGATTTCGATCCGGCGTGGTCTGGCCGCCTGTCTTTTCTTTGCGTCCATCGCGGCCCACGCGGAGGGTTCGCCCCTGCGCGCCGAAGCGGTGGCGGGCGAGCCCTTCGGGGTTTGTCGCGTGACGCTCGATACCAAGGGCGAGCGAAGCGGCGAGGCGGCGACATCGCCAAAAGCTCCAGGCGCTAAGCGAGGCAATCTGGCCCTGCTGGAGCAGGTGCGGCGCGCTTCGGTGCAGGAAGCCAACGGCCGGGATCTGTACCCAGCCAGTTGGGACGCACGTCTGGGAGGCGAGCCGTTCCCAGAGCCGGAGTTGGAGGAGGTGGTGGAGGTGGAGGCATCCGGCTCGGATGCGGCGCCTGCTGCCAGTCCTTCCCCCAGTCCTTCCGCTGGACCTTCCGTCAGGCCTTCGGCGGTGCTGTGGTTCTTGTTCCACGGTGAGTCCGATCTGGATCTGAAGCTGGCGAACCTGGGCGCGGCCTGCGTCGGGGGCGCCCTGCGCGTGCCCGTCACGCAGGATCCCGCGCGCCTGGATGCCCTGAAGCGTGAATGGCGCCTGGCCTTCCTGGGCCAGATCGAGGCTGTCCGGCGGATGGACGCCTATGACCTTTCGCTGGATCTGTACCTGTCGGACATGCTGGCCCGACGCATGGGCCTGACGAAATCGGGCCGGGAGAAGAACGCCTGGGGTCGCCGGGACAAGGCGGAGGATGTCGTGGGCCTGCTCACGGGCGCCGAGTCCATCCGGCTCGCCATGCAAAGCGGCGTCATGCTGGACGACGCGTCGAAGCTGGAGCCCTTGGATCAGCCCCTGCCGCAGGCCGCCGCCCCGCCCGAGCTGCCCGTTCCCCCGTTCAACGACGGGCGGGTGCAGGTGGAGCCTTTGGCGATGCGCGTTCCTAAGGAATGCTTCTATCTCCGGTGCGCGAAGTTCGATGACTTCCTGTGGTTGGGGAGATGTCTGGATCAGTGGGGCGGAGAGCTTCGTGGCGTCGTCTCCGGCCGCGGCGCCGACAAGGGCTTCAAGCCGAAGCTCGAGCGCCAGCTCGCCCTGCGCGAGACCGAGGCCAGCCGGCGCTTCGGCTGGACGGTGGTGAAGGATGTCGCCTTGATCGGCACAGACACCTTCTTCCAGGAGGGATCCGCCGTCGGCCTGCTGTTCCAGGCTCGCAACAACGGACTGCTGCGCGGGCATCTCGATGCCCAGCGCCAGGCGGTGCAATCCGCGAACCCGGCCGTGGCTTCAAACACCATGCGCATCGGCGATCGGGAGGTGGCGCTGATCGAATCCCCGGATCATGCGGTGCGCTCGTTCTACGTCCAGGATGGCGATTTCCACCTGGTTACGAATTCGCTGTGGATCGTCCAGTCCTTCCTGGCGACGCGCAAGGCGGAGCATGGACAGTCGATGTCCATCGGCGGGCTCAAGGAATTCCGCTACGCGCGGAGCCGCGTCGCTGCGAGCGATGACGGCGCCTTCCTCTACCTGTCCGATCCGTTCTTCCGCAACCTGGTGGGACCCGCCTATCGGGTGGAGATGACCCGCCGCGCGCGCTCCGCGGCCGAGCTGCAGGTGCTGCTGTTCGCGCGGGCCGCCGCCCGGGCGGAAGGGCAACCGCTGGAGGAGGTCGAGGCGCTGAAGCAGGCGGGCTTCCTTCCCGCAGGCTTTGGCCAGCGCAGCGATGGATCGGCTCCCCGGCTGGTTTCCGGTCTCGCGGTCGACAGCGTGCGCGGGGGGCGCGGCAGCTTCCTGCCCGTGCCCGATGTGGAGCTGAAGGGCGTCACCGCATCGGAAGCCAAGGCCTACGGGGCCTTCGCCAAGTCCTATCAGCGTGTCTGGCAGAACATGGATCCCGTGTTCGGAAGCATCCGCCATCAGGATGCCGCCAAGGGCGCGGATCGCATCGCCATGGAACTGCACATCAGCCCCTACGCGAAGTCGCGCTATGGCTTCTTCCTGGGATTGACGGGCGAAGCCCTGAAGGATCGCGTGGCGGCGGTGAAGGGCGACATCCTGGCGATCGAAGTGGCGCCCAAGTTGGAGGCTATCCTGGGCCGTCGTTCGAAGATGATGGGCGAAGGCGGCGCGCCGAGCCTAGTGCGCCCGCGCATGTTTGCCGGATTGAGAGACATTGCCGTGCCCTGGCGGATGGCCGATGGCGAGATCGCTTGGGGCGGAGGCTTGGCGGACAAGGTGCTGATGGACAACCTGCGTGGCTACCTGGGCGAACACGCCGGGGCTGGGCAGGGCTTCCTCCAGCAGACGGGCCTCATGGAGGATGAGGACGTCAAGCCTGACGCCAAGGGATTCATGAGGCTGAACGAGCGCTTCTTCCACCACGACTGGGTGGGCAAGGAAAGCGAAATCTGGAGCCGCAAGTTCAAGTCGAGCTTCCTGGTCGTGGGTACGGGACGCAAGATGCTGGAGACGGTGACGAACCAGATCAAGCTGGAGCCCGCGCCCAGTCCCGCCCAACTGCGGCTGCGTGTCGGGAACCTGGAGGAAAGCCGCCTGGCGGATCGCCTGAGGGCCGAACTCTACGCCCGCGACCGGCGCGTCTCCGCGGGTGGATCCCTGCTGCTTCAGGACTTCCAGCGCCAGCTTCACGTGACAGATGCCGTGGGATCGGTGCAGAGCCTGATGGACGCGAAGCTCGCATGTCCCCTGGGCGGGGCCTACGCCGTGGACGGGGAAGCGTCCGAGCGCTGGACGTCCTCCGCCTGGAAGGAGCCCTGGCTCCAAGGGGTGAACCGCGTTCCCGAGGGATACCGCCATCCCTTGTTGGATACGGTGCTGGGCCTGCGCCTGGATCTGGCCATCGATCCCCAGGCGCTCCAGACGCGAATGGAACTCGATACCCGCCGCAAGTGATCGGATTTGGCATGGACATGGCCTATGGATATTCCTGAAAGGGAATCGCCATCGGCCATGTCGCATCTCATCCCGGAACGCATCCACATCCTCGACACCACCCTGCGGGACGGCGAGCAATGCCCGGGCGGGGCGCTGACGGCCGAGGAGAAGCTGGAAGTCGCGCGGTGCCTGGCCCGCCTGGGGGTGGACATCATCGAGGCGGGCTTCCCTGCTGCTTCCCCCGGGGATCTGGAAGCCGTTCGCCGCATCGCGCGCGAGGTTGGCGACCAGTCTGAATTCGGCCCTGGCCCCAGCATCTGCGCCCTGGCCCGGGCCACGCGGCGGGACATCGATCGCGCGTGGGAGGCCGTGCGGGATGCGGCGCGTCCCCGCCTGCACCTGTTCCTTGCGACCTCGCGCATCCACATGGAGCACAAGCTGCGCATGAGTCCCGCCACCGTGCTTGCCACGGTGCGGGATATGGTCGGCTATGCGCGGAGCCTTTGTCCCGATGTGGAATACGGGGCGGAAGACGCGGGGCGCACGGATCCAGAATTCCTGTATCGCGTGCTGGAGGAAGCCATCGCCGCCGGGGCCACCACCGTGGATATCCCCGATACCGTGGGCTACACGACGCCCGAGGAATTCGGCGCGCTGATCCGCGGCGTTCACCGGCATGTCCGCGGCGTCGAGCACGCTTTCGTCTCCGTGCATTGCCACAACGATCTGGGCCTCGCGACGGCGAACACCCTGGCCGGGTTGCGCGGCGGCGCGCGCCAGGTGGAAGTCACCGTGAACGGCATCGGCGAACGCGCGGGCAACGCCAGTCTGGAAGAGGTGGTCATGGCGCTGCACACGCGGCGCGATTACTTCGGGTTCGATACCTCCATCGATATCCTGCGCCTGGTGGAAAGCAGCCGATTGGTGAGCGCGCTGACGGGCATGGCCGTGTCTCCCAACAAGGCGATCGTCGGCTCCAACGCCTTTGCGCACCAGTCCGGCGTCCATCAGGACGGCATGTTGAAGCACCGCGAAACCTACGAGATCATCCGCCCTGAAACAGTGGGAGCTGCTTCCAATCCGTTGTCGTTGGGCAAGCATTCCGGCCGAAACGCCCTGTTCAGCCGTCTGAGGGCCTTGGACGTGGATATTCCGGAAACTCGGCGCGACGAGGTCTTCCGATGCTTCAAGCAGATGGCCGATGAGCACAAGGCTCTGGCGGACGCGGATCTGCTCGCGCTGGCCGGGCGCTGCCTGGCGGATCTGGCGTAAATTCGAGAAAAAATCCTCGCTGCGCTGTCACGCCGTCAGGGGCTGGCACATCCATGTAGATGGAACGCCTTGTGGGTTGCCGATGGCATGTTACGAGATTTGTCGAATCACAAAAATGATGACAATTATGTCGCGAGCGTCCCGTGTTTCTTGTGAACATCAGGATTTCCGGCATAGTCGCTGAACCCATGGACAAAATTGTCGATAACTTCCCCCATGTCGTTTTCGTCAGTGACTGTCCAAATAAACACCTGAGAGACCTGGAATCGGAAGGCCATCCGATAAAATCACGCACCCTGACGGCTTGTTAGGTCCTCTGTCCATGCGGTTTTGCGCGGTAAGGAGTGCCGAAGCTAATCGTTTCGTGCCGCCAGGGCGTTCGCGTTTGGCACAGCGGTTGCCTTTGTTGAATCAGGAACGTTGGGTCTTGAGGTCCTTGGGAATGGATCTCGTCGGCGAGGTGCCGGAGGCCTGTTTATCCATCTGGAAGGAGGGGGTTGTGCGCAAGATTGCGATCTACGGAAAGGGTGGCATCGGGAAGTCCACCACCACCCAGAACACCGTCGCGGGACTGGCGGAAATGGGGAAGAAAGTCATGGTCGTCGGCTGCGACCCGAAGGCGGATTCCACCCGCCTGCTGCTGGGAGGTCTGCTGCAGAACACGGTGCTCGACACGCTGCGCGAAGAAGGCGAGGACGTGGCGCTCGATGACATCCGGAAATACGGCTACCGCGAAACGGTCTGCGTGGAATCGGGCGGACCTGAGCCGGGCGTTGGTTGCGCCGGCCGCGGCATCATCACGAGCATCAACCTGCTCGAGCAGCTGGGGGCGTACGCGCCCTCCGAGGAGTTGGACTACGTCTTCTACGACGTGCTGGGCGACGTGGTGTGCGGCGGTTTCGCCATGCCCATCCGCGACGGCAAGGCCGAAGAAATCTACATCGTGTGTTCGGGCGAGATGATGGCCATGTATGCGGCCAACAACATCTGCAAGGGCATCGTCAAGTACGCGCAGGCTGGCCCCGTGCGCCTGGGCGGGCTGATCTGCAACAGCCGCAAGGTGGACAATGAGTCCGCCATGATCGAAGCGCTGGCCAAGCGCCTGGGCACGCAGATGATCCACTTCGTGCCGCGCGATAACTTTGTGCAGCGCGCCGAGATCAACCGCAAGACCGTCATCGACTACGATCCCACCCACGTCCAGGCCGACGAGTACCGCGCCCTGGCCAGGAAGATCGACGGTAACGACATGTTCGTCGTGCCCAAGCCCATCACCACCGACGATCTGGAAAAGCTCCTGATCGAGTACGGCATTGACAACTAATCCTAAGGACGGGAGATAAAAACCATGTTGATGATTCGTTCGATCGTTCGTCCCGAGAAAGTGGATGCGGTTCTGGCCGCTCTCATGGAAGCCGGCTTTCCAGCCGTCACCAAAATGAGCGTGGTTGGTCGCGGCAAGCAGCGCGGCATCAAGATTGGTGAAATCGTCTATGACGAAATTCCCAAAGAGTTGTTGATCACCGTGGTGCAGGAAAAGGAGAAGGATCTGGTGATCAAGACGATCATTCAGGCCGCTCGGACCAGCGAGAAGGGCTCCTACGGCGACGGCAAGATCTTCGTTAGCCCGGTCGACGAGGTCTACACCGTCAGCTCAGGGATCAAGGAAACCAGCGAGGCGACCGTATGAAAGAGGTCATGGCCATCGTCCGCATGAACATGATGAACAAGACCAAGCGCGCTTTGGCGGATGCCGGGATCAGCTCGGTGACAGCCAAGGACGCACTGGGCCGGGGCAGGGGGCTGGTGGATTTCAAGCTGCTGCAAGGCGCTGAAAAGGGCTACGAGGAGGCCATCGCCCAGTTGGGCCAGAGCCAGCGGCTGATCCCCAAGCGGGCACTCACGATCATCGTCCCCGACGATTTGGTGAGCCGCACGGTCGACACCATCATCAAAGCCAACCAGACCGGTAAGGCCGGGGACGGCAAGATCTTCGTCATGCCCGTCCAGGATGCGCACCGAATCCGCATGAGTGATCCGGGCGAAAGCGTTCTCGACGAGGCGTGAAGTTCAACCATCTCTCAAATGATCGAAGACCGCCCGGGCCATCCGGAGCGGGAAAGGAGAAGCCATGCCCTCGAAGCTGAAGCCCGAGGAATTGAAAGGGGAGCTGCTCAAGGCCTATCCCGCGAAGGTGGCCCGCAAGCGCGAGAAGCAGATCATCGTCAACAAGCATACCGGCGAGGCTGCCAACGGCCTGCCCACCACGCCGGAAATCCTGTCCAATTCGCGCACCATTCCGGGCATTCTCACCATGCGCGGATGCGCCTATGCGGGCTGCAAGGGCGTGGTGCTGGGGCCCACGCGGGACATCCTCCACATCATCCATGGACCCATCGGGTGCAGCTACTACGCGTGGCTAACCCGCCGCAACCAGACGCGACCCAAGACCGATGATGATCCCAACTACATGACCTACTGCTTTTCCACAGACATGCAGGAGGAAAACATCATCTACGGCGGCGAAAAGAAGCTGCGTCAGGCGGTGGAGGAAGCCATCGCCATCTTTAAGCCGAAGGCGCTGGATATCTTCTCCACCTGCCCCGTGGGACTCATCGGGGATGACATCCACGCCGTTGCCCGGGAGATGGAGGCAAAGTATCCGGATGTGAACATATTCGCATTTAGCTGTGAAGGATATAAGGGCGTCAGTCAGTCCGCGGGCCACCACATCGCCAACAACAAGGTGTTCACCGATGTCATTGGCCTGGGGGATTCGCCGAAGACCGGCAAGTACCGCCTGAACCTGCTGGGCGAGTACAACATCGGCGGGGACGCCTTCGAGATCGAGCGCATCTTCGAGAAATGTGGCATCACGCTGCAAGGCACGTTCAGCGGCAACTCGACCTACGACGAATTCATCAATGCCCATCACGTCGACCTGAACCTGGTCATGTGCCACCGGTCCATCAATTACATGGCCGACATGATGGAGCGCAAATACGGCATCCCCTGGTTCAAGGTCAACTTCGTGGGGGCTGATGCGACGGCCAAGAGCTTGCGCCACATCGCCGCCTACTACAACGATGACGAGCTGACCCAGCGCATCGAGGATGTCATCGCCGAGGAGATGGCTGCGATCAAGGAAGCCCAGGCCAAGTACAGGCCGCGCTGCGAAGGCAAGACCGCGGTGTTGTTCGTGGGCGGCAGTCGCGCGCACCACTACCAGGAGCTGTTCCGGGAACTCGGTATGGACACCATCGCGTCGGGCTATGAGTTCGCGCACCGCGATGACTACGAAGGTCGCCATGTGTTGCCCAAGATCAAGGTCGACGCCGATAGTCGCAACATCGAGGAGCTGGAAGTCACGGCGGATCCGGTGCTCTACAAACAGCGCCTGACGGATGAGGACAAGGCCGCGCTGCTGGACAAGGGCATCGAGATGAACGGCTACGAAGGCATGATGCCCGAGATGGGCGAGGGCAAGCTCATCATCGACGATCTGAACCACCACGAGGCGGAGGTGTTGATCGAGAAGGTGAAGCCCGCGATTTTCGGCGCCGGTGTGAAGGAGAAGTACGTCATCCAGAAGAGTGGCGTTCCTTTGAAACAGCTTCACAGCTACGACTACAGCGGTCCCTACGCCGGATTCAAGGGCGCGGCGAACTTCTACGAGGAGATCGATCGCCTGGTGAATGCCACGCCGTGGAAGTTGGTGAAGGCCCCCTGGCAGGAAAGCCCAGAACTGAACGCCTCTTACGCGTATGTGGGTTAAGGAGAAGACATGCTGCTGAGACACACCAAGCCCGACAACGGGGTGGAGCGCGAAGCGCTCGTCATCAATCCTGCGAAGACGTGTCAGCCCATCGGCGCCATGTATGCGGCGCTGGGCATCCATAACTGCATGCCCCATAGCCACGGTTCACAAGGATGTTGCGCATATCACCGCAGCATGCTTACCCGCCATTTCAAAGAGCCCGTGATGGCGGCCACGTCGTCCTTCACTGAAGGCGCTTCGGTTTTTGGCGGACAGGCCAACCTGCTCGAAGCCCTTGGCAATATCTTCAGCGTCTACAACCCGGATATCGTGGCGGTCCACACCACCTGCCTGTCAGAAACGATTGGTGACGACGTGGCGCAGATCACCTCGAAGGCCATCGAAAGCGGAAAGGTGCCCGAAGGCAAGCGCGTCATCTATGCCAGCACCCCCAGTTACGCGGGCAGCCATGTCACCGGCTTCGCGAACATGGTGAAGGGTATGGTCGATGGCCTGGCCGGAAAGACAGGGACCACGCAGAATACGGTGAACATCATCCCCGGCTTTGTCGAACCCTCCGATATGGAAGAGATCAAGCGCATCTCCGCCGAGATGGGCGTGAAGACAATCGTTTTCCCGGACACGTCCGGTGTGCTGAACGGCCCCATGACGGGCAAGTTCCACATGTATCCCAGTGGAGGCGCCACGATCGAACAGCTCGCGGCCACGGGGGATAGCAAAGCCACGTTGGCGCTGGGTCCGGTGGCCTCGGCGCCCGCTGCGAAGGCTTTGGACGTGAAGTTCAAGGTCCCCTGCGAGGTGATCGAATTGCCGATCGGTATTACGGCCACGGATCGTTTTGTGGATGCACTGCACCGCCTGGCGGGCGTCAATGTTCCTGAACTTATCAACCGGGAGCGCGGTCAGCTGCTGGACGTGATGACGGACATGCACCAGTACACCTACGGCAAGAAGGTGGCCATCGCCGGCGATCCCGATCACATCGTTCCCCTGGTGGAGTTCCTGATTGATCTCGACATGAAGCCGATCCACGTCGTCACGGGAACCCCCGGCAAGGCGATCCCCAAGCGCCTGGAAAAGGCCCTGGAGCGCGTGGGGCGCGACGTGAATGTGAAGGTTCCAGGCGATCTGTTCCAGCTGCATCAGTGGATCAAGGCCGAGCCCGTGGATCTCATCATCGGCAACACGCACTGCAAGTACATCGCTCGTGATGAAGACACGCCGCTGCTGCGTTTGGGATTCCCCATCATCGACCGCGTGGGGCATCAGTACTTCCCGACGCTTGGATACAAGGGTGGCCTGCGCCTGCTGGAAAAGATCCTCGGCATCCTCATGGATCGCCAGGATCGCGATGCGCCGGAAGAGGCGTTCGAACTGGTGATGTAGAAGCGTTACCCACCACCAAGTGGCCAAGTGGTTCAGGACCGGGCTTTGCTTGGTGGTGGCTTTTTAGTTCTTTTGAAAGGAGGACTCCGTCATGCCGGATCACGCCATCCATGGCCTTCTGGAAGACCGCAAGGGCCAGGTGCTGGAGACGGCATCTGGAACCGAGCCCACCGAACTGCGCTGCGGGACTCGCAGCGCGGCCGGTTCGGTCAGCCAGCGGGCCTGCGTGTTCTGCGGCAGCCGTGTGGTCCTCTACCCCATCGCCGATGCATTGCACCTGGTCCACGGTCCGGCCGGGTGCGCCGCCTACACCTGGGATATCCGGGGCGCCATGTCCTCGGGTCCCGCGCTGCATCGGCACAGCTTCACCACGGATCTGCGCGAGACGGATGTCATCTACGGTGGTGCTGCCAAGCTTGAAAAGGCCCTGCGCGAACTGATCGCGAAGCACGCCCCTAACGCCGCCTTCATTTACAGCACCTGCATCGTGGGCCTGATCGGCGATGATGTGGATGCCGTGGCGCGGCGCGTCTCGGCGGATACCGGCATCCCTGTGATCCCCGTGAAGTCGGAAGGCTTCAAGGGCACCAAGAAGGATGGCTACGCCGCTGCCTGCGACGCGCTGATGGAGCTGGTGGGAACCAGCCCGGAAGCTCCGCGCAGCGTGCGGGGCATCAACATCATGGGCGAGTTCAACCTGGCGGGCGAAGCCTGGATGATCCGCGAATATTTCGAGCGCATCGGCGTGCCCGTAGTGACCACTCTGACGGGCGATGCGCGCGTGGAGACGGTGCGCCGAGCGCACACCGCCAGCGCCAATATCGTGCAGTGTTCGGGCTCCATGCAGGGGCTCGCCATCGAGCTGGAGAAGCGTTACGGCCAACCCTACCGGCGCGTCTCGTTCTTCGGCCTGGAAGACACGGCGCAGGCCATCTACGACGTGGCCGATCTGTTATCCGAATTCGATCCCGAACTGCCCCAGCGGGCGGCCCAGCTCGTCGGCGACGAGATGGCCAGGGTGCTGCCAGCTATCGAAGTCTTCCGGCGAGATATGGAAGGACGCCGAGCGGCGATCTATGTGGGCGGAGCCTTCAAGGCCCATAGTCTCATCAAGGCGTTGCGGCATCTGGGGATGCGAACCGTCGTCGTCGGCAGCCAGACGGGCAACAGCGACGACTACAAGCGGCTGCAGCAGCTTTGCGACCCTGGAACCGTCATTGTCGATGATTCCAATCCGGTGGAATTAAGCCGCTTCATCCTGGAGAAGAAGGCGGACCTCTTGATCGGCGGCGTGAAGGAACGTCCCATCGCCTACAAGCTCGGCGTCGCATTCTGCGATCACAACCACGAGCGGAAGATCCCGCTGGCGGGGTTCGAGGGCATGATCCACTTCGCCCGCGAGGTGCACGGCAGCGTCACCAGCCCCGTCTGGCGATGGACGGCAAGAAATCGCGAGGTGCGCGCATGAGCCTGGATATGGAATCGCTCGCCGCTCTAGAAACGGAAGAATCTCCCGAATATGCCGTCAATCCCTGCAAGGTCTGCGCGCCGTTGGGCGCGAGCCTGGCGTTCAAAGGTGTCGAAGGCGCTGTGCCTCTGCTGCACGGCAGTCAGGGGTGCGCCACCTACATCCGGCGCTACCTGATCAGCCATTTCCGTGAGCCGGTGGATATCGCCAGCTCCAGCTTTGATGAGATGGCCGCCGTGTTCGGTGGCGCCGATAGCTTGATGCGCGCCCTCGACAATGTGGCCGCCCAGTATCAACCCCAGCTCATCGGTGTTGCGACCACGTGCCTGTCGGAAACCATCGGCGACGATGTGGCGGATGCACTACGCCGCTACCAGCCAAGCAACGAATTCGACTGCGCCCGCGTGCAGGTTTCGACCCCGAGCTATTCCGGGACGCACCTCGACGGCTACTACGCCACGGTCACAAGCCTAGTGGAATCGCTGGCGGAAGGCGGGCCTTCGACAGGCACTGTCAATATCTTCCCCGGCATCGTCAGTCCTTCTGATCTGCGTTGGATCAAGCGGACGCTGGAGGCATTCGGCCTGGAGGGCTGCCTGCTGCCTGATTATTCGGACACCCTGGATGGTGGCCAGTGGTCGGCCTACAACCGGCTGCCTCCGGGTGGAACCCCTCTGGCCAAGATCCGTGATGCGGGAAAAGCCGCGGCTTCCGTCGAACTGGGCTGGAGCCAGGCCCGGCGCGAGACCGCGGGCAGCTACTTGAACCGCGAATTTGGCATCCCGTGTCACAGCCTGGGGCTACCGGTGGGCCTGGAGGCGACGGACGCGTTCCTGGAGGTCCTCTCGCGGATCAGTGGCCGCCCCATACCGGAAAGCATGCAGGCCGAACGCGCCCGCCTGCTGGATGCGTATGTGGACGCCCACAAGATTGCCGTGGGTCAGAAGGCGGTGGTTTTCGGCGATGAGGACACCGCGTTGGCATTGGCGCTGTTTCTTGCCGAGATCGGCGTGGAACCTGCATTGGTGGCCAGTGGGGGCAGCGGCGCCTTGGCCGACACGGCACCCGCCGCCCACGAAAGTCTTAGGACACTCAATGTCAAATTCATGCCCGATTCGGATTTTGCGCGCATTGGCGAGGCCGCCAAGGCTGTCTCGCCAACGCTGCTGGTGGGGCACAGCAAGGGCTATAAGCTGGCGCGCGAGCTGGACATCCCGCTGGTTCGCGTGGGATTTCCCGTTCACGACCGCTATGGCGCTGCGCGCATCACGATGCTCGGTTACGAAGGCACACAGCGGCTTTTCGACGATGTGGTCAACACCATCCTTGACCACCGCCAAGCGAAATCCGGCGTCGGCTATTTCTACTTTTAAGTGAGGCGAGGCCATGAATACATCCTTCAAGGACCACCCTTGTTTCAGCGCAGAAGCGCGTCATACCTCGGCCCGCGTGCATCTTCCCGTGGCCCCTCGCTGCAATGTCCAGTGCCGTTTCTGCGATCGGAAGTTTGATTGCGTCAACGAGAGCCGCCCCGGCGTCTCCAGCCGCATTCTCAGCCCTGAAGAGGCTCTGGACTATCTCACGATGATTCGTGCCCGGCTTCCCCAGCTCGCGGTGGCGGGCATCGCCGGGCCTGGAGATCCCTTCGCCAACCCCGGCGAAACGATGGAGACGATGCGCCTGGTGCGCGCGGCGCATCCGGATCTCCGCCTGTGCGTCGCCAGCAATGGTCTGGCGCTGCCCCCTTATGTGGATGAACTGGCCGATCTGAAGGTGAGCCACGTGACGGTCACCGTGAACGCGGTGGATCCGGTCGTGGGCGCGAAGGTCTATGCCTGGGTGCGCGATGGACGCCGCTCGCTGCCCAGCGACGAAGGCGCAGAACTACTGCTGGAACGCCAGCTGGACGCCATCGCACGCCTCAAGGCGCACGGCATCACCGTCAAGATCAATACCCTCATCCTTCCTGGCATCAACGACGATCACATCCCGGCCATCGCCGCACGCATGAAGACGCTGGGGGCGGATCTGATGAACTGCATGCCCCTGCAACTGAATGATCAGGGGCGTGCGCGCGGTTGGCGGGAACCGGAAGAGGCCGAGATCGCCAAGGCCAGGACCGCCGCCGGATCCCTGCTGCCGCAGATGGAGCATTGCACACGCTGTCGCGCGGATGCGGCGGGTTTTCTGGGCGAAGACCAGGGCCCCGAGCTGCTGGAAACGTGGTCGGCGGGGACTTCCGCCTGTGGCGAGGGCGCCGGTTGCTGTTCCAGCGAGGCTCCGTCCACCGCCCCAAGCGCTGCCGCTTCTCAGGGCTTGGGCCTGGATGCGGGAAAGCCCTACATCGCTGTCGCCACGCGGGATGGCTTTCTGGTCAGCGCCCATCTCGGTGAGGCCAAGACGCTCAAGATCTATGGGCAGGGCGACCAGGGGCCAGTGCTCGTGGGCGAACGGATGGCCCCGCCGCCCGGTGGTGGGGGCGAGCGCTGGTGGGCTCTGGCGAGCGAGCTGAAGGATTGCCGCGCCTTGGTGGTGAACGGCGCGGGCGAGGCACCCAAGCAGACGCTGATGCGAGCCGAGCTGCCGGTCTTCGTGCTGGAGGGGCTGATCACCGACGCCCTGCGGGCGCTGTTCGAGGATCGGGCGCCCGGCCACCTGGAAAAGCGCCGTCCCTTCAAGTGTGGCGACTCCTGCACGGGTGCTGGCAACGGATGTGGCGCCTAGAGGATCCGCACGACGCATAGACAACAAATGTCCAATCACAGGGAGGTCCCATGGACGCGATCAAGCACCACATCCTGGTCTGTTGTTCGTTTCGCACGAACGGCACGCCCCAGGGCATCTGCAACAAGAAGGGCGCACCCGATCTACTGGGCTATATCGAGGGACAGCTCGTGGATCGTGGACTGGACGGGGTCCAGGTGTCTTCCACGGGATGCCTGAAGGTCTGCGACCGTGGTCCCGCGATGGCCATTTATCCCCAGAACGTCTGGTACGGCAACGTGAAGACCGAGGACGATGTGGACGCCATCCTCGACGCGCTTGAAAACGATGAGATTGCCGAGGCCTATCGAATCGGATAAGCCCTTTCGCGATCGCTTCACTCGCCTATCCCCTGTTGCTTCCTGGATCTTGGAAGCGACAGGGGATGTTGTTTTCGCCTTCCAAAATTCGGTTATCGACCCTTTTGTCGGTTATCACTGCTGTGCGACAAAAATCTCGAAATGCCAATAGATGCACTGATATCAAGCCATCGCGAACGTGCAACCTTCGAACTGGCGACGATCATGTCGAATCGGTTTGGGGTGGCTTGAGAATCCCGCGTGTCCGAGGGGTTCCATGACGCCCGAACATCAGCGCTGTGCGGCGGTGGGCGTGGGTTTTGGACATGGGCTGACGCGTTGGCATCTCCATTGCAATTTCATGAACTGACCCGGAATCAAGGGCTGGCGAGGCTTCGTCTTGAAATGAACGCGGCCCACGACGAGGGAGGTTGAAACGATGAAATCCATGGTGTGTGGGCGCACGGTGATGACGCTGCTGGTGGCTTCCGGGATGGCTTCGGCCCAGGACGTGAAGGTCAACGCTGTTGTGGATCTTTGGTACACGCAGATGCTGGATAGCAATCTGCGCAGCGATGCAG
>DAOPYE010000052.1:0-17936 GCA_035352715.1 Holophaga sp. | reverse complement strand
ATCCAGGGGCAGGTCTATCCAGACGGGCCCCGGCCTGCCGCTGGTGGCCTGGTGCAGGGCGTAATCCAGTTCGTAGCGGATGCGCCCGGGATCCATCACGGTCACGGCGTACTTCGTTACGGGACCGGCCATGCCAACGACATCGGCCTCCTGGGGACCCATCTGACGGATGCGTCGGTAGTCAGCGATGATGTCGCGTCGCACCTGGCCCGAGAGCACGAGCATCGGCGTCGAGTCCATCCAGGCTCCGGCCACGCCCGAGAGGGCGTTGACGCCGCCGGGGCCCACGGTGACAAGGCAGGCGCCAATACTTCGCCGGTGCTTTGCATAGCCCTCGGCGGCGATGGCACAGGCCTGTTCGTGGTAGTTGCACCAATAGCGCAGACCATCCTGGCGCCCCACGGAATCTAGAAGGTGCATGATGCCGCCGCCGGAAACCAGGAAAATGTCGTGGATGCCGTGTTCGACCAGGAACCTGGCCACGTAATCCGAGACCTTGATCAAGCCCATGTGCATGCTCCCGTTCTTGCCCAGTCGGCGGTGCGCTGGAGGGCTTCCTCCAGCCTGACATCAATCCTCAGGCCAAGTTCTCCCATGGCCTTCGATGTGTCCGGAACGTAGCGTGGCGGCTTCCGCGTTGGATCGGGCGCTGCGCCCAGGGTGATCTCTCGCCCCGGGCACAGCACATTCCGGACGAGTTGGGCCAGTTCCAGGATGCTGAGGGACTCGGGCGAGCCCACGTTGTAGGCTTCCCCGGCGGTGCCCCGGGCCAGCAGGGCCCAAAGCCAAGCCGTCAGGTCGCTGGCGTAGAGGTACGAGCGCAGGGGTGTTCCATCGCCTTCGATACGGATCGGCCCTGTGCCCAGAGCATCCCGGATGAAATTCCCGATGGCATAGTTGCGGTCCAGGGGCAGGCCTGGGCCCACGAAGGCGAAGGCGCGCGCAATGACGCAGGCGGGGCCGCCCGCCTGCGTCATTGCGGCTGCGAGGAATTCAGAGGCGCCTTTGGCAAGGCTATAGGCGCTGGAGGTATCCAGTGGATTCTGGGCGGTGGGGTGGGTTTCGGGAGTCCGCTCCAGTTCAGGGGGCTGAGGGCCATAGACAGCACCGGAGCTGATCAGGAGCAGTCGCGCGGCCCTGGCCTGGTGGGCGAAGGTCAAGACACGGCGTGTGCCATCGAGGTTGGTCAGGAATGTTTCGCTTGGGTTCCCGTGTTCGATAGCACCGTGAATGACGGCATCGAAAGTGCCTTCTGGGAAAATGAAGGAGGTTTGATCCCCCTTATGGATGAAGAGGCCCTTTGCTGCATGGAGGTGGGGGATTTCATGGAGCCGCGCTTCGGGATTGCGGCTCAGGAGATGGAGCTCCCCCTGAAGGTCCAGCGTCGCCTGTGCCTGGATCCAGCTCTCGGTGAGCCAACGGCCGAAAAATCCGGTGCCGCCGGTCATGAAGATTCGGGCACCCCTGAATGCGGTGAGGTCGGGTTCTGCAACTTTCAGCAAATGGTGTAGATCCCGAACCGGGAGGGGTGTGAACATGATTTATACTAGCGATGAATCCCAATGATGAAATTGTATTTTCGCTTGTCGTGAAGGCTAACCCGAAGCCCGTCCAGCGAACAGCATCCAGGCCGTCCATCCGAGGGGCGCTCTGATGAGTGTTCTCCGGATTCTCATTTAGTCGTGAGCTGGTGTCTGGGGCGATTCGGCGCATGATTGGTGTTGGCAATTGTCTATATGGGGAATCTTCTTCGGATCGTTGAGCTCGATAGGGAGCCACGGCTGGCTATAACAACTTGCTCTCGCAAACGATAGGGACTTCCCATTCGACATGTAATGTCAATTTGCGGTTGCCTGGGCAGACTCCTTGTTCCTTCTGTGGTTGGTGGCCATCTCAAAGGTGACCAGGATTTTCGAATGTGCATGGTTCATGGGTGTCTTACATAAACAGTGAATCAAATATCGCATTCTCCGCGTTATCTGGTTTCGTCTTGCACGGTATCTATGCCTCTCATTCAGATAGAATTGCGCTGTATCAGCGATTCAAGACGCACCGATCATGAGGATCCTGGATGACGCCTCTTCTTTCTATCTGTATTCCCACCTGTGACCGGTTCAACTGGTTGAAGAGATGCCTCGCGGCTTGCCTCTCCCAGGTCGAAGCTTTGCCCCAGGGATTGGTAGAAGTGGTGGTTTCGAATAACGCGAGTCCCGACGGCACAAGGGAACTCCTGGAGCAGCTCCGCGCGGAGCATCCGGCTCTGGTGGTGCATCACAACGAGACAAACAACGGGTGCGAGAATTTCAATACCGTTGTCCTTCATGCTTCCGGAGATTACGCATGGTTGATGGGGGATGATGATGAACCTTTGCCCGGCGCTGTCTCCAAGGTCGTGACCCTCCTCCAGGAGGAGCCCAGGGATCTGTATCTCCTGCACGCGCAGGAAGTCGATCTGGAGGACCGGCCGATCTGCCGTCGAGACTGGTTCAGCGCCCTGCCACGATCGGATTGGGATCTGCGCGAAACAGGCGCATTTATGGAATATCTCGACCACGCCAACTACATGGCGGGGGCTTTTGGTTTTATCAGCGTGCTTGTCTTCAATCGCTCGGCTTGGCTGGAGGGGGTGGAGGCCAGCCAAGAGTTCAGTCCCATTGGTTGGCCCCATGTGGCCAACGCGCTTCAATTGGTGCGCCGGCATGGTCATGTGCGTGTGGTCGAAGACACCCTCGTGCTGAACCACGCGGGCAATGATGGTGCGGCGGTTTCCAAGCCCTGGTTCCGGGCCATGTGGGATCTTCGCGGCTGGGTGAGGTTGGCCGATCGTTTTCTGGGTGATGCTCCGGCTCTTCATCGGGCTTTCATGGGGACCTTGCACCGCAACCGAGGGGATGGCTACATTCGCCTGCTGCGCCTGACATCTGCCAACCCCGAGGAGTGGGAGGAAGCCCGCAGCCTGCTGTTGGGAGCGGCTTATTCCCCGACACGAGTGGCGGCCGTGGAACACGCCCATAGGCTTCTGTTCCATAACGGAACCCTGCCCTCTGAACGCCTGGACCCTAAAACACTGGGCTATGCCGATCTCGGGTTCTTTGTTCGGGGATCTCGCCGGACCCTCGTCGCGATTGGGGATGCGACCCGTGCGGGTACCCGAGAATTGCTAGAGGCGCTTACGGATCAGAGCCATGCCCAGATCCACATTCTCCACGCCAGCGGGGCTTCCGTCCCGATGGGGAGCACATGCTGCTTGGAATGCACGGCTGTGGATCTGCCTCGCTTTTCCCAGGATCGGGCCTACCAGGAGGAGCTGTGTGACCGCCTTCGGCAACAGGATGTGGAGGTGTTCGTAAACGCGGATCCTTCGCGCCATCCAGCCTGGGATCTCATCGCGTCAGCCTTGCCAGCCATTGCCTCCGTCGCCTTCGTTGCACCCGACCGCCGTCTCGCGCCAGAAACCGCCGCCTGGCTGGATAGCCACTACCATTGGCTGCTTCCGACATGCGATCTGGAGCTCTTTTCTCAGCACCTCGGGCTCCAGTTTCATCGAATGGCCCGTCAAGCGACCGGGGTCGCAGAACTCCCTTCCCGTATTCACAAGGAGCTTCCCGTGAAACTGAATCTGGGATGTGGAGGCGAGCACCTTCCGGGCTGGGTGAACGTGGACAAGTTCCCGGCGGCGCATCCGGATGTGGTGCACGATCTTGAAAAACTCCCTTGGCCTTTTGCGGACGATTCGGCCGAAGAAGTGCTTCTCAAACATGTTTTGGAGCACCTGGGACGCGACAGCGATACCTTCCTGGGCATCATCCGTGAGCTCTACCGCGTCTGTCGGCCAGGGGCGACCGTGCGCATTCTGGTGCCCCATCCCCGGCATCAGGATTTCATCCAGGATCCCACCCATGTGCGACCCGTGGTGCCGGAGATGTTCCAGCACTTCTCACTGGCCATCAACCAGGCGTGGGCGGCGCGGGGGTTGCCGGGCACGCCATTGGCGCAATACCTGGGCGTGGATTTCGATATTGTCTCTTCCACGCTGACCTTGGATCCCTATTGGGATGCGGAGTATCGGGCGGGGCGCATTGGGGCCGAGGAACTGGAGCAGATCGCGCGTTCCCAGAACAACGTGGTGCAGACCAGTGAAATTGTGCTTCGGGCCGTGAAGCCGTCCGCTGCTCCGGCGCTCGAACGGGTCTCCATGCGCTGGGAGGGCTCGCAGTTTGTCTATCACAGCCTTGCGCACGTGAACCGGCAGATCTGTCTGGGGCTGTTGAAGTCAGGGCGCGTGGATCTCAGTCTGATTCCCTACGAACCCGACCAATTCGACGGCGCCGCTACTATGGCCTTCGCGCCCCTGGCGGCCTGCGTGAAGAAGGCACTTCCGGGCGCCGCCTCGGTGCATGTGCGGCATCAGTGGCCTCCCCATTTCGAACCTCCTGCCGAGGGCGCCTGGGTGATGATCCAGCCTTGGGAGTTCGGTGGCATTCCGGCGCAGTGGGTTCCGCCCATGCGCGATCTGGTCGACGAGATCTGGGTGCCGACGCACTGGGTGAAGGATTGCTACGTGAAGAGCGGCATTCCGGCAGAAAAGGTGGCGGTGGTGCCCAATGGCGTCGATACGACGCTGTTCACGCCCTTGGGGGATCGCTTTCCCCTGCGGACGTCCAAAGGATTCAAGTTCCTTTTCCTGGGCGGAACCATTTACCGCAAGGGCATCGATGTCCTGCTGGATGTCTACGCGAACACCTTCCGGGCTTCGGATGATGTCTGCCTGGTCATCAAGGGACAGGCGGGCATGACCTATCAGGGCACCGAACTGGACGCCAAGCTCGCGGAGATCGCCCAGGATTCTGATGCTCCCGAAATCGAATACCGCGTGGAAGCCATGGACGAGTCCACCCTCGTCTCGCTCTACCGGGCGTGCGACGCCTTCGTGCTGCCCTATCGCGGGGAAGGTTTCGGCCTTCCCATCGCCGAAGCCATGGCGAGCGGCCTTCCTGTGATCGTGACGGGGCGCGGGGCCGCCATGGATTTCGTGACCGAGGAATGGGCCTATCTCGTAAAGAGTGAGCCGCGATCCATCCCAACGGTGGATCAATTCCAGGCACCCCCATGTGGGTTCTGGCTCGAAGAGCCGGATCCGGATTCCCTGGCCGCCCATCTGCGGCGGGCGTTCGAGCATCCGGACGAGGCCCGGGAAAAAGGTCGGAAAGGCCGCGCCTATGCGATGGCGGAACTGGGTTGGGACAAGCCCGTGGAGAAGATCCTCGAACGGCTGCAGGTGCTGAGCCAGCGGGTTCCCTGCCGCCAGGGATTGACGGGATCTGCACCGGCGGAGATGACGCGCTGTCTCTTTCACATGCCTGCGGATCCCCATTCCATCCGATGGATCCAAGTGCTGCTGGCCTATGCGACCGCGTTCATGCCCGGCGATGCTGTCGCGCTAGGATTGAGGGCAGATCTTGCTTCGCACGATGAGCTTGGCCAGACCGTTGTTGGCGTCATGCAGAAAGCTGGCTACGAAAAATTTCCGGACGTCATGTTGCTGGAGGGCGATGACGAGATCCGGGAATGGGCTCAATCTGGTGGCGATGTCATTGACTTGGAAGACCGGGCTTCGTGGGAGGGCCATCCCCTGCTGGATCGCCTGGAGCGTTCGCTGCTTCTTTTCGAGAAGCGGTAATTGCTTCCGTGAAAAAGCGGAGGGCATCGTCTTCTTCGACGATGCCCTCCGCTTTTGCTCAAGAAGCCGTCTCTAGAACCGCATGATTCCCAGGATCTGGATGGCGTTGGCCTGTCCGTTCGTGGACTGGAACTGCCCGGTGACGAAGCGGCCTTCCAGGGAGAAGGTTCGGTTGAAGCGGTAGCCGCCGCCCGCGGCGACGGAGACGCCGGACTGGTTCGTGCTGGAGCCGTGCTCGGGGCTCACGTTCCACCACTGGTAGCCCAGGCCCATGGCCAGGAAGACGCCCTGCTGGCGCTGCTCGGTGTAGTAGACGTAATCGGCGCCGAGGCCCAGGTTCGAGATGGTGTTGCGCGAGAAGCTGTCGCCCACGGGGGCCCAGCCGCCCTGGTAGTAGGTGTAATCGACGCGCGGCCTCAGTTCGTGGCCGTTGCCGTAGTAGATGCCGAGCTGTCCGCCCACGGTGAGACCCAGGCGATGATCCACCGCCGAACCCAGATCGCCCAAGGGGATATTGCCCCCGGCGATGATGCCGTACTGCAGGTCCTGGGCCATGCCCTTGCTGGCGAAGGAAACGGCGATGGCTGCGGCGAGTAGGGAAATACGGAACTGTTTCATGTTCACTCCATGAGGACGACAGGTCCTTGAACAGATTAGCGCCAATGCAATCGAGGCCTAGATTGCCCAAAGTTCGCTAGCCAAGTGTCACCATTTCGTGAGCGGGTTCCCGAAGGCGGACGTGAGCCGCGGGATCAGGCCGGTGGCAGATGGAGGCTCAATCCTTCGGCGAAGCGGGCCTCGACGTGGAAAACGCGGCCGATGAGTTCGGGGGTGAGCACTTCGGCGGGCGCGCCCGAGGCCACAAGACGGCCCTGATCCAGCACCATCACCTGATCGAAACGCATGGCCTGGCGCAGATCGTGGAGGCTCACCAGCACGGTGGATCCCTGGGCGGCAAGATGTTGGGCCAAGGCCATTACCTCCAATGCATGGCGGGGATCCTGGTTGGAGGTGGGCTCGTCCCACAGCTGGATCGGCGCCCCCGTGGCCAGGGCTCGGGCCAGAAAGACGCGCCGCCGTTCGCCGCCCGAGAGTTCCGTGACGGGCCGCTGTGCGAGATGGACGATATCCAGCGCCTCCAGCGCCTCATGGATGCACCGCATTCCGGTGCCTGTTTCGTCCTTCCAGGCGTGGCGGCCCTGGGCCACCACATCCCGCACGGGGAAGGCGAACTCGACCGGGCTTTCCTGGGGAAGCCATGCCAGGGTGCGGCCGCGCACCAGGAACGGGATTCTAGACAACAACTGTCCATTCCATGAAACACGGCCTTCGCCGTGCAGCAGTCCCGCGAGCACCTGCAACAGCGTGGATTTCCCTGCGCCGTTCGGTCCCACCAACGCCACGGTGCGGCCTGGCGTCAGGCTGAAGCTGACATCACGCAGCCGCGAGCCCAGCGTGAGGCCCTGGCAGGCGAGAGCCGCGGCGCCACGGACGGTACCTGGATCGCTCATGCCGGTTGCCTCCGCAGCAGCCAAAGCAGGAAGGGCGCGCCCGCCAGGGCCGTCACGACGCCCAGCCTCATGCCGCCAGACAAAAAGCGTGTCGGCAGATCGCAGAGCAGCACCAGGGCAGCGCCGCCCAGCATGGACAGCGGCAGCAATCGCCGGTGGTCGGGGCCGAAAGCCAGGCGCAGCAGGTGCGGCACGACCAGGCCGACGAAGCCCACGATGCCGCCCACGGCGGTCGCCAGCGCCGTGAGGATGGTCGACAGGATCACCAGCCGCCAGCGCAGCTTTGCTACATCCACGCCCAGGCTCTGCGCGCCCGCTTCGCCCAGGCAGAACAGATTGAGTTCGCGTCCCAGCGGCAGCAGCATCAGGCAACCCAGCACCACGCCGGGAAGGCCCATGGCCACGTGTTCCCAGGTGCGGTTCTCCAGGCCGCCCATCAGCCAGAAAAGGATCTGCCCGCTGACCTGGAAGCTGCCCGCGGACAGGCACAGCAGGAAGCTGGTGCCCGCGCCGAACAGGGCGTTCAGCGCCACGCCCGAGAGCAGCAGATGCTCCAGGCTCGCGCCGCGCCGCGCCAGCAGCATCACGGCGCCGGTGGCCAGGAACGCGCCCAGGATGGAAGCTGCGGGAACGGTCCAGATCGCATGGGCCAGAAGGCCGCCGCAGCAGGAGGCTCCCAGGGCCAGCACCGCCACGGCGCCGAGCGCACCGCCGGAGCTGACGCCCAGCAGGCCGGGGCTGGCCAAGGGGTTGCGGAAGAAGGCCTGCATGACGACGCCGGAAGCACCCAGCCCCGCGCCCACGGCGATGCCCACCAGGGTTCGCGGCAGGCGGATATCCCAGAGGATGGTGGAGGCGAGATCATCCGATCGGTGCACCAGGGCGCGCAGCACCTCGGAAAGGCGCAGGTTCGAATCCCCCAGGGCCAGCGAGGCCATCGTCGCCAAGCCCAGCAGCAGCGCGAGCGCAGCCAGAGGGATCGGAGTCCGGGAAAGGAAGCCGCGTTTCATCGGAAGCGCTCGGGATGCAGGGCCCGGGCCACCCACTCGTAGGCGTCCAGCCGGGCGTGGCTGGTGGCGGCCATCAGCGCATCGGGAATCACCACCATGCGTCCCTGCTTGAAGGCGGGCAGGAGCTTGTATGGAAGCATTTTGGACAGTCGCTGTCGAAGATCCTGGCTGGGCTGGCCCGGCACCACCAGCACTTCCGCGTTCCAGGTCAGCACGCGTTCGCTGGGCGTCGGCACATGACCGCGCAGACCCGCTTCCGCTGCCACGTTCACGGCGCCAGCGTGATCGCAGATGTCCTGGAACGTGGTGCCAGAACCGGCGGTGAATGGATAGAAGCCCACGGCCAGCACGCGCGTGGCTCGAACGCCTTTCAGGCGCACAGCAAGCGCGTCGACACGCGCTTGCCACTGGTGGATGAGTTCCTCCGCGCGCTTCTCGCGGCCCAGTGCCGAGGCGATGCGCCGCGTGGTGGCGTAGAGATCGGACAGGCTATCGAACTGATCCACCTTCAGCACCCGGACGTGGGCACGTTCGAGCAGGGCCACGGTAGAGGCCTGCGTGTAGCTGGCGACCAGCACGAGGTCGGGACGGAAGCGCAGGATGTCCTCCGCCTCCCCGTTGGTCAGGCAGGGAAAGCGCTTCGCTTGCTGCGCGTAGGGGCTGAATTCGGGATCGCGCGCCAAGTGGCTGAGAGCTGCGATCTGGCTGGGGGGCGCCAGCGCCATCAGCAGATCGTCGGTGCCGACGGTCTGGCTGACGACGCGCGTCGGCGCTGCGGCCATCAGGCCCGTTCCCATCAGGGCGATGGCCAGAAGGCGCAGAATCCGGTGACCGAGGGTTCGCATGCTAGAAACGATACGTCGCTTCGAGGCTGACCGTGGGGCCGGACGAAGGGAATATCGGGATCAGGTAGGCGTCGTTCTTGCGCAGCATCCGCCCCTGAAGCCATTCCTCGCGGGTCCATTCCTTTTGGGCCAGGTGCTCGCCGCGCAGTGTGAGCGTCAAGGGCTTGCCCGGCGCGATGTCGGGCGTCCAGGCCACGGCGAGAGCCACATCGTTGAAGTGGGTCTTCGCGCCTGCCACGCCGGAGAAATCGTCGAAGTACTGGTAGCTGGATCCCACGTAAGACCAGCGGCCCTGCACGCGCCAATCGCCCATCGTCGCGCTGGCGCGCAGCCCGCCCGTGAAGAATGGCCGACCCGTCGCTCCGCCAGTGGTGAGCTGCGCGGCTTCCGGCTGGCTTTCGTTGCGCGCTTCCTGGCTGCGCGCGAAGCCCTCCAGCCGCCATCTCGCGCCCGCGTAGGCCAGGCTGCCCTCGATGCCCTGGATGCGCAGGTTCCTGCCGTTGGCGTAGCGTCCCGACCATCCACCGAGATCCATCCAGTAGAGCACCCGGTCGTAGCGCGTGCGGGATGCCTCCAGTTTCGCGCTCCAGGGGCCGCGCTCGAAGCTCGCCCCCGCCTGGGCCGTCTGGCTGGTCTCGTTCTCCAGGCCCGGCGCGTTGGGATATCGGGAGGCGTTGTAGGTCAGGTCGTAGAGGGAAGGCGCGTTGTAGCTGGTGCCGTTCGAGACGTAGACGCGCAGGCCCGAAGCGCTCAGCCAGTTGAGGCCCGCCTTGTAGACGAAGCGGTTTGAATCGCGCCGGGGCAGATTCGCGCCGGAGGCGGTGATATCGATGGCGTCCTGTTGGTAGCGGCCGCTGACCACGGCGCGCAATCCAAGCTCGGATTCGTAGGCCAGTTCCAGCGCGGCGGCGTTGTGGCTGGCGTGGGCGGTGACCGGTTCGGTGTAGGAGGCGCTGGAACCCGGGGCCTGGCCCACGAGTTCTGCGCTGTGATCCAGCAGCAGGTTCGCCTGGAAGCCCTGGATGGGCGTCCAGGTCAGCGATGCGACGCCTTGGTTGCGCTGGCCCTGGAAGCGGTCGGAAGCATCGCCGACGTTGGATCCGGGCTCCGCGCGATGTTGGGAAACGTGGCCGAAGCTGGTTTCCAGCAGCCACGTTTTGCCAAACGTCTGGCGATAGGAGCCGATGGCATCCTCGTCGCGCAGCGCATTCTCGCGCGTGGGATCGAAGATCCGCACGCTCGTATAGTTGCTGTCGTATCCGCTGGCAAAGGGCAGGGGCGTGCCGCGGTAGTGGTTGCGGTAGGTGGCCGTCAGCAGCCCATCTTCGCCGATCTTCTGTCCCAGGCTCAGGTTGCTGCTCACGCTGCGGAAGGAATCATTGGCCGCGATGGACTGGGCTTCCCGGCTGGTGGCCAAGCCGGCGCGGAGCCAGCCGCCGTCCCAGCCGTAGGCGGGATCGAACGCCGCGCGGCCCAGATCATGGCTTCCACCGGCGATGGAGGCACTGCCCGAAAAGCCCGCCTTGGCTGCGCCGGCGCTGCTAAGGCTTACCACGCCGCCGTGCGTGTCCGCGCCGTAGCGCGTGCTGGCGGGACCCTGCAGGATTTCCACGCGATCGATGCCGCCCAGGGAGAAATCCGAAAAGCTGGGGCTGAGGCTGGAGGGATCCGTGATGCGGATGCCATCCAGAAGCACGACCACGTCACCGGCGCGGGATGCGCCGAGGTACAGGCTGGAAAGGGATCCGGGGCCGCCGTAGGCCTGGATCTGTCCGGGCAGCAGATCCGGCAGCAGCTGATCCAGGCTCTGGGCGCCGCTCTGACGGATGGCTTCGGCGTCCAGCACCTTCACGGGGTGCGGCGTACGGACGGCATCCACGGGCGTTGCTTCGGCGGTGACCGTCACCGTGGCGGAAGCTTCCACCGGCATCCTGGGGGTTTCGAGTGCCGCTTCGGACGCGCCCAGCGCACCGCCCAGGACCAGAAGGAAAGAGATTCGCGAAATGCCCATCATGCCTCCACGCATGAGGCCGGGGATGGATGGACGAAGCCCGAGGAGAGCCGCATCCCCCGCTCCCTCGGCGGGGTTGGATGGACTGGACCGGTCTCCGGGCTCGCGCGCGACAAGTGATTTTGGGCACTTCCGTCACCTTCCCAAAGCAGCGCTTCAGTGGTTCCGGCGAGGTCTCCCACTCCTGGCGGAGCGGGGCGCATACCGTTGCGGGGCAGCGCAGGATTCGCACCTGCTTCCCGTGCATCCAGCACGTGATTGAAATATCAGGCTCCCATGGGGTTCGGAACGAATCAATCACGAATCAATGTGGAATCGTCAGGAACCGCCTGCCGGGGTTTGTCAAGCCTTGACGGCAGATGGAAGAAACATTCACAAGGGGCCAGGGGGCCGATGGGGACTTGCTTTGCTTGTGAGCTCGCGGCTGGCGTGAGGTCCGTGACTGGGCTAGACTGTCCCTCTCACGATCGGCCTCAACCCAACGAGGGACAGGGGCTTCAAACCTTGAAGCACCCGGACGGGAACGGGTTTCCCGTCTAACCAATAGGGAACAACGCGAATCGCGCTGGCCGGCATTTGAATAGAAATGGAGTCCCCATGGAGATCCTCCTCATCGAGAACGTTGCCAATTTGGGCATCCGCGGCGATGTCGTTAACGTCAAGGACGGCTACGCCCGTAACTTCCTGCTGCCCCGCAAGAAGGCTCTGCCCGTCACGGCTGGCAACAAGCGCCAGATCGAGCTGGAGAAGGAGCGCAACCTGAAGCTGCGCGCCAAGGAACTGGCCGACGCTCAGGAGCTGAAGGCCAAGCTGGAAGCCGTCAGCCTGACCACTGCCCGCAAGTCCGGCGAGAGCGGCCACCTGTTCGGTTCCGTCACCAACGGCGACGTGACTGAGCTCCTGAAGGCGAAGGGTTTCGAAATCGAGAAGCAGTCCATTGCCTTGCCTCACATCAAGGACCTGGGCGCCTACAGCGTCGAGATTCGTCTCTACACCGGCGTCATTGCCAAACTGAACATCGAGGTCACCGCGCTGGCCGCCGAATAGCCCTGCGCGCCCTCAACCTACGGAAAGGAACCCCATGAGCAAGACTGAAAAGCCCGCAACCCTCGGCATCCCCGAGCTGTCCGCCAGCCTGGCCGAGTCCTACGACCTGACCAAGGCCCGCTCCAAGGCCCTGCTCGACAGCCTGCGCGACGAGATCGTCCAGACCCTGCTTGCCGGCAACCGTGTGAACATCTTCGGCCTGGGCACCTTCGAAGTCCGCGCCACCAAGGAAAAGACCGGCCGCAACCCCAAGACCGGCGAAAAGATCCAGATCCCCGCCGGCCGCAAGGTCGTCTTCAAGGTCTCCAAGGGCCTGAAGGATCAGTTGTAAATCGTTCCTTTACCGGAATGCAGAAGGCCGCCGCGAGGCGGCCTTCGTTGTAGTTTGGACATTTGTGCAAACCTCTGCACAGTCGCTGTACACATTTGCTTGGGCTTTGAGCTGGACTGGCAAGAACTCCCCGACGCCATGGCGTGCCCAGTGGCCACCTGGTACCCGACGCCTCCCTTGAGGATGAGCAGCGCTGGGGCGAATACCTGGATTGGTTGGTGCAGTGGCTAATCAAGATGGACAAAGTGCTCCGTCCCGTCGTGAAGGCACTGCCATGAGCAAAGGGGGGCAGCCATCCTGGGTGCCTTACCAGATCTCGACCATCTTCGGCTAAAATTATCAAGCGCACCCTTTTCAATACTTTGTTGTCCAAGTGAAGAACGCCCGGCTCCTTTCACCCCCGCACGGCCCATTCCATGACCCATCATCCTGACCAAACCCTGATCTACCACATCACGGATGTTGAAAATCTACCCGGCATCATTGCCGCGGGGGGACTGCGCTCGGATGCCGAAATGGCGCAGGAGGATCCGGAGCTAATCGGCTATGAACACATCAAGCTGCGACGCCTGACTCAGATCCAGATCGACTGCTGCGATGGACGGTTCGTTGGTCAATTCGTTCCGTTCTATTTCTGCCCGCGTTCACCCATGCTCTTCACTGTCAACAAAGGCAATACCGGGCGTCCGCTAGGCTGTCAGAGGACGATCGTGCACCTAGTCAGCACTATCGCTGTCGGAAT
The DNA here is from genome assembly GCA_035352715.1 of Holophaga sp. Classification (GTDB taxonomy): domain Bacteria; phylum Acidobacteriota; class Holophagae; order Holophagales; family Holophagaceae; genus DAOPYE01. The sequence goes on along the minus strand of DAOPYE010000052.1, from coordinate 4,759 downwards.
CCGCCAAGGCAGACTCTGGGCCATCAGCGATGGGAACGCTGGGGCCTTCCATACAACTTTTTCCAGCGATTTGACTGCACTAGAAGATCTCGACTGGAGTGCGATCCGAAGCACTCATTGGCAAGGACAAACCTATCAAAAATCAGCCGAATTTCTGGTGGCGGATTTCTTCCCGTGGACCGGTTTCCAAGCCATTGGCTGCTACAATGCAGCGTTAGTCGACCGAGTGCAGGATATGCTGGCTCAGACTCCTCACCATCCAGAAGTGAACGTCAAACCAGGCTGGTACTACTGAACATGTTTGAGACGACGCAAGGGAATCTATTAGATGCGCCTGTCGAGGCGCTGGTGAATACCGTCAACACGGCCGGCATCATGGGCAAGGGCATTGCACTGCAGTTTAAACAGGCCTATCCCGAGATGTTCCGTGCGTACCAAAAAGCCTGTAAGGCAGGTGAGGTACAGTTGGGCAGGATGCACGTGCACGATCTGGGTGGCCTGCTCGGAGGACCGCGCTGGATCATCAATTTCCCCACCAAGGGCCACTGGCGATCCAGAAGTCGCTTGGAGGATATTGATTCAGGGCTGCGCAGCTTGGTCGATACCATCCAGCGCCTGCAGATCCGTTCCATCGCCCTGCCCCCCCTGGGTTGCGGACATGGCGGCCTAGACTGGGCCGAGGTGCGCCCCCGCATCGAATCGACACTGGGTGGTTTGTCCGGGGTTCGCGTGTTGGTGTTTGCGCCCGGCGCCCCCCCAGCCGCGGCCTCCATGCCGAACCGGACCGAACGACCTCGGATGACCGAGGGTCGTGCAGCGTTGATCGTGCTGATGGAAAGGTACCTGAGGGGACTGCTCGACCCTTATGTGAGCCTGCTGGAAATTCACAAGTTGATGTATTTTCTTCAGGCCGCCGGACAGCCTTTACGCCTACGCTACGAGGCTCGGGATTTCGGTCCCTATGCCACCAATCTGCGCCAGGTATTGATCTGCCTCGAGAGCCACTACACGCAAGGCTACGGCGATGGCCACGACCAGCCTACGAAGCCCCTCGAACTCCTTCCTGGGGCGGCGAAGGAGGCGCAGGATTTCCTACAGGCAGACGATCCCATCCAAACCCGTCTGGAGCGTGTCGCGAAATTGATCGAGGGGTATGAAGATCCGGTCGGACTGGAACTGCTGAGCTCCACCCACTGGGTGATGGGCCACTTCCCCGAAGCCAGTGCATCCGCGGATGTCGCTGCTGGGGCCGTTCATGATTGGAATCCCCGCAAGCAGAGGCTGTTCAAGCCCGAGCAGGTGAGACGGGCATGGCATCACCTGGTGGACCGGCAATGGGTCAACCATGCTGCGATCGTGTAGCGCCCCAACCCTTCGTTCAGGGATCTGCGCGAGGGTTCGTGGATGGCCCCGCCCGCACCCCTAACCGAAGATAGGGCCGGCGCGAAGCCCTGAAGCACGAAGCGATGAGCCAAGGTCTCCAAGGGCCTGAAGGATCAGTTGTAGTTCGTTCCTTAATCCGGAACGCAGAAGGCCGCCGCAAGGCGGCCTTCGTTGTAGAGGGGCAGACGAGCGGCCTGCAAGGGTGTCTTCACCATTCGCCGTGAGGCGAATAGGGCCGCATCGTTTCATTCGATGCGGCCCTATTCCGTCGTATCCGTTCAGCGATGTCTGTCCAGGTGTATCAGCCCAGCAGGCCGAGCACCTTTTCCAGGCGGGCTTCCTTTTCCGCGAGCTGCTGGCGCTGAGCCTCGACGGCTTCGGCAGGTGCCTTGGCAAGAAAACCCTCGTTGGACAGTCGCTGTCGCAATCCTTCCAGTGATTTGCTCAAGACGTCGCGTTCCTTCTCCAGCTTGGCGCGCTCGGCGGCGGGATCCTTGAGGCCCGCCAGTTCCACGGCCACCATGCCGCCGCCGACGATGGAGACAGAGCGGGTGGGCGTGGCGAGATCGCCCTCGGTGAAGGCGATGGATTCCAGCTTGGCCAAGGACTTCAGGGCCTCAGTGAAGGGCTCCAACTCCGTCAGGGTCGTGAGCGCGGGCACGCGCTTCGCGGGATCCACGCCGTTCTCGGCCTTCATGCGCAGGATGCTGCTGAGGGCTTCCTGGAAGATGGGCACCAGCGCCGGATCGCCACCTTCGACCTTCAGCAGCGGATCGTCCATGGGCCAGGCGCGCGCCGCCAGCAACTCGGGTTCGCCCGCCTTCAGGCGGCCCAGCATCATGGCTTCGTGGATCTCTTCGGTCACGAAGGGGACAAGCGGATGCAGGGCGCGCAGCAGGATATCCAGGAAGTGCAGGATCGCGGCTTTCTGCCCCTTGGTGCCATGTTGCAAATGGACCTTGGCCAGCTCGATGTAGGTGGCGCAAAAATCGTCCCAGACCAGGTGGTAGAGGATCTCGGCGGCCTCGTGGAAGCGGAAGGCTTCGATGGCGTCCGTGGTCTTCTGCAGATCCTCGCGCAGGCGGCGGATCATCCAGTATTCGGCTTCGCCCAGTTCGGGTTCGACATCCAGTGTCACATCCGGTTCGATGCTCATCTGCACGAAGCGGGCGGCATTCCACAGCTTGTTGCAGAAGTTGCGCGAAGCCTCCAGGCGCGAACGCGACATCGAGATATCCGTGCCGGGCGCCGCCATGATGGCCAGCGAGAAGCGCAGTGCATCCGTACCGAACTCGTCCATCGTGGTGATGGGGTCGATGACGTTGCCCTTGGTTTTGGACATCTTCTGTCCATGCTCGTCGCGCACCAGGGAGTTGAAGTAGACGGCCTTGAAGGGCACGTCGTCCATCCAGGTGAGCCCGGACATCACCATGCGCGCGACCCAGAAGAACAGGATGTCGTAGCCCGTGATCAGCACATCGGTGGGGTAGTAGCGCTTCAGGTCCGGTGTCTCGTCGGGCCAGCCGAAGACGCTGAAGGGCCACAGGGCGGAGGAGAACCAGGTGTCCAGCGTGTCCGGATCCTGGGTCAGCTTGGTGGATCCGCATTTCTCACAGGCGGCAGGTGCATCCATCTCCACGTGCAGATGGCCGCAGGCGTCGCAGGTGAAGGCCGGGATGCGATGGCCCCAGACCAGCTGGCGACTGATGCACCAGTCCTGGATATTGGTCAGCCAGTGCTCCCAGACCGTGGCCCAGCGTTCGGGCGTGAAGGTGATGCGCCCGGTGCGGACGGCTTCCAGCGCGGCGTTGGCGGCGTCCTTCACATCCATGAACCACTGCTCTGACACCAGCGGTTCCAGCACGCAGCCCGTGCGATCGGACACGGAGACCTGGTGCGTGTAGTCCTCGATCTTCTCCAGCAGGCCCTGTTCTTCCAGATCCGCCAGCACGGCTTTGCGGCACGCGAAGCGATCCAGTCCCGCGTATTTCTCGCCCGCTTCCTTCGTCATTTTGGCGTCGAAGCCGATGACCGTGATGCTGGGCAGGCCCAGGCGCGCGCCCGCGGCGTGATCGTTGGGATCGTGGGCCGGGGTCAGCTTCACGCAGCCCGTGCCGAACTTGGGATCGACGAAGGGATCGGCCACCACGGGGATGGTGCGATCGGTCAGGGGCAGCTTCACCTGCTTGCCCAGGATGGCGGTGTAGCGCTTGTCCTCGGGATGCACCGCCACGCCGGTGTCGCCCAGCAGCGTTTCGGGGCGCGTGGTGGCGACCACCAGATGGCCGCTGCCATCGGCGTAGGGATAGCGGATGTGCCAGAGCTTGCCCTTCTTCTCCTCGTATTTCACTTCGAGGTCGGATAGCGCCGTCTGGCTGGCGGGGTCCCACTGGATCATGCGCGGGCCCTTGCGGATGCGGCCCTGGCGGTAGGCGTCCACGAAGACCTTGCGCACCGCGCGGTTCAGATCCGGGTCCATGGTGAAGCGCTTGCGCGTCCAGTCCACGCTGGCGCCCATGCGGCGCAGCTGGTTCTCGATGGCGCCCTGGTTCTCGTCCTTCCAGTCCCACAGCCGCTTCAGGAATTCCTCGCGCGTCAGATCGTAGCGCGTCTTGCCTTCGGCCTTGAGCTGGCGCTCCACCACCATCTGCGTGGCGATGCCCGCGTGATCCACGCCCGGCACCCACACCGCGTCGAAGCCCTGCGCGCGCTTGAAGCGCGTCAGGGTGTCGTGCAGCGTGAACACCAGCGCGTGGCCCATGTGCAGATTGCCCGTGATGTTGGGCGGCGGGATGACGATGGACCACGGCTTCTTGCCGCTGTCGGGCTTTCCTTCGAAGATCTTCGAATCTTCCCATACCGCGTACCAGCGCTCCTGGGCGGTCTTGAAGTCGAAAGCCTTGTCCATTTCGCGCATGGGAATCCCATCTAGAAGTAAGGTCGCACCTTGAGGTCAGTTCGATCGCGCCAAGCGGCGATGCTCCAGGCCTGACCGGTCAAGCAAATTATAGCGGTTCAGCACGGTCGATCAGAACGAAAGCTGTCAGGCGGCCCGGCAACTCGCCTCGGGCCGGCAGGGAGCCAAGACCTGGAAAGGATGGACGGAGGCTTGATGCGGGCTATCGGGGCCGCGTCCGGCGCGGTTTGCGCCCATGGCGTGCGCGGTATCGACGATCGCGGCTTTGAATGGCTCAGTGACCGATGGCCACTCCCCTCGCATGGGGCTGATTGCTGATGAAAAAACGCCGAACCTCGATGGTCATGTCTCGCGAGGCATAGACATCCACCAGGAGTTGCTCTTTGTCCTTCAACTCCGGCGGAATGGGCATGGCGTGATGCCGCGTCGTCACCGGTGTAAAGACGCTCCACGTCTTCC
>DAOPYE010000051.1:1831-18141 GCA_035352715.1 Holophaga sp. | reverse complement strand
AACTTCTGGGAAGCGCTGTTGCTGGACAGATACATCAGACCGCGTTCGACGGCGGTGTAGATCTGCAGGAGCAGCAGGAAGACGAGGATGAGGATGATGCCCTTGTTAGGCAGTGAAGCCGTCTGGAACATCGCCATGGGGGTGAAGCTGCTCTCGGCGCCAGCTTCGGACAAGGCAAGGTTGAGGGAGGAAACGAACAAGCTCATGAGCGTTCCTTATAAGTGGATGAGGATTTGTTACGTTGAGAGGTATGGCCCGGGGTATGCCCAGATGCCGTAAAGGGATAGACGACAACTACCGAAGCTTGAACGGCATCACGAGCCTGAAGCGAGCCTGCTGGGGCACACCGCCCACGAGACAGGGCTCAAACCTCCACTGCATAGCGTAAGCAACCGCCGCGTCGCGAAGCTGGGGCGGCCCTTCCAAAGCACGGGCGGAAACGGGAACACCATCAACACCCACCGTGATCTCCACCACGACCGTACCCTGAATGCGAGCGATCTTGGCAAGAGGAGGATAGGGCGGTGCGGGGGGCTGGCGCTTCACCTTCACCTGGCTGAAGTCCACGTCCACCACATGCCCCGAGCTACCGGACCCAGCGACGGACATGCCGCCCTGGGTTGTAGGACCAGCAACACCGGCACCGGCGACCTGCCCATTACCAGCAGCTGAGCTGGAACCGGCATAGGCCAGCGACAGATCCTGCTTGGGCAACTCGCGGGGCGCAATCTCAGGCACCACATCCTGGTTGGTGAGCGGCGGCGGCGGCGGAGCGTCGCGCTCCACGGCGCGCGGAGGCGCCACGGGTGCGGCGGGCGCGGGCGGAGGCGGAGGCGGAGGCGGAGGCGCGTCCTCTTCCTTCTGCTCGGCCAGATCGATGCCAACGGTCTTCTTCACAGCCTTCTGAACCGTCTGCGAGTTCTTGGCGACAAAGAACAGCGCAGCGCCGAACACTGCATAGGTCAGCACAGTGGCGGGGATTGTGACCAGAGGGCTGGCTTTCTTGACGCCGTTATTGCCTTCCGACAAGGAGGAGCGATAGACGGCATCCTCCAGACTGGTTGGAGTGCTCTCCTGAGGAGGAGCTTTTGTGTTGGGGTCTTTACTCATGCGACTCCCGTGAGTGGACGGTGTTGAATGAAAAAGATAAAGCCGAACCATCACAGGAATGATTCGGCTCTGACGACTGACGTGAGAAAGGATCTGGGACAAGCCCGCGGTTAAGATTACAAGAGTGGAGGGTATCGTCAAGTGCGAAGATGCCCGGAAACACTCGCTTCGGCACCGAATCGGCTTTTTTTCCATGCCTGTGACAAGAATGTATTCCGCGTTGATTTTTCATGGGCTTTTTCGATAACCAGAAAGGATTACGTCACACGAATGTTGCACAACTTCCAGTTCCATCCGGATCACCAAACCATCGACAGCCCTGCGCGCGCGGGGAGGTTCAACACTGCCCATGGCGAGATCGCCACACCCGCATTCATGCCCGTCGGCACCCAAGGCACCGTGAAGGGCATCACCCCCCTGCAACTCCTGGAAATCGGTCCGCAGGTGATTCTTGGCAACACCTACCACCTGGGGCTGAGGCCCGGCGGCGAGCTCATTCGCCGGTTCGGCGGACTTCACCAATTCATGCGCTGGGATGGCCCCATCCTCACCGACTCCGGCGGATTCCAAGTGTTTTCCCTCGCCGGACTTCGCAAGATCGCGGAGGAAGGCGTCACGTTCCAAAGCCATCTGGATGGCAGCAGGCACTTCCTGTCGCCCGAACGCAGCATGGAGATCCAGCGAGACCTGGGCTCGGACATCGTCATGGCGCTGGACGAATGCCCCCCGGGCCGCATCGATCGCCCCGCCCTCGAAAAATCCATGGCGCGGACCACCCGGTGGCTGCAGCGCTGCCGAGATTTTTCCTTGGATGAGCACCAGGGACTTTTCGCCATTATCCAAGGCGGCACCCATCTGGATCTGCGCAGGCGCCATCTGCAGGAGATCCTGGACATCGACGCCCGGCAACCTTTCCAGGGCTTCGCCGTCGGCGGCCTGAGCGTGGGCGAGCCCAAGGAAGAGATGTTCGCCACGCTCGCCGAGTTCGTGCGGGAACTGCCCCAGAATCGCGCGCGCTACCTGATGGGCGTGGGCACGCCAGAGGATCTGCTGTTCGGCATCGAGCAGGGGGTCGACATGTTCGATTGCGTGCTGCCCAGCCGCGAAGCCCGACACGGACGGCTGCTCACCAGCCGCGGTCGGCTGAACATCAAGAACGCCAGGCACCGTGAATCCGCCGAGCCTCTGGATCCAGCGTGCAACTGCTACACCTGTCGAACCTTCACCCGGGCCTACCTGCACCACCTGTTCCGCGCCGGCGAACTATTGGCCTTCACGCTCAACACCATCCACAACCTGAGCTACACTGTGGGGCTGACCCGTGACGCACGTCAGGCTTTGATCGCGGGACAATTCCCTGCGTTCGCGAAAACCGTTCGAGACAACTGGAACATCGAGGAGAACTCATGAACTTGGCAATCCTTCAGCCCGGACAGCAGCCCGTTTGGCCCACCTTCGTCATGATGGGCGCCATGGCCGTGCTCTTCTATTTCCTGATGATCCGGCCCCAGAGCAAGGCTCGCAAAGAGATGGAAGCCCGCCTCTCCAAGCTCAAGGCCGGTGACGAGGTGATGCTGTCCTCGGGCTTCTACGCCACCATCGATCGCGTGGAAGACAAGAACATCTACCTGAAGCTCGGCAACAACATCGTCAAGGCTCGCCGCAACGCCGTCGTGGCGCTGGCCGCTGAATCGACCCCCGAGCAGAACTAGTCCGCCATTCTTATTTTTCGTGACAAGGGCGGGGATCCATCCCCGCTCTTCCTTCACCGGAGCATCGAGTGAGCAAGCGGAGTTTTTGGCGTTTGATCGTGACCGTGCTGATCTGCGGCGCGTGCGCGTATTTCTTTGTCCCCACCTCCAAAATCCGACTGGGTTTGGATCTCCAAGGCGGCGTGCATTTCGAGTTGGAAGTGCAAAGCCAGGAAGCTCTGGAAGCGGATCTCCGGGATACCCGCGACCGTATCCAGGACAAGCTGAAGGAAAAGCAGCTCAACACGGGCGTCGTCTCGATCGACGGCGCGGCACTGAAGATCGACGGCCTCGCGTCGGACCAGAAGGCCCGCGTGGACAAGGTTCTGGAGACGATCAACGGCTACAACTCTAGCTATGACGGCCAGGTCTTCCACCTCACGCAAACCGCCTCGCACCAGAAGAGTCTGAAGGATGACGCCAACAAGCGCGCCCTTCAAATCATCGAGAACCGCATCAATCAGTTCGGCGTGGCCGAACCCGAGATCACGCCCACCGGTGCCGAGGGCAACCGCATCGTGGTCGAGCTGCCCGGCGTCGGCGAGGCGGAACGTGAGCGCATCAAGAACCTGCTCTCCACGCCCGGTCGCCTGGAGCAGCGCTTGATCGCCAAGCAGGATCCATCGGGTTACGGTGGATTCCCCTCCCGCGAGGCCGCCATTGCCGCCATGGGTGGCCAGTTGCCTCCGGGCACAGAACTGCTGCCCGAGCTCGTGGGCGAACGGGATATGCGCAAGGCCGGCGAGACCGTCTACAAGGGCCAGAAGATCGAAGAGAAGATCAAATGCTGGCACTTGGTGGAGAACAAGGTCTACGTGGATGGTGGCGATATCACGGGCGCCAATGGCACCGTGGATCCCAACACGGATCGCAACGAGATCCACTACACCCTGAACCGCAAGGGCTCTGATGACTTCTACAACCTCTCCGGCATCGCAGCCGAAGAAGGCCGTCTCATCGCCATCGCGCTGGATCGCAAGGTCGTCAGCGTCCTGAGCTGCCGCGAGAAGATCCCCGGCGGCAGCGTCCGCATCACGGGCGACTTCACCAAGGAGAGCGCCGAAGACTTCGCCTTGAAGCTCAAGAGCGGCGCCATGCGCGCCTCCATGAAGTTCCTGGAAGAACGCTCCATCGGCCCCAGCCTGGGCGCGGACTCCATCAAATCGGGCGTGCTCGCAGCCATGATCGGCTTCTTCGTGGTGGTTGGCTTCATGCTGATCTTCTACCACTGGTCCGGCATGAACGCCGTCGTGGCGCTTACGGTGAACATGATCGTGATGCTAGGGCTGATGGGCAGTTTCAATGCCGTCATCACGCTGCCAGGCATCGCGGGCTTCGCGCTCACCATCGGCATGGCTGTGGACGCCAACATCCTGATCTACGAGCGAATCAAGGAGGAGCTGCGCGCGGGCAAGAGCGTGCCAGGGGCCATCCAGGCGGGCTTCGACAAGGTGTTCTGGACCATCGTGGATAGCCACGTGACTCAGCTCTTCTCCGCCCTTCTGCTGTTCATCTTCGGCACGGGGCCCGTGAAGGGATTCGCCGTGACCCTGACGGTGGGCGTCGTGGCCTCGCTGTTCACCAGCATCTACATCAGCCACTTCATCTACGACTGGATTCTGGAACGCCACCCCGGCACCACCACGCTGTCCTTGGGCACCCACTCCTTCTTTGAAGGTTCCAAGTTCGACTTCCTGCGCTGGAAGGGTTGGGCACTGGGCATCTCCTGGGGCATCATCGTGGCCTGCATCCTGTCGGCCCAGCCCTGGAAGGGCAGCCGCAGCCACGTAAAGCTGGGCATGCAGTTCATCGGCGGCATCGATATGCAGGTGCGCTTCAAGGGCGACATCCACCAGGATCAGGTCCGCGCAGCGCTGGCCCGTGGCGGCTTCCCCAATGCCGCGGTCGTCGCCTACGAAGGCAAGGGCGGCTTCACGGACTACTCCATCAAGATCAAGGCCGCCAAGAATCAGGCGGGCCAGGACGAGAAGGATTCCTCCAAGCAGATCAAGCAGATCCACGACATCCTGCGCGGCCTGGACGCCAGCGCCAGCAAGGATGCCCGCCCGGATCTGAACACCGAGGATGTGGGCCGCCTGACAGATCAGTGGATCAAGCAGAATCCCCTGGGGGTCCAGGGCGACGAGGCCGTCCTGCGCTTGGCCTACCAGCCCCTGGTGTCCAAGATCTCGGCCACCCGAGAAAAGCTGGGCATCATCACCAGCTTTGACCAGCTGCCCAACGATCTGCCGGCCCAGCTACGCGATCTGGTGCAGAAGGAATACCGCCTGGGCAATCTGTCCATCCTGAAGAACGAGAGTTTCTCGCCCAGCATCTCCGGCGAGTGGACCTGGAAGACGCTTCAGGCCGTGTTCTGGGCCCTGGGCGCGATCCTGGTCTACGTGCTATTGCGATTCACCCTGAGCTTCGCCATCGGCGGCATCGTGGCCCTGATCCACGACGTGTTGTTGGCGCTGGGATTTTTCGTGCTCTTCCGCTTCGAATTCAGCGTGCCCGTCGTCGCCAGCTTCCTGATCCTGATCGGGTACTCGATGTCGGATACGATCGTGGTGTTCGACCGCATCCGCGAGAACAGCCACAAGCCTGAATACCGGCGGGCCACCATCACGCAGCTGGTGAATGATTCGGTCAACCAGACCCTGAGCCGCACGATCCTGACTTCGCTGTCCGTACTGTTCGTGGCCTTCTGCCTCTTCGCCTTCGGCGGCCCTGCCCTGCGCGATCTGGCCTTCCCCATCTTCATGGGCGTCATCACGGGAACGTATTCCTCGATCTACATCGCGAGCCCCGTCGTCGTCTACTGGGAGAAGTGGTTCGGCCATAAGGACAATCTGAAGCAGAAGCACGCCTGATCCGGTTTCTGGACACAAGAAGGGCGGCCCCGCGGGGCCGCCCTTCTTGTTGTTGGCCTCAGGCTTGGCATCAAGCTTCGACAGTCGATGTCCAGAGGATGCAGGGTTCGGGCGCTACACGCTCCAGGGCGTCTCAGGTCCCGCGCCGAAGGCAACCCAGCCGGCACGCCCGAGAATCTCGCGGCGCGTGATCTCGCGGGCCTGGGGACCGGCGGCTTTCAGCTCGGGTAGCCAATCCGCGTGGGTCCGCACGCGCACATCGCGTGCCTTCAGCCCGTGCAGAAAGGCGTCGAAAGGATCCTTCAGCGCGCCGCCCTCGACCTCGGTGTGCAGGGCGTAGACATTCAGCGCATCCTCGCGCAGCAGGCTGAACAGCAATTCGTTGACATCCTGGGCGCTGCGACCATCCAGCCCCAGAAGTTCGTCCATGGTCGGCAGCGTGGTGGGGATCTGCAGCGTCTTCAGCGCGCGCCCCTTCACGATCGGGTAGAAGGGATCGAAGCCGCGGCAGTCCCCGGCGTAGTCCAGTCCGTAGGCTTCCTGCAACTCCAGCGTGGTGTCGTTGCAGCGCCAGGCCGGGCTCACGGCGCCTCTCGCCTTCTCCCCAAAAACGGTCTGGAACGCCTCGTGAGCGGACTCGAACCAATGGGACAGCCACTGTCGACTTTTGCGGTCCAACAGGTCGTGGTACTGCACATGGTCCCAGCCATGGATGGCAACTTCGTGGCCGGCGTCCCTGGCGGCGCGCATCTGCTCGGCGGCCCGCTTCCAGATGATGGGCGCAGGCAGCAGTACGCCATACATCATGGTCTTGAAGCCGTAGAGCTTCGCGCCGTTGGTGCGCCCCATCTTGGCCAGGAAGCCCTTGCGGAAGATGCGCCGGATGGCTTTCCCCGAATTGTCTGGCCCGAAGCAGAAATAGAAGCTGGCTTTCATGCCATGGGCATCCAGCAGCTTCAGAAGCGTCGGAATGCCCTTGATGGAGCCTTCCAGGGTGTCCACGTCCACCCGCAGGGAAATCGTCTTCATGCCATCTCCAACCAAACGCGCTAGTAGTGCTTGCGCAGCTCCACCGAGCGATCCGTGCGGCGGGCCTGCACGAAGCGGCTCAGGGCCTCCTTGGCGTCGTCGGAGAGATCCAGGAACACCAGCCCGATGCGGATCGGCATGGGATCGTGATCCAGGCGCTCGGCGTGGCGGACTTCGGCCGTGGCGGTGATGGGAACCCCCCCGGGCAGGACCACCTCGAGCCTCACCTGCGCGTGCGAGAGTGGGATCGGGCCTTCCACATACCCAACACCAAGACCCGTCTCGGTCAGATTCAGCATGCTCACGCCGTAGACCAGCCCCTCATGGATCATGGTTCCCTGCAGGGGCGGCAGATCCAGCGTCGCCACGCGGACATCCCGGCGCCGGTGGGATTCAACGGCCCGCTCCAGCCAGGCCACGCGCAGGATCGGCGGAAACAGCGTGTCGCCCTCGGTGGAGATGATCGGATCCAGGATCACCGTCGGGCCGGTGATCACCTCGTCGCCCACCAGGACCGACAGGGTGACATCCGTGCCCACGGGCGGAACCTGATCCCGGCGCTTGGCGCCAGCGAGATGAATGGTCGCACCCGTCTCCAGGCCGCAGATTTCAAGATCCCCCATCAGGCGAGGGCTTCCCACGGGCCGCAGGCTGGCGGGAGCGCGCAGCGACTTGGCGCGGTTGAGGACGTCTTCAATCTGGCTTCGAATCAAGTGACAGGGCGAGGTCATCTGGGATCTCCTCACATTCCGTGGTGCAGACGCTCTGCAAGGTTCCGGTGGAGCCCGGCGGCGAGGATGGCGCGCGCAGCGCCTTCATGGTCGTAATCCATGCGATGAAGCTTCAGTCGTCGGCGTTTGAAATCACAGGTCATGAACGATAGACGGGGATCCCGATCCCTGGGTTGACCCACCGATCCGGGATTCACCAGATAACGGCAGCCCTCTTCCAGGTGGAACCAAGTCCCAGGCTGCATCACCACCCACGAAAGCAGGTGCGCGCGCTCATCCAAGATGTAAGCGCCAGGCAGATGCGTGTGCCCAAAGAAGCAGAGCTGGCCAGGGAAGTCGTCAAAAGCCTGAAGCGCGTCTCGCGGGTGCAGCAGGTAGGCGTCCTCATCCTGCGGACTGCCATGCGCGATCTGGTAATCCGTTCCCACGGCATTGACGCCCACGGGCATATCCTGAAGCAGCCGCAGGTGTTCGCGAGAAAGCCGCTCCCGCGTCCAACCGGCCGCCATCCGGGCGGGCAGGCTGAAGCAGTCATCGGCGTCGCTGAACGCGCAGGCGCGATCGTGGTTGCCGCGGACCATGAAGCGGGGCTTCAGTTCCTGGACCTTGTCCAGCACCTGATTCGGCTGCGCGCCGTATCCAACCAGATCGCCCAATAGCACGAAACGGTCGATGGCCCGCCTGCGGGCATAACGCAACACCACCCTCAAGGCGTGGAGATTCGCGTGGATATCGGAGAGGATGAGGTCCATGGAATGGGCACTAAATCGTGGGAAGGAAGATTTACCAGTTTAAACACGACCAGCGGTTTCACGTCACGCCGAAGCAAAAACAAATCACAGGCACTTAATCGCAATGGCGATATGGCCATCACCAGGAAAGATTCCATCCCAGAACCGAAACGCCCGCGATTCGCCACGCCCCGTCGCGCGATCGGCTACAGCGATGCCACCAGCGCTTCGGCCAGTTCGGAGGCGCTGCGCCCTAGGGGCAGCACCATGGGGGCTTCCATCCAGCGGGCCGTGCGACTTCTCCAGCGGGCGATGAAAACGCTGCGTTCCTGCGCCAGGGGCCGCACGGGATCATGGGCGATGCGGGCCCACACCCGGGCCGGGTTCTCCGCGATCCAGAGCACAGGGTATTCGCTTTCCCTGGCCGCGGCGCGAATGGCGGTGCTCTCCCACGCGCCGCCGCCCAGGGCCAGCACCGCCGGGGACTGGAAGGCCTCAGCCGTCACATCCGCCTCCAGACGGCGGAAAGCGGGTTCGCCGTCCTCCTCGAAGATCCGGGCGATGGGCTTGCCGGCGCGCTGGACGATCACCTCATCGAGATCCTTCACGGGAAGGCCAAGGCGCACGCCCAGCTCCTTCGCGAGGGTGGATTTTCCGCAACCGCTGCCGCCCACGAGGGCCACGCCCTGCCCTTTGCGCAACGGCGGACGCACCGCCCAGCGGTCCAACTGTGCCTGCCAAAGCAGCTCGGATGGATCCAGCGCCCGCGCCACTTCGCGGATCATCGCCAGGGATTCGGCCCCGGCATCGAAACAGGCCTTGGCATCCTCCAGGGTCAGTCCGCCGATGGCGATGGGCGCGAGGCCCTTGGACCGCAGCGCGCGGCACCCAGCGCGCAACCCCAGAAGCCCGATGGGCGCAAGGTGATCGCCCTTGCTGCCCGTGGCGCGAAAAGGCCCCACGCCCGCATGATCGCAGACGGCATCTAGCTGTTCCCATTCCTTGGCCAGATGCGTAGATGTGCCGAAGTGCAGCCCCGCAAGCCCCGGAAGTTCTTTGGCCACAGCGGGCGGCAGATCGTCCTGGCCCAGGTGCAGGCCCCACAGGGTCCAGCCCTCGCGGGCCGCGAGCACGGCCAGATCCGAGCGATCGTTCACGCAGATCAAGGGCCATCCGGCGTTCTCATGGGAGGCCGCCAGGGCCTCGCGCAGTTCCTCCCACTGGGTGCGAGGGTTCTGCGGCTTTCCGCGGAACTGCACCAGGGGGAACCCCGCATCGCCCAATCTCTGGATTTGCGCCGCCAGCGACACGTCCAGAGCGCCGTCGGTGATGGGATAGATGGGGGGAAGCTGCAGCACGACGACTCCGAAGGGGGATTCCATTATGGATCAGGCCGCGCCGTCTTCCGCCTCGAACTGGAGCCGCACCAGCCGCGCGTAGTGCCCATCCTGGCGCATCAGGGATTCGTGATCGCCCCGCTCGATGATGCGCCCCTGGTCCATGACCCAGATCTCATCCGCATCCTTGATGGTGCTCAACCGGTGCGCGATGGTGAACGTCGTCAGGCGGTGGCTGACGCGCTGGATCACGCCCTGGATCAGGGATTCCGTTTCGCTATCGATGTTCGAGGTGGCTTCGTCCAGCAGCAGGATGCGCGGCTCGGCGTACAGCATGCGGGCGAAGGCCACCAGCTGACGTTCGCCCGCGCTGAGCTTCTGTCCCCGCTCGCCTACCTGGGTGGCCAGACCTTCGGGAAGCCGGTCCACCAGGACGCGCAACTGGCTTTGCTCCAGCACTGAAGCGAGCCGCGCCAAATCGCGCTCGCGGCCCAGCAGGATGTTGTCCTCCAGGCTGCCCGAGAAGATGAACACATCCTGAAGCACCAGGCCGAACAGCGCGCGGAGGGACTTGATCTTCAGCTCGCGCACATCCACGCCGTCCAGGGTGATCCGCCCATCTCTCACGTCGTACAGGCGCATCAGCAGGTTGATGAGCGTGCTCTTGCCCGCGCCCGTATGTCCCACCACTGCGATCCGCTGCCCTTGCGGGATGCAGCCATCCAGGCTGCGCACCACGGTACGGCCGCCTGTGTCATACGCGAAAGAGACATCCTCGAAGCGGATCTCACGCTCGAAGGTCGGTTCGACAGCAATTGTCGATTCGTGGATCTGTTCGTCGTTATCGAGCAGGCGGAAGATTCGCTCGCTGCTGGCCATGGCCGTCTGCATGACGCTGTAGCGTTCGGCCAGTTCTCGGATGGGCCGGAAGAACCGCCCCGATTGCTGGATAAAGGCCAGCAGCAAGCCCAGGGTCAGGGCACCGGATTGGAGCTTGATCCCGGCGTAAAGGATGAGCGCCGCCAGCGTGGCCGAGGTGATGAATTCGACCACGGGGAAGAACACGGCGTAGGCGAAGATGGTGCGCAGGAAGGCGTCCAGATAGCGCCGGTTCAGATCGAGAAAACCCGCGCGGCTGCTGGCCTCCCGCGCGTTCATCTGCACCAGGCTCATGCCCGAGAGCTGCTCTTGCAGATAGGCCTGGATGGCCGCGTACCGGCCCTGGGTCTCGCGATAGGCCTCACCCGCGCGCCGCCGGAAGATCTCCGTGGCGATGAGCAGGAAGGGCATGATGCCCAGCGCCACCGCCGCAAGCCCCACGTGCTTGCTGAACATCCACACGACGATGGCCAGCAGCGAGAAGGCATCGCCCACGATGGCCACGAAGCCCGACGAGAACATCTCGTTCAGGTTCTGCACATCGCTGATGACGCGCGTCATCAGCCGTCCCACGGGGTTGCGATGGAAGAAATGCGTGCTGCGGCCCATCAGGTGGCCGAAAAGCTCGATGCGCAGATCCAGCATGGCCATCTGCCCCACCCATCCCAGCAGCCCGAAGCGCAACAACTGCACGATGAAACCCAGAACGAGAAAGCCGAGGAACGCGCCGATCAGCGGCCCAGCCCCGCGCAAGCTGCCCGTCGCGATGTGGTGATCGATGAGCCGCAGCGTGAACTCGGAAGGCGCCACCTCCAGCGCGGCCCCGGCGGCCATCAAGGCGAGCAGGATTGCCAACTGGATCCAGTAGGGCTTCAGGTAGGCGAGCAGGCGCAGCATCAGGGTGTGGCGCATGGGCTGACCATCCACCTGGTCGCTGCGGAAGAAACCCGCGTCCTTCTTCTCTTCTGCGTCCTGTCCCATCCGGTTTTCGGTCCCAGCGCGATGTTCGGCCATGGCCCATTCTTCCACAGGCCACCACGGGGCCGATGCTAGACTGACACCAGAGTCGTTAGCTCAACGCCAGAGCGGCCGGCACTTTACCGGCAAGATCCCCGGTTCAATTCCGGGGACGGCTCACCAGTCGAATTCCAAACAGATCCAAGAAAGTCCAAAAATCACCGAAAAACAAAGTAAACACACCAATACTGGTCCAAACCAGTCCATCCTGGTCCATTGCAATCCGGGGGCAAGTGGGGGCAACATTGGGGGCAACACGCGGAGTTGCCCCCTCCCCCTCCCAGGAGTTGCCCCCATGCCGCTCTCAGACCTAATGGTACGTAGGGCTCACCCCTCGGAAAATGGCAAGGTCATCAAGCTCACCGACGAGCAAGGGCTATATCTTGAGGTTGCCCCCAGCGGGGGCAAATGGTGGCGGTTCAAATACCGCTTCGCGGGCAAGGAGAAGCGCCTCTCCCTCGGGGTTTACCCGGCTGTAAGCCTCAAAGAGGCACGGGCACGCAGAGATACGGCACGGGATCAGCTCAAAAACGGCGTGGACCCGAGTGCAGCACGCAAGGCCACCAAGGCCCAAGCGGAGGCTCAGGCCAAGGCGGTGCGCGCCACCTTCCGCAATGTCGCAGATGAATGGCTGGGCAAGTTCGGGGCCGAGTGGGCACCTGCACACCTGGAGCGTGTCAAGATGCGCCTCGACAACAACGCCTACCCGTGGATCGGAGACAAACTCGTGGCGGAACTGGAGGCGGCGGACCTCCTAGCCGTCGCGAACAGAGTTGAAAGCCGGGGGGCTATCGAGACAGCCCATCGGGTCCTCGGAACCTGCGGACAAGTGATCCGCTATGCCATCGCCACCGGGAGGGCCAAGCACAACCCAGTCCCTGACCTACGGGGAGCGATCCGCCCCCCAAAGGTCAAACATATGGCCGCCACCATGGACCCCGTCCGCCTCGGCGAGATCCTGGCAAGCTTCGACGACTATCACGGGACCCTCACTGTTAAGTGTGCATTGAGGCTTGCCCCTCTCGTTTTCGTACGGCCCGGGGAGCTGCGGAACGCCCAATGGGCCGACATCGACCTAGACAAAGCAGAGTGGCGGTTCATTGCCACGAAAACAGAGACACCGCACGTCGTCCCCCTGTCCACTCAGGCCGTGGCCATCCTCAAAGAAATTCAGCCCCTGACAGGCCGGGGTATTTATGCGTTCCCCGGCGCGCGTTCATCCGACCGGCCCATGTGTAACGTAGCTATTCTTGCCGCGATGCGGCGGCTGGAGATCGGCAAGAACGAGCTGTGTGGCCATGGTTTCCGGGCAATCGCCCGCACCATTCTTGACGAGGTCCTGGGGTTCCGTCCCGACTTCATCGAACACCAGCTTGCCCATGCGGTGCGGGACCCTAACGGCCGCGCGTACAACCGAACGGCGCACCTGGAGGCTCGCCGCGAAATGATGCAGAAGTGGGCCGACTATCTGGACGGGTTGAAGGCTAAGCGATAGAGCGCCGCCTCACCACGAGGTCACGGACAAGCCCACACACCTCAGCATCACTCCGCCCCGCAATCCGTGCTGCGTTGACGGCAATCACCTCCGCCTCTGGCCACCCTACGCAGTGACTCCCCAAATTAACCGGCGGGGGGAACATCCCCGCCTTGATGTCGGCGTAGTGCGACGCCTTGCTCCGCCCCCGCAGGCGGAGGACCTCGGGGAGGCGAAGGAGGGTGTATTCAGCGGGGGTAGTCATCGTGTCATCCATCATGGTTCGTGGCCGTTTTGGGCCGTCTCATGGGAATGATAGGTGTCGAGTCGGCACAAACGACGCGTGCCTTATTTTTCATAACTCGTCCTTATCGCGATGGCCAGGACCACCGTGGGATCCACCGTTAGTTGTAAGTGCCAATCAGGTTGTTCATCCGAATTGATCTGAGAAACTGAAAGCACCAACCAACAGCTCAGCTCAACTCAGCTCTCAGGAAAACTCGGGTGAACGCCATGTTCGAGCAAGGCCTTGGCCCATTAACCCGTTGTTCAAGGCGGACCCGACAGCCAGTGTCGAACTCTCCTGTGCGTTTGGGCTGACGCATGACGATCCTGCGACGGTTCTCGGTGCTAATGCATCCCAGGAAGGACTAGCTCCTCAAACACTCTCCGCGGTGCATTAAGATTCTGGGAACTGAGACATTCCCATGCAGATTCTCCTGAGCCATTTCGGGCAGCGTTGGTGCCAGCACCAACTGAATGTCCTTGCGCCCGGGGCTCAACCTGCCGTGCTGGATCCCAGGGAATGGCAACTGCTGCTGGAGTTGATGTGTGGCCGAGCGATTCTTTTCGAGAATCGGGCACCGGAAGCCGAGGTTCTCTTGACTCAGGGCCTGGTCGATGACTCGGCGCTAGCACTGGATCCAGAGGCACTGAAGCTGCGCATGAAGCGAAACCCTCTGGAGCACGTGCGCTGGGTGGTTATCGAATACACCACGGCCTGCGATCTCCACTGTCGCCACTGTCGAAATTTGGGACGGCCCAGCCTCACCGAATCGCAACCCGAACGGCTTGCCGCCGCAGCAGTGCCCTTCCTGGAACTGGGCATCCGCCGCTTCGACTTCATCGGTGGTGAAGTGATCCAGCACGGCGTGGGCTGGCTGGATGTCGTTCGTTCCATTCACCGCTCAGCCGAGGGCCTGCTCGTTGACGCGTCTGGGAACACACTGAGCATCGGCGTCATGACCAGTGGCTGGTTTCTGGGCCGGAAGAATTTCGCGGCCGCGGGCCGCTCTTATGTGGATGATCGGGCCCTGATGGAACATCTGCTAGAAGCGGGGGTAACCCATCTGGTCTTCAGCCTCGATGGACCGGCCCCTCTGCACGATGCGTGGCGCGGCATACCGAGGCTCTTCGGGCGCATCCTGGATGGCATCCGAAGCGCCCAGCGCGTGGGGCTGCGAGCGCAGGTCTCGATCCTCAACCCATCCATCCTCGCCAAACCCGCATCTCTCGCCTGGCTGCGGGAAGTCTCCCAGGCGCTTTACGGTTGGCCGGATCCCGTTCGCGATGGGGAGTGCGACGATGCGGAGGCGCTTCGCTCCCGGCTGTCGGCCGACGAGCACAACTACGTGAGCAACCTGATCGATGTGGGCGGCGCCGCGCGCTTTCGGGAGGGCCGGATATTCGTGCGGGAAATCGCCGACGCGGTTCTGAGGTGCAAGAACTTCTTCCGGCCCGCGCCCAGTCTGTATCTGAACGCCAGCGGCGAGCTGGCAACCTGCCCCCTGATGGGCGATGCGCCGGGCTATGGCAATTTCCATGACACTGGAATGAGAGACATCCTCAACCACATACACGAGGCACCGCTGTTCCGCCTCCATGCGGAGCATCGCCTTCCCGAATACCGGCGCTTCCTGGACCTGGGCCTTCTCGGCGAGCGCGTCGACCATGTGTGCACCCTGCGCGTGGCCTTGACGCGCCTAGCCCTTGAGATTGAATCAGGGCGGTTGGATCCAGGGAATGCGCGGGATCTCCGTGAAGCCAACCGGAAATCCATCGGTCCGTGGTTGTCAGCGAATGCCGCTAGCTAGCGCAGAAGTAGTCTTGTTTGGACGTGGGAGAGCGGTCACAAGCCGAAAGGCATCCTCTGGCCGGACGGTCCGACCATCAACGTGGCTCAGTGCGAAGGCAAGAATGTGGAAGGTGGGGTTTGTGCTCCGCATTTTCTGAAACTCGACCTCGTCCCGCCAGGATAACCGGCGAAACGTAAACTTCCGCCCCGCCATCTCGATGGGAACCTCGGTGGGTGTGGGAACTGGGAGCACGATTACTCTTCGGACTTGGAAGGTGGAACTTGGGCTGGAGCCGGTGCCGGGGGGACGTCGGCGTCCGCCGCCGCGTCGTCAGCACTCATGAACCGACCACATCGAATCGCCGCGATGTACCGCCACACGTTCACCCCGTAGAGGGACAAGGCGGTGGCGGCATCAAACAGCAGGGACCAGAGGAGCGCCTTGAGCGCGGTGACGTACACCTTAATAAGGACAGGGGCGTTCGCGAGCGCAGGATCCACCGTCGCCAACCGGAAGCAGAGGGCCACAGCGATCAGAATCTGGATAAGGATGATGGTCGCCAGCAGGACCCCGCCGTAGATGCGTGCACTGGACGGGGTCCTGTGGTCGAGTTCACGGGTGGCCCTGATGACGTGATTTACGACACGCCGAAGTGGACCGGGGTCCGGGTTCTGAGGTTGTAGGTCGTCGGCCATGATGCTCCTCCACCTTCAGGGCGGAGTAGTCGTAGGGTGGGGCTGAAAAAGTTTTGCGAAGACGTAGTTGTACTATCCACATGACTTAGACTCAAATCGGGTGCGTGGAGGGTGGAAACTTTTTCGGTGCAGACGGGTGCTCCCGCAGGATGACGACACCGCAAGTAGCAATGGAACCAGCAGCTTACGAAGATTGTGAGACGGGATCTCGCCTGCGCGGTACTGCTTTGAAACAGGTGCAGTTGAAAAAACAAAATACTGTGTGTACGTGTACATATCTTTTTGCTCTATGCGGGGCTCCGCCCCTGCACCCCAGCATGGGGACTCCGTCCCCCTGCACCCCCTGGTCGGGGGCTCCGCCCCCAACACCCCCGGTGCGGCTCCGCCCCGTGCTCCTTCGTCGCACGTGTCGTCCCGCAGTCAGGGACTCCGTCCCCGACACCCCTACCCGTCTCCGCCGGGGTCCATCTCGCTTCGCTCGATGTTCCCCGGCTTCGACCCCGGGCGGTCGCCCGCAACTCGCTACGCTCGTGCGGTCACCCTCCCGGTTACCTCCCTGCGCTCCGCTCGGGATGTCTTCGCTACGCTCAGCATCCCGGCTCCGCCTC
>DAOPYE010000051.1:0-1731 GCA_035352715.1 Holophaga sp. | reverse complement strand
CATGCAAGCAACCCGACTCCGAGAGCCCTACACGGCGGAAACCACCGGCATCTTTGCCGCCAAGGTTTCCCCGGTCGAAGGCTATGACACGGATCGGGTCCGCGAATGGTTCAACCTTCTCCGCCAGGATTACAACCTGATGGCCAGACTGGACGCCGCCGGTCAACTCCAGGAATCCCTGGCAGCAGAGCGGGAGCGTCGGTTCGGCGCGCTGCTGGTCGACCCCGAGTGCCGCCCCCTGTTCCGCGCCAACCAACGTGTTTACCGTCGCCGTCGCATGAAGGCCAACGGCCCCCTGCGTCAGAAGTCCGAGAGACGGTTCGCGGCCATCCCAGCCGCCGGATGCCTCCGCGATGTCCTCCAACACGCCCTGGAGGCCGGTAGAGGCCCTGAGGGCTACTCCATTGATCAGGTCGTCAAGGCAACCTGGAGACGCGAGCGAGACGGGAGGTACGTCTGCTACGTCCACCTCCAAGGCGTACCAACCACGCCGAACCTGTGGGCCTGGGCCAAAGACATGGCCCGTCCCACCCACGCTGTCGACATGGGATGCGCGATCACCACTGAAGGTCTGCAGGTTACGGTTCAGCAGATCCGGCAGAAGCTGATCTACCAAGTCATCAAGGAGCAACCCTGGCGGAAGCTCCTACTTGGCAGCGTCCTGGGTGGCTCCATCTGCTCGACCGACGATTTCCGCGTGGACGACCCCAAGCGGAAGCCCAAACAATTCGTCCTGCCTGCTGAGATGCTCCTCCACCCGGACTTCGCAGCAGACTTTTGGAACACCATTTCCGAGCGTTATCGGATCCGCACCGTGGGTGTGGACACCAGCATGCTCGGGTCAGTATCCCCCGAACTCGCACGCGCCTATAGCGTGTTCATTCGGAGGTCGCGGAAGCGCATAGCGGAAGATGCTGGCACTTTCCGTGTCGTCACGACCGTGGGCCGCGAGTGTCGGGAGCACCGAGACTACTTGGCAGAGCACATCCCTGGGTTATCGGGGTGGGAGCTTCGCCGTGCAGCCACCCAGGTGCCCATGACATGCCCACACTGCAGGCAAACGTTCATCCTGAAAGTCGATCACGACACAGGTCTGCCCACCTCCAACCGCCAACGGTGCGAATGCTGCCGTCGTCAGGTAGATGTGGGATTCCTTTTGGCCGAACGTGCCGCCGCCCAGGCAGTCCACGGATGGGAGCAAGACATTGCCCCCATCCACTTCCATCTGGGGATAGACCCGCGAAAGCAGGCAAAGCAGTTAAAAACAGGTGCAGTCGAAAAAACAACAAACGAAAGCAAAAGAACAGCGCAGTCATCGCGCAGCCAAGTGGGGCCACGGATCCCCCAAAATTCGTCCGTCCGGACGCGACCGGGATACCAAACCGCAAGCAATACCAGTGTGGACGGGCAGCCCCCGTCAACGACACATCAAGGTGCGAGCAATATTAGCAAGTGTGGGCGGGTAACCCCGCTCGCGAAGGACCGCCCTAGCGGCCATATCCTCGCCGAGAAACGAAATCTCGACACACACACGAAAACCGGTGCCCTACGGGTGCGCAAGACACCCGACCGCACCAACCGACAACGCCTCCTCGGCATCAGTGGGCCTCTACGGCTCCCTGGACTCCTGAGTAGGCCACATACAGCCTAGGCCCTCGCGGTCTGCGCAGCACGACCTACCTGCGTGGGTCCACAGCCCGTGCTGGTTACGCTCTATCGCCACACCACATC
>DAOPYE010000050.1:0-18554 GCA_035352715.1 Holophaga sp. | reverse complement strand
GTCTTGCCCAGGATGTCCGCGGTGGCGGGCACCACCGCCACGAGATCGGCCCACTTGGCCAGATCCACGTGCTCCACCTTCGGATTCGCGCGCCACTCGTGATACTCGGGATTGGCACCGAAGCAGGGCTCGCCCGTAAGGGTCGCCAGGGTCAGCGGCGTGATGAAGCGGCTGCCCGCATCCGTCAGGCAGGTCCGCACGCTGTGGCCCTCCCGTACCAAGATGCGCGCCAGTTCGCAGGCCTTGTACGCCGCGATGCCCCCGGTGACGCCCAGCAGGATCTTCATGAAGCCCCTCCAGCAAACATCCTAGCGCCTGCGAGACCCTCAGCCATCCTGGTGCCCCACCTGCCGGAGCAGATCCTTGTGCCGGTTCAGGACGTGGAAGCGCAGGGGCCCGAGGTTTCTCCGGTGATAGGTGTGGATCTTCGCATCCAGCACCTGGAAGGCCTTCACCATATCCCGGCACAGGACGGGCCGCTCGGATCCCGCCTGGATCAGCCCCCGCAGGAAGGCCCGCCGGGCCTGGCCGTGCAGGCCGACGATGATGACGCGAATGCCCTGGCGCCGCATCTCCGCCATCACGTTTTCCATGGCGACCAACCCCGTCGCGTCGGCACTGGGCACTTGATCCATCCGGAAGATCACGGCCCGCACATCGCTGCCGATGGCGCGGATGGCCCGCATGACGCGCTCGGTGGCCCCGAAGAACAGTGGGCCGACGATATCGTAGATGACGACGCCTTCGGGCAGCGGCCCTGGCAGCGTCACGGCTTCCGCTTCCGAGATGTGCCCTTCGGTCGTGGTGGCCATGCGTCGGATGAATAGCAGCGAAGCCAGCAGCACCCCGGCGGAAACGGCGATCACCATATCGAAGACCACCGTGAGCGCGAAGCACGTGAAGAGCACCGCCACATCGCTACGAGGCGCCACCTTCACGGTGTGGACGAAGTGCTCGGCCTCGGACATGTTCCAGGCCACCTGGAGCAGCAAGGCCGCTAGGCTGGCCATGGGCAGGAAACGAATCAGGGGCGCCAGCAGCAGGATCGCCAACAGGATGGTGAGCGAGTGCACCATGGCCGCAACGGGCGTCCGGCCCCCGAAGCGGAAGTTCGTCGCGGTGCGGGCGATGGCGCCCGTGGCGGGGATGCCACCAAAGAAGGGGGTGACGATGTTCGCCACGCCCAGGGCCAGGATCTCCGCATCGGGGTCATGGCGCGTCCGGGCCATGCCATCGGCCACCACCGCCGAGAGCAGGGATTCAATGGCCCCGAGGATCGCCACGGTGAAGGCGCCTGGCAGAAGCAGGCGGATGACGGAAAGGCTTAGCTGGAAGGGCGCGCCGTCGGGCCCAGGCGCGGTCCACGGCCACTGGAACGTCGGAAGCTGGCGCGGGATGCCATCCACCGTGTGCCCATTCATCAGCGTGTGGAAACGGCTTCCGATCGTATCGACGTGGAACCCAGGGAAATGGTGGCCCAGAAGCCAGGCGACGACCGCCGCCAGCGGCAGGGCCATCAGAGGCGCCGGGATCTTCCGGAGGACGCGCGGCAGGCGCACCAGCCAGCGCTTCCGCATGCGTGGAAGCATCAGGATCCCGAAGGTGCCGAGCCCGATCAGGATCTCCCACAGCGAGGCCGTGCTCCGAGCGGCCCACATGGAGGCCATGCGCTCGAAGAACCCGTCTGGCGTATGGACCGGGCGCAGGCCGAACAGATCCTTGATCTGGAGGGAGGCGATGACCGTCGCGATACCCGTGGTGAAGCCCGTCGTCACGGGAAAGGGAATGAACTCGATGAGGCGTCCCAGGCGAAACAGTCCCATGCCCAGAAGGATCAAGCCGGCCAGAACCCCGGACACCAGGAGCCCCGCCAGCCCGAAGCGGATGTAGATGGGCGCCAGCACCACGATGAACGCGGCCGTCGGTCCCACGACCTGGATGCGGGACCCCCCAAGCAGCGCTGTGATGAAACCGGCCACGATGGCCGTGTAGAGCCCCTGTTGGGGGGACGCCCCCACGGCAATGGCCAGGGCCATGGCCAAAGGCATGGCGATGATGCCCACCAGAAACCCGGCCGCCAGATCCTTGCGGAACTGGGCCTTCGAATACCCCTCGTTCAGGACGGCCCGGAGGGCTGCGGCGGGTAGCGCCCGGATCGGAAGATCGTCGGACGCACCGGCATAACGTGTTCTGGCCATGGAAATCTCGGAAAGAAGTGATATTCCATCCTACGCCCCCGCGCGCCACCGCTACGGAATTCCGCTGGAAACAAGGCCATTTTCTTGATAAGCTTAGCCCCTTCGAGGGAGTTCCATGAGCCAGCGCACCGTCGTTCACATCCCGGAAGAGATCGCCAACAAGTACCGCTTCGTGGTCGTTTCCGGCAAGCGTTGCGAGCAGCTTCAGCGTGGCGCCTTCCCCAAGGTCGAGGTTCAGGTTCCCGTGAACAAGCTGGGTCAGCCTCAGGAAGCCCCCAAGCTCGCCTCCTTCTGGGCCCAGGTGGGCATCCGCGAAGTGGAAGAAAGCCGCATCGCCTTTGAGGAAGCGGAAGTCGTCACCCTGGACTACACCACGGAAACGCCGATTTCCGTCGAATAGCTCAAGCCGATCCGTTCGAGAGATCGATACCCTTCAAAGGCCGTTCAGTTCAGACTGAACGGCCTTTTGATGCACGCGGAGGGGCCGCCGCCGAAGCAGGAGTTTCCATGAAATCCAAAGGCATCCAGATCATCGCCGTGGAACCCGGAAGCCTCGCCGAATCGGCGGGCATCCAGGCGGGCGACCGCCTGCTGGAGATCAACGGCGAGACGGTGCTGGACCAGCTGAACTACCAGTTCCTCATCAGCCAACGGGACAATACGGCGCTGACCTTCGCATCACCCAATGGAAAGATCTCGACAGCCGTTGTCGAAAACGGCGGCGACGGCGTGGGCCTGGATCTGGCCGAGGATCCGGTGAAGGTCTGCCGCCAGAACTGCGTGTTCTGTTTCGTCCAACAGATGCCCAAGGGCTTCCGCAAGAGTTTGTATCTGAAGGACGAGGACATCCGGCTCTCGTTCCTGTACGGGCATTTCAGCACCCTGTCCTCCAGTGACGACGCGGAGCTGGATCGCGTCATCCGGGAACGGCTGTCCCCCATCCACGTCAGCGTCCACGCGACGGATCCCGAGGTGCGCGTAAAGGTCGTCGGCAACCCTCGCGAAGGGCACATCCTGCGCAAGATCGACCGCCTGCTGGAAGGCGGGGTGGACCTGCACACCCAGGTCGTGCTGGCGCCGGGACTCAATGACGGCGCGATCTGGGAGAAGACCGTCCGCGAGCTCTGGGAACGGCGCGCCTATCAGACCACGGGCCCATGGAGCGGCAAGGGCGGCATCCTCAGCCTCTCCTGCGTCCCGGTCGGCCTGACAGCCCATAGGGAGGGCCTGCCGATCGTGCATAACGTGGACGCTCCCTACGCCAGCGCCTGGCTGAAGCAATGGAAGCCCGAAGCGCGCAAATACACAGAGGCCAACGATGGCGAGCCCTGGCTGCTGCTCGCCGACGAATGGTTCACTCGGGCCGATACGCAGGTGCCGGGCCGAAGCTTCTATTCCCAGAGCTGGGCCCAACTCGAGAACGGCGTCGGCCTCGTGCGCCGTTTCCTCGAGCACAGCCGCAGGTTCCACCGCAGCCCCCGCGCCAAGCGGTATGCGGGGCGCAGGCTGCTTCTGCTCACGGGCAGCAGCTTCATCTCAGCGCTGGACCAAGCCGTGGTGGATCTCAACCGCACCGTCGGCAGCCAGATCCGGGCCATCGCCGTCCCCAATCTCTCCTTCGGCACCAGCGTCACCGTGGCCGGGCTACTCTGCGGTAAGGATCTGCGCAAGGCGGCAGAAGCCGACCGGAACGCCCACGGCGGCAAATCTGATTGGGTGGACGCGGTGGTGGTGCCCAGTGCCTCTCTGCGCACCCACACGGGGCCAACCGATCAATACACAAGCGGCGTTCAGGAGATGGAGCCGCGCGCGATGTTCCTGGATGACGTGACCCTGGATCAGCTCTCCAAAGATCTGGGTGTTCCCGTCATTCCCAGCGGTGAGAATCTCTCCCAGCTCCTGGGCAACCTGCTGCTGGCGGATAGCGGCCGCGCGAGCTACCTGACGGCGGGCATGAGCTCGCCGCAAGGGGCCTACCTGCCCTGAGCGCGTTACCAGCCCTTGGCTCGCGGCTGGCGCCGAGGGCTGGCAACGTCATGCAGGGTGCGGAATAATGGCGCACCTTTCCAGCTACGGGCGGCATGCATCCAGCCAATCTGCTTGTCCTTTCCATCCTGATCTCGCGCGCGCCCACCGAGACCTCGGTCGGGATTCCGTCTGGGCGGCTCTCCCTGACGCCGGCCCTGGGCGCCTTGATGGGCGTGCCCTACGTGGAAGACGGCGTCCGGGACGGACGCGGCCGCTGGACGACCTTCACCCATCCAGACATCCAACGCCCGTCCCCCGGCTTCAACTGCTCGGGCCTGGTCATCGAGGCTTCGCGGTGCCTGCTTGGATTTGCTGGAGGCATCGAGGACGCGACGCGGGATCGCCGCGGGGATAGCGGCGCGCAAGCCCCGCTGGGCCGCGATTGGGATTTCGCCTGGGATCTGGTCCTGAATCTGAGCGAAGGCAAGGCCCGGCAGGTGATGCTTCCCGATTGCGAACTGGCCGTGAGCCACCAGGCGGATGGCCAATCCCTGCGGGGCTTCGCGCTCGACGAGCAGGCCCACTGGCAACGCATCCTGCCCCGTCTGCACAACGATCGCGTCTACCTGGGAAGCATCAGCCGTGAACGCAGGATCCGACGCGGTCACGCTTGGACACCGACTGTCGAGCACTATCACGCCGTCCTGTTCCTCAAGGACACCGGCGGACGGACCTGGCTCTACCAGACGCTACCCCACGGGCGCTCGCACCGCCTGGAGATCAGCTCGCCGCAAGGGTTCAGCCGCATGGTGCGCATGTTCGGCCCCCGCAAGCGCCTGCTGCTGCTGGAGGTCGATCCCTATTGAGCTAATCCTTCGGCAACACGCCTTCGTGTTGGAGCAGGGCTTTTTTCAGCTCCAACCCCCAGGCATAGCCTTTCAGCGAGCCATCCGATCCGATCACGCGATGGCAGGGGATCAGCAGGGCGATGGGATTCGAGCCGATGGCTGCCCCGATGGCCTGCGCGGCCAGGGTGTTGCCCGTTGCTTCCGCGATGGCCTGGTACGTGGTCGTCTTGCCGTAGGGCACCGCCAGCACTTCTTCCCAGACCCGCTGCTGGAAGGTGGTGCCCAGGGGTTCGATGGGAACCGTGAAGGTGCGGAGCGTGCCCCGGAAATAGGCGTTGATCTGGCGCTGCAGGAACATGAAGGATTCGCGCTGGGAGCGCGGCGCCAGCGGCATGGTGGCCCTGGGATCCAGGCCGCCGAACCCCAGTTGCCGCAACCGGCCACGCTCCGTGAAGGCCGCCCACATGGGGCCCATCGGCGTATCCAATTCGTAGTGCCACAGTGACATGCAAGCATCATCGCAGGATTTGCTGCGCGCCAGATCACAAGAAAGCGGGTCTACACTCAAAAAATGGCGATCCGTCCCTTCCGCCTTTCCATCATCGAATACCTGAACGCGGCCCCCTTGAACCTCGGCTTCAAGCGTGGACTCGGCAAGGATCTCTTCGAGATGCGCTTCCAGGTTCCCTCCGCCTGCGCGGATAGCCTGCGCCAGGGCCAGGTGGACGCGGGACTCATCAGCTCCATCGAGTACCTTCGGATCCCGCAGCTCAGCCTCGTTCCGGGCCTTTGCATCGCCTCGCCCCAGCGCGTGCGCAGCGTCCTGTTGCTCTCGAAGGTGCCCCCTGCGTCCATCCGGAGCCTGGCGCTGGATACGTCATCCCGCACCTCCGCGGCCCTGGCGCGGATCCTTTTGAGGGAGCGGTTCCATTCGGATCCCGTCACCACGGATATGGGGCCGGATCTGCCGACGATGCTCGCGGGAAACGACGCGGCACTGATGATCGGGGACGCGGCCATGCGCGCGCCCAAGGATGGCCTGCTGGTGCTGGATCTGGCCGAAGAGTGGCATAGCTGGACGGGCCTGCCCTTTGTGTTCGCGCTTTGGATGGTCCACCCGGACGCCCCGAAGCTGCCCGGCCCCGGCGGAACGGCCTCGTACTTCCATCAGAGCTTGGCCCTGGGGCAGGCCCATCTTGAGACATTGGTGGATGAAGCCGAGCGCAGTGTCGGCTGGACGCGCCAGGAACTGCGGGACTACTTCACCCGGAACATCCATTACGCGCTGGGAGAGCCGGAACGGGCCAGCCTCGTGCTGTTCTTCAGCCAAGCGGTCCGCCACGGACTCGCCCCCGCCCTGCAGGAACTGCGCTTCCTGGATTTCCCTAGCGAGGCCGCACCAAGCCTGCCATCACAGCCATAGGCCAGCGCCACCCGCCAGCACCCGAGCACCTGCCGCAAATGGAGCCGATCATGGATCTGAAAGCCCTCTTCCTTGAACACCTCGATACCCGGATGCGGTACGCCAGCAAGGCGCTTTCGGCCACGGGCTTCGACGCCCTGGTGATCTCCAGCGGCGAGCCGCACACTTATTTCGCCGATGATTGCGACGCGCCGTTCCGCCCGGTTCCCCATTTCCGCCATCACTGCCCGCTGCCCGGACCGCACCATGTGCTGCGGATCGCCCCAGGCCAAAAGCCCAAGCTGATCCGCTACGCGCCCGAGGACTTCTGGTACGAGCAGATGCCCCTGGGCGCGCCCTTCTGGCTTGATGGATTCGAGCTGGTGGAAGCGGGCACCCTCGATGGCGTGTGGGAGGCCTTGGGGCAACCCAGCCGTGGCGCCTACATCGGCAACGAGACGGCTCGCGCCGAGAAGGCCGGCCTCACGGTCAATCCCGCTGCGCTCACGGCCTACCTGGACTGGGGACGGGCCTACAAGAGCGCTTACGAAATCGCATCGCTGGATGAGGCCTCGGCCCTGGGCGCCAAGGGCCATCAGGCGGGGCGCAGAGCCTTTCTCCAGGGTGCCTCCGAGCTCCAGATCCATCAGGCCTTCGTGGAAGCCGTGGGGTGCCTGGATCACGAACTGGCCTTTCCTTCGATCGTGGCCCTGGATCCCAAGGGGGCGACGCTGCACTACGAGAACAAGCGGACGACGGGCCACGGGCGCGTGCTGCTGCTGGACAGCGGCGCGCGGGTGCGCGACTACCCCAGCGATATCACCCGCACCACGACCGCGCCCGGTTGCGATGCCCGATTCCAGGCGCTGGTGGCGGGCGTGGAAAAGCTGCAGCAGGAACTCTGCGCGGAGATCAAGCCCGGCGTGCCTTTCGGGGATCTGCACCACCTCTGCCACGTCAAGCTGGCCGAGCTGCTCGCGCAATCGGGCCTAGTGCGCCTCCAGCCCGAAGAAGCCCTGGCCAAGGGCTTGACGCGGCCTTTCATGCCCCACGGCCTGGGCCATCACCTGGGCGTGCAGGTGCACGATGTGGGCGGCCGCCTGGCGGGACCAGACGGCGCGCTGCAGCCCCCGCCCCCCCAGTACCCCAGCCTGCGCACCACGCGGCCCCTGGAAGTGGGCCATGTGGTCACCATCGAGCCCGGCCTCTACTTCATCCCCATGCTGCTGCGCCCCTTCCGCGAGGGCGAACACGCGGCCGCCTTCGACTGGAAGCTGGTGGACGAATTGGCGCCCTTCGGCGGCATCCGCATCGAAGACAACATGCTGGTGACCCCGGATGGCGGACGCAATCTGACGCGCCCCTATCTGGCGGATTGAGCCATGCCGGCGATCATCTCGAACCCACCTGGCAGGACCTGGTTCATCCTGGGCGGCGTCGGCAGCGCGCTGGTGGTGCTCGCCCATGTGCTCGCCATCTTCATCGGCGCTCCCGCCTACCGGTACATGGGCGCGCCTGAACTGGCGCCGATGGTCGAGCGGGGTTCGTGGCTTCCCGCGCTGCTGACGGGCTTGCTCGTGCTCCTGTTCGCGCTGTGGGCCGCGTATGCCTTTTCCGGCGCGGGATGGATCCGCAGGCTGCCCCTGCTCCGCCTGGCGATCGCCCTCATCGGCATCGCCTACACGCTTCGCGGCTTGATGCTCTGCTTCGAGCTGACCCTGCTGCTCACGGGCAAGCTTCCGGCCCCGCGGATGGCGGCCTTCTCCGCCTGTTCGCTGGCGCTGGGCCTGCTGCATCTGGCGGGGCTTCGCGCCAGTCTTCGATCAGCATAGAACGGAAAAGCTCAGCCCAAGGGCTCGCGCAGATGACCAACGATGGATTGAACGCGATCCATCCGAAGGTTTCTCAAGGGATCCTCGACCTGCAGCCGCTCGGTGGGCAGCACCCGGATGGATCGAACCCGAGCGCGGCCAGTCTGAACGTCCGACCAGTTATTGACCGTCCAGAGGGGCACGTATCCGACCTTTTCCATGACTGCTCTACGGGAGCCGTCGGGTGAAACCTGAAGCGTGAACGTGGCCGTCAGCGCCATGCCGTCCCGGCTATCGCCTTCCTTCACGGGCTGGACGGCTTGGTACATACGGTCCTGGTTGGAGATGAAGTTGCCCATGGAGAAGGCGACGGCCACGCTGCGCCCGTTGCAGGAGCTGCGTTCCAGGGGCTGCAGCACATGGGGGTGATGCCCCAGGATCAGATCCGCGCCGCTCTCGAAGAGCTTCTGGGCCATCTCGCGCTGGCGGGCGGAGGGCTGGTGCTGATATTCCGCGCCCCAGTGAACGCTGACGATCACCACGTCGGCCTGGAGCCGGGCCGCGCGCACCGCAGCGAGGGTGCGATCCCCCAGCTCCGCGATCCACGGGCCCTTGCCTTCGCGATTCAGATTGGCGTTGAAGATATCCGTGCATCCCAGAAAGGCGATGCGGATCCCTCGCCGCACCAGGATCTTCGGCGCCTCGGCCTGGGCCTGATCCGGTCCGCTGCCAACAGAAACCAAGCCCGAGGCCTCGAGATGGGCCAGGGTTTCTGTCACCCCCTTGGGTCCCTGGTCATAGCCGTGGTTATTGGCGGTGGCCAGCACCTGGAAACCACTGCGCTTCAACGCGTCGGGCAGTTCGCGCGGGGCGTTGAACACGAAGGGTCGGCCGTGAACGCCGGTATCCGGGGCCACGGGGGTTTCCAGATTGCCGAAGGCGATGTCTGCACCCACAAGCAGGGGAGAGACATCCCCCCACAGCGCGTCAAAGCTGCCCGCGCCCTGGGCCGAGCGCTGGACATCCTGGTGCATCATCACATCGCCCACGGCCACGAGCCGGATGCGCACGGGTTCGGGAGCGACCGCTGGGACGTGTTGTTTCTTGGATTTGCATCCGATCAGAAACGACAGCGCCACCAGCGCGGAGACGACAAACGAACGGCCTATCGCGGATCGCATCAAAGGCCCTCAGGGCCGTAATAGCTTTCAACAGACACATCCGGCAACGCGGCCCGGACCTGCTCGGCAAAGGCGTCCAATCTTGAGGCCGCAAGGGGCCGCGCCGCGGGCTCGGGCGTGGCGCGGGCCACGGTGTAGAGCTGGATGCGCTGCAACTGCCCCCCGGCCTCCCGGATCGCCCGCAGGTGGCCGATATAGGCCTCCAGCTCGCCGGGACCCATGGCCGAACCATTCCACTCGAGCAGCAGGGTCTGGATCGTGATCGGCCAACGCCGGGCCGTGGCCGCAAGGTTCTCCAGGATGCGCCCGAAGGACACCTGCGAACGATTGACCGCGCGGTAGTGGGCCTCGCTGCCAGCGTCCAGCTTGGCCCAGATCTCGCCGTGGTTGACCATCAGGTGTTCCAGGCCCTCCACCACCTTCGGTGCCTGAAGCTGCGTGGCGTTGGTGATCAGCACCAGCTTGACCTCATCAAGGCTGCGCTCGGACTTCAGGCGGGCAAGGCGCGTGACACATTCGGCAAAAGTCGGCGCCGTCGTCGGCTCCCCGTCACCAGAGAAGGCGATGTCGTTGATCCGCCGCTGCTCGATGCGAGCGCCATCAAAGGGCGGGATGCGGAAGATCTCGCCGCTGGCGGCCAGATCCAGCAGGTAGGCCATCTCGCGCTCGAGCTGATCCAGGTCCACGTCCTTGCGCTGGGGCGGATTCACGCGATCCACCTCGCAATACACGCAATTGAAGTTGCACACGCGATCGGGATTCAGGTTCACGCCCAGACTCAGGCCCTTGGCCCGCCGGGAGATGACGGGATAGCAGTAGTCGAAGTCGCGCCATAGCCTGGGGTGGTCCAGATGCGCCTTGATCAGTTCGTTCATGCTCGATCCATCCAGGTTTCAAGGATACCCGGTGGAATATTCCGGGGAAGCCGGATGCCGCAAGAATCCGAATGTAGGCATGCCGACAAGGGAGGCCTACACTCGACAAAGCATTTCTGATCCGCCGAAGCGAATTCTTCCCGCTCGCACAAGGTTGTCCCAAGAGGTCGTCGATGTTCAGCCCGGAATTTGAAACCATGGCCCCCGCCAAGCGCAGGGAACTCCAGCTGGAGCGCCTGCGCCATTCCGTGCGCCACGCTTTCGAGAACAACGCGCACTACCACAAGGCCTTCAGCGACGCGGGGTTCCATCCGGACCAGCTGCGCAGCCTGGACGATCTGCGGCGCGTGCCATTCCTCACCAAGCAGACGATGCGGCAGAACGCGCCCTTCGGCCTGTTCGCCACCTCCATGAAGCAGGTCATCCGGCTGCACTCCTCCTCGGGCACCACAGGCAACGCTACGGTGGTGGGCTACACGCGCAACGATCTGGATCTGTGGGCCACGCTCATGGCGCGCACCATCGCTGCGGCCGGCGGATCCGATGAGGACATCATCCAGGTGGCCTACGGCTACGGCCTTTTCACGGGAGGGCTGGGGGCCCACTACGGCGCGGAAAAGATCGGCGCGACGGTGGTGCCCATCTCCGGGGGCAACACCGATCGCCAGCTGATGATCATGCGCGATTTCGGCACCACGATGCTGGCCTGCACGCCTTCCTATGCCATCAACTTGGCCGATTACGCGGCCAAGCACATGCCCGATTTCGATTTCCGCAAGACCAAGCTGAAGCGCGGCATCTTCGGGGCCGAGCCCTGGACCGAAGGGATGCGGCAGGAAATCGAGCGCGCGCTGGGCATCGACGCATTCGATATCTACGGCCTGTCCGAAGTCATCGGCCCCGGCGTCGCCTGCGAATGCAGCGCGAAAAGCGGTCTCCACGTCTTCGAGGACCACTTCCTGGTCGAGATCATCGATCCCGCAACGGGCGAGGTCCTGCCCGAAGGCGAGGCCGGCGAGATCGTCTACACGTCGCTAACCAAGGAATGCTGCCCCGTCATCCGCTACCGCAGCCGGGATATCACGCGCCTGTACCGCGATGGATGTTCCTGCGGGCGCACCCTCGTGAAGATGGAAAAGGTGCGCGGCCGCAGCGACGACATGCTGATCATCCGCGGCGTGAACGTCTTCCCGTCCCAGATCGAGGCCCTGCTCATGGAAGTCGATGGCGTGGAGCCCCACTATCAGATCGTCGTGGACCGCCAGGGCGCGCTGGACAACATCGAAGTGCGCGTGGAGGTGGACGAAGCGCTGTTCTCGGACGAGATGAAGGTACTGGAAGCCCTCTCCGGCAAGATCGCCGCCCGCATGCGCAGCATCCTGGGCATCTCCGCCAAGGTGACGCTGGTGGAGCCGCGCTCCATCGAGCGCAGCCAGGGCAAGGCCCAGCGCGTCATCGACCGGCGCCATCTCTCGTAGCCCATCCGCACAAGGATCTCTATGCACCTCACGCAGCTTTCCGTCTTCCTGGAAAACAAGCCTGGCCGCCTGGAACACGTCCTTCAGGTGCTGGCTAACGAGCAGATCGACATCGTGACCCTGACCATCGCGGAGCTGCGGGATTTCGGCATCCTGCGGCTCATCGTGGACCGCCCCGAGGCCGCCTTCGCCGCGCTGCGCCGCGAACACATCACGTCCTCGAAGACCGAGGTGCTGCCCGTCGCCGTGGATATCAAACCCGGCTCCCTGCTGCGCCTGCTGGATATCCTCAGCCGCCACGAAATCAACATCGAGTACATGTACGCCCTCAGCGGCAAGCACGAATCGCAGCCCATCATGATCTTCCGGTTCGAGGATCTGGCCGCGGCGCGCGAAGCGCTAAAGGAAGGCGATTGCACGATCCTGAGCTGCAACACCATCCAGAACGGCTGAACCGGCCGGCCCCATCGAGCGTGATATACCAAGATCCATGGCCATGCATCCCCTGACCAACCCGATCAAGTGCTACGACTGGGGGCACGCCGCTCTGATCCCGGATTTCCTCGGCGTGCCCCATCGAAGCGGGCAACCCGTCGCCGAGGCATGGATGGGAACGCATCCCGGCGGTCCATCGCAGACAAGCACCCCTGAAGGTCCGAAGGATCTTCGCGATCTCACGGCGCAGGGCCTGCCCTATCTCATGAAGCTGCTCGCCGCGGCCAAAGCGCTCTCCATCCAGGCCCACCCGAACCTGACCCAGGCCCGGGATGGCTTCCGCCAGGAGAACGAGCGCGGCGTGCCCCTCGCGGACCCTCGCCGCAACTACAAGGATCCCAACCACAAACCGGAAGTCATCACCGCCCTCTTCGCACCGTTCTTCGGTCTGGCGGGCTTCCGAGCCACCGAGGCCATCCGCGCGGATTTCCTAACCTTGAGGGGCTTGGCCGCCGGGCCCTTGCCCCTGCTGGATGCGCTGGACGCCGCGCTCGCGAGAGGTGGACTGCAGGCCCTGACCCACGCCGCATTGGACGCGGATCACATGGCTTGGCGGCCCCAGGAGGCCATCCTGCTGGACGCCGCCTCGCGGTGGGATTCAGAACGGGCGCCATGGCTGGCCAAGCTGGCCATGAGCCATCCCGGGGATCCCGGCATCCTGTTCCTCCTGATCCTGAACCTGTTCCGCCTGGAACCCGGCGAGGCCCTCTTCACGCCTGCCGGTTGCCTGCATGCCTACCTGGAGGGCTTTGGCCTGGAGCTGATGGCCGCCAGCGATAATGTGCTGCGCGGGGGCCTGACGACCAAGGCCATCGACAAGGACGAACTGGAGCGGATCGTGGTCTTCGAAGCGCGCGCGCCCCACATCCTGCGGCCCGAGACCTCCGCCAGCGACGAGGCGGTCTTCACGCCGCCCGTGCCGGATTTCCGCCTGGGCTGTCTGAAGGGACTGAACCAGACCTTCCGGCTTGGCCCGGCGACGCGTCCATGGATCCTGCTCGTGACCGAAGGCCGCGTCACCCTGCGCCAGGGCGCGGATGTGCTGGAACTGGCCAAGGGCCAGAGCGCCGTCATCCTGCCCGCTGGGACCGATTCCTCCCAGCTCCAGGCCCCATCCCAGTCGGACGTGACAGCGACTGTCCAAGGCGTCGCCTACCGCGCCTGGTCAGACCTGTAGCCGAAAGCATCGCCAAGCGCCGGCATATCCCTGAGGTCAATTCGGCCATATGGTGCTAGCTTGGAATCCTCCGACAGAGAAGCTGGGTGCGCCGAGGTCTCTGTATTGCGACCTGTTCATCCGATTGGAACCTTTCCCCCTTTATGACGAGCATCACGGGCGACCAGAGTCTTCTCAAACAGATCAATCGAATGGCACTGGTCCGTGCGGTTCAGCGGCGGCCTGCGCTCTCGCGCGCGGATCTGGCGAAGCATACCGGCCTCACGAAATCCACGGTGAGCCTCCTGGTCCAGGAACTCATTGATGAAGGTTGGCTGGCGGAGGGTTCAGCTCAGACCACGGGTGCCCTGGGCCGCCGCCCGACGCCGCTTTTTCTTTCCCATGACCAGATGGCGATCCTCGGCGGCGAGATCGAGGTGGACCGGATCCGCGTGGTCGCGGTTTCGTTGGAGGGAGAGCTGCTGGATGTCTGTTCCACCACCATCCTCGAACCGCCCTCCCAAGAGATGATCTTGAAAGAACTCGCGGCGCTCATCACGGGATGTGCGTCGCGCATGATCGCAGCTGAACGACAGATCCTGGGCCTGGGCCTGGGAGTTCCCGGCGCGGTGGATCAGGCCACGGGCCTGCTCAAGGTGGCTCCGAACCTGGGCTGGCGGAACCTGCACCTCGCGGACCAGCTGCGGCCCGTGCTCGAGCGGTGCGGCCTGGAGGCTTGCCCCATCTTCGTGCAGAACGAGGCGGACGTGGCAGCGCTCGGCGCGTTCGAGTTCGGAGAACGCCCCGTGGCCGAACCTCTGATCTACATCAGCCTCGGCGTGGGCGTGGGCGCGGGCATCATCGCCAACGACCGGCTGTTCACGGGATGCGATGGCTTTGCCGGTGAAGTCGGCCACTCCATCCTGCAGGTGGATGGCCCCCGCTGCTCCTGCGGCCGGAAGGGCTGCGCCGAAGCGTTCATCGGGCTGCGCGCCATCTGTGATCGGGTGGCGAGCTGCCACCGCAACCCTGAGAAACTGGTCCAGCTGGCCCACCAGAACGATCCGGAAGCCGTCCGGGCTATCGTGGACGCCGGCCACCACCTCGGCATCCTGCTGCAAAATCTGTGGACCGCCTTCAACCCCGGCCGCATGGTCGTCGGGGGCCCCACCTGCAATCTGGGAGCCGTCTTTATGGAAGCGGCCCTGGAAAGCCTGCAGAGCTATGCGGACGACGCGGGCTTGCCCGCCCCCGAGGTCTGCGTGTCTCCCCATGGACAGAACGCCGTCTCCATCGGCGCCGCCGCCATGGTGCTGCATCACCTGCTGCGGCCCTTCGCGGCGGCTGCCGCAGGCTGATCCGGCTCCAGCAGGCGCGCAACGGTGACCCCAAGTTCGGCCGGAGAATCCACCACGGTGATCCCGGCTTCCCGCAGGCGCGCCATTTTTTCGGCGGCACTGCCGTTTCCGTTGCCACCGATGATGGCCCCGGCGTGTCCCATGCGCCTTCCCGGCGGGGCGGCGCGCCCGGCGATGAACGCCGCCACCGGCTTCGTCATGTGATCCTGGGCCCACCGCGCCGCGGCTTCCTCGGAGTCGCCCCCAATCTCGCCGATCATCAAGACCGCGCGGGTGTCGGGATCCGCTTCGAACAGCGCCAGAGCATCCCGGTGGCTCATCCCAACGATGGGATCCCCGCCGATGCCGATGCAGGTGCTCTGCCCGATGCCCAGCGCGCTGAGCTGGGCCGCGGCCTCGTAGGTCAGGGTGCCCGAGCGGGAAACGATGCCCACGGGTCCGGGCATGTGGATATTGCCCGGCATGATGCCCGCCTTGGCCTGCCCCGGCGAGATGATGCCGGAACAGTTCGGCCCCACCAGGCGACAGGCGGGATGATCCTGCAGCGCCCGCTTCACGCGCACCATGTCCAGCACCGGGATGCCCTCGGTGATGCATACGATCAAGCCGATGCCCGCCACCATCGCCTCATGGATGGCGCCCGCAGCCTGCAGGGGCGGAACGAAGATCAGGCTGGCGTCGGCCCCGGTTTGCGACATCGCCTGTCGAACCGTGTCGAAGATGGGGAATCCATCCACCACTGCACCGCCCTTTCCGGGCGTCACGCCGCCCACCACGCTGGTGCCGTACTCCCGGCAGGCATGGGCGTGAAAGCGCCCTTCGCGGCCCGTGAGGCCTTGCACGATCAGCTTCGTGTCGCGTCCGATCAACACGCTCATGGCGTCCCCCCGGGCGATTGCCGCATTCTTTCCGTCGTCAGGGACACGGCTCGCTCCGCCGCTTCCTGAAACGTCTCCGCGACCACCAGCTCCAGACCGCTCTCGCGCAGGATGCGCCTTCCTTCCGCCCGGTTCGTGCCATCCAGGCGCACCACCACCGGCACGCGCGCGCCGGATTCCCGCAGGGCGTTCACGATGCCTGCCGCCACGGCGTCGCAGCGCA
The DNA here is from genome assembly GCA_035352715.1 of Holophaga sp. GTDB lineage: Bacteria > Acidobacteriota > Holophagae > Holophagales > Holophagaceae > DAOPYE01. The sequence continues at coordinate 2,683 of DAOPYE010000050.1, read as the reverse complement.
TGATGCCGCCGAAGATGTTGACGAGGATGACCTTCACGGCGGCATCCTGAAGCAGAAGACGGAACGCATGGCGCACCGCGTCCTCGCTGGCGCCGCCGCCCACGTCCAGGAAGTTCGCGGGCCGACCCCCGCACAGCTGGATGAGATCCATGGTGGCCATCGCCAGCCCCGCGCCATTCACCATGCAGCCGATCTCGCCCTCCAGCTTGACGAGGCTCATCCCCAGGCGCGAGGCCTCGATCTCCTGGGGCACATCGTCGCTGGCGTCGCGCAGGCACTGGATCTCGGGCTGCCGGATCAGCGCGTTGTCGTCGAAGCTCATCTTGGCGTCCAGCGCGATCAGCGCGCCTTCCGGTGTCTGGACCAAAGGATTGATCTCCAGCAGCGAACAGTCCTTTTCGATGAAAAGGCCGTACAGCCGGACGACCATCGCCTTCCAGGTCTCCACCAGCCCTGCGTCCAGCCCCAGGCCGCGCCCCAGGACTTCCGCCATCTGCGGCGTGCATCCGACCATCGGATCGATCTCCGCCCGCCATACGCTGCCCGGCGAGCTTCGGGTGGCCTCCTCGATCTCGACGCCGCCTTCGGCGCTGGCGGCCAGGACGACGCGACCGATGGAGCGATCCACCGTCAGGCCCAGGTAGAACGCGCGCGCCGTGGCGACCGGCTCGGCGGCGAGGATCCTGCGAACCCTGCGCCCCGCAGGCCCTGTTTGTGACGTCACCAGCGTCATGCCCATCATCTGGCTCCAGATCCGAGCGGCCTCATCGGGCGTCTCGGCGATCTTCACGCCTCCGGCCCGGCCGCGGCCCCCGGCATGGATCTGGGCTTTCAGCACGAGCCTTCCGCCATAGGCGACCGCGAGCGCCCGGGCCTCCTCCGAACTCCCGGCCAGTTGCTCGCGTGCGGTCGCGACGCCATGGGCGCGAAGCAGCTCCTTGGCCTGGTATTCGTGAATATCCAAACCCGCCTCCGGATCTCGTCTGTGGAGTGTAGCCTCAAGCGAGGCCTCCCCCGGAACAGACCTGCCCTGGGATAGAATGGGCTACCCCCGGAGATCAGACATGGCCCAGCTGGACAAACTTCTCGTGCACGCCGCCAGCCGAGGCGCGATGTCGCTTCGCCTGGAGACGGGACAGAAGCCCACCATGGAGCTGCCCACCGGAAGCCAGCCACTGCTAGCGCAGGCGGTCCCGGCGACGATGATGGAACTGCTCGCGCGAGAGGTGATCCCCACCAGCGCCCAGGCCGGCTGGCTGAGCAGCGGTGAAGCCCGGTTCGAATACGAGGCCGGCGACCAGCACTTCCAGATCAGCATTGAACGCACGCCCCAGGGCATCTGCATCGATGCCCAGCCCCTCTCGGATCCCCGGCGCAGCGACACGGCCATCACGCTCAATATCCCGGTGGAGCCGCCGCCCTTGCCGCCTTCCATCCCAAGCCCTTCGATCCCCGCGCCTTCGGCCGAGGCTCCGAGCGCGATGTCTGCGGACCCCATGACCACCCGGCCCCAGATCCAGGCCACCCAGGATCCGGAAGGCGCGGCCCTGGCCCATCGGCTTTTCCAGGCGCTGCTGGATCACCAGGGGTCGGATCTGCACGTCAGCGCGTTCGAGACCCCCATCGTTCGCGTCCACGGCGATCTACAGGACCTGGGAGACTTCGGCATCCTGGGACCGAACCAGATCCTGGCCGTGATGGAAGCCATCGCCACCCCCATCGCCTGGGAGCATTTCCGTGAATGCCACGACGCCGACTTCGCCTACAACTTCGAGCAAGGGAACTGCCGCCTGCGTGTGAACTTCTTCGAGGATCGCGTGGGGCCGGGCCTGGTCTGCCGCGTCATCCCCAACCAGATCCCGGATCCGGACAAGCTGGGCCTGGCGGATCCCATCCGCCAGCTAGCCTACCTCTCCAAAGGCCTCGTGCTGGTCACGGGGCCCACGGGCAGCGGCAAGTCCACCACCCTGGCCGCCATTCTGGATCTGGCCAACCAGAACCGCAGCGATCACATCCTGACGATCGAGGATCCCATCGAGTTCGTGCATCCCCGAAAGCGCTGCCTGGTGAACCAGCGTGAGGTGGGCACCCATACGGAGAGCTTCAAATCCGGCCTGCGCGCGGCGCTGCGCGAGGATCCCGATATCGTCCTGGTGGGCGAGATGCGCGACCTGGAAACCATCGCCATCGCTCTGGAGACGGCCATCACGGGTCATCTTGTGTTCGGCACGCTGCACACGAACAGCGCCGTGGGCACCATCGACCGCATCGTGGACCAGTTCCCGTCGGACCGCCAATCCCAGATCCGCGTGATGCTGGCGGACAGCCTGAAGGCGAGCATTTCCCAGATCCTGCTAAAAAAGAGCAGCGGTGGCCGTGTCGCGGCCATCGAGAGCCTGTTCGTCACCCCCGCCATCGCCAACCTCATCCGCGAGGGCAAGAACTTCCAGATCCCCAGCTCCATGCAGACCGGCCGCGCCTACGGCCAGAAGCTGATGAACGACGCGCTGCTGGAATTGATCCAGTCGGGCACCGTGGATCACATGGAGGCTTACACCAAGTGCCCGGACAAGGAAAGCTTCATGGCCACGCTCAAGCGCAACAACATCGCGTGGGATCCCAGGGGCGAAACCCTCAATCGGCCATGAGCCGCAGGATCAGCGGACGCAAGCACCACAGCAGC
>DAOPYE010000049.1:9036-19265 GCA_035352715.1 Holophaga sp. | reverse complement strand
GACAGCAGATTGTTCCAAAATGAAACCGGTTGCAAGAATTAAAAATAACGCCGACGGTATTCCTCAAACCTCATGGACAGAGCGGCTTCCGTCGTTCCATGGCCCACTCAGCAGATGCGGGGCAGCTGCTCGCCGGAGAGCAGATCCAGGCTTCGATGGGTGCCCAGGCGGGTGCGGAGCTGCACCTGGCCGACGGGGCCTTCCAACACATGGCCGATGAGGGCGGCGCCGCAGCCCTCTGGATGCTGGCGCATCAGCGTCAGCGCCTGTTCTGCCTGATTCGGCGGAAGGAAGGCCACCATGCGGCCTTCGCAGGCGACATAGAGCGGATCGAGGCCCAGCAGTTCGCAGGCGGCCGAGACATCCTCGGCGACCGGGATTGCGGTTTCGTCGACCTCGATGCCCAGGGCTCCATCCAGGGCGATTTCGTTCAGCACCGAGGCCAGGCCGCCGCGGGTGGGATCCCGCAGGCAGTGCAGATCGAGGCCCGCTTCCATCAGGGCCGCCGCCAAGTGATGCACGGGGCTGCAGTCGCTTTGCACCGGACATTCGAAGGCCAGACCTTCCCGCACAGACATCACGGCCACGCCATGACGACCCACGTCGCCCGAGACCAGCACGGCATCCCCCGGCCGCACGCGACCGGGCCCAAGCGCAACGCCATCGCGCACCAGGCCGATGCCCGTCGTGTTGATGTAGAGCCCGTCGCCCTTGCCTTTATCCACCACCTTGGTGTCGCCGGTGGCGATGCGCACGCCGCAGCGCCGCGCCGCCCGGGCCATGGAATCCAACACTTGGCGCAGTTCTTCGAGGGGATAGCCCTCTTCCAAGATCATGGCGCAGCTCAGGAACAGTGGCCGCGCGCCCCCCATGGCCAGATCGTTCACGGTGCCGAACACGGATAGTTCGCCGATATTGCCGCCGGGAAAGAAGCGGGGGCTCACCACGAAGGAATCCGTGGTGAAGGCCAGCCGGACGCCCTGGATTTCCAGCAGGGCGGCGTCGTGCCGGGCCTCCAGCAGTGGATCCTGGAAGGACGGCAGCATCAGCCCTTCCAACAGATCCCGCATCCGGCGGCCTCCGCCGCCATGGGCGAGCTGCACGCAATCCCCCGTCAACGGCACCGGACAATTCAGATGGAAAGAGGGCATGGGCTCACCTGGCGGAAGCGGCTGGCAGAAGCGGGTTGCTGGAAGCGGGTTGGTATCGGTGATGGGCGGAACAGGCCCCTTCGGCGCTCACCATGGGGGCGCCCAGGGGATGCTCGGGCGTACATTCCATCCCGAAGGCCGGGCATTTCGTAGGCTTGAGGCGGCCCAGCAGCACCTGGCCCGCCAGGCATCGGGAGGATTCGACGCCCCCCACGCCCTTCAGGCCGAAGCGGATCTCGGCGTCGAAGTCCGCATAAGCGGGGCGCAGTCCCAGGCCGCTTTCGGGCAGGGTGCCGATGCCTCGCCACGTGCGCGGCACGATCTGGAAGACCTCGCGCATGAGCGCCTGGGCGCGCGCGTTGCCCTCGGGGCGCACCAGGCGGGCGTACTGGTTCTCCACCTCGGCCCGACCCGCTTCCAGTTGGCGCACGACCATGAGGATGCCCTGCAGCAGATCCAGGGGCTCGAAGGCCGTCACGACGATGGGCACTTGGTATTTCTGCGCCAGAGGCTGGTACTCGGCGAGGCCCATGACGGCACAGACGTGGCCCGCCGCGAGAAAGGCGTCCACCTGGGAATCCGGTGCCTCCAGGATGAAGGCCAGCGCCGGGGGCACGCGCACCTGGGCCGCCAGCAGCGAGAAGTTCCGCAGCCCGCGGCGCTTGGCAAGATGCGCAGCCAGCGCGTTGGCGGGAGCGGTGGTCTCGAAACCCACCGCGAAGAAGACCACCTGCCGTTCCGGGTGGCGTTCGGCCAGCGCCAAGGCGTCCAGCGGAGAATGAACGATGCGGATATCCCCGCCCTGAGCCTTCACCTGGAACAAGTCCTGGCAGGATCCGGGCACGCGCAGCATATCGCCGAAGGAGCAGAAGATGACCTCGGGCCGCGCGGCCAGGGCCAGCGCCTGATCGAGAATCGCCACGGGCGTGACGCAGACAGGACAGCCGGGACCGTGGATGAGGCTCACCGCCGGGGGCAGCAGGCTTTCGATCCCGAAGCGCGCCAGGCTATGGGTCTGGCCCCCGCAGACCTCCATGATGGACCAGGGCCGGGTCACGGCCTGGTGGATGGCCTCGACCAGCGGCTTGGCCTTCTCGCCATCCCGGTATTCGTCCACGTACTTCATGGCAAGTCCCCATCCAGCCGGGCCAGGGTCTGCAGCAGTTCCGCCGCCTCCGCCTCGTCCATCACCTCCAGCGCGGTGCCCGCATGCACCAGCACATACTCGCCCACCCGCACCTCGGGAACGAAGGCCAGGCAGACCTCCTTCACGATGCGGCCGAAGGCCACGCGGCCCAAAGGAGGATCCCCCTCCAGGCGCTCCAAGAGTTCACCGGGCACGCCCAGACACATCTCACACCTCCGATCGGGCGGCGACCCAGGCCTGCCCCAGGGAAAGCCCGCCATCGTTGCATGGCAGCAGGGCGGGACGGTGGACCTGGAACCCAGCCGCCGCCAGTTTTTCCTCGCACATCCCCGCCAGCAGGGCGTTTTGGAAACAGCCCCCGGAGAGCACGACCCGTGGCAGGCCCTCGCTTTCGGCAAAAGCCACCGCGAGATCCGCCAGCGCGCCGTGGAAACGCCGGGCCATGACGCCGGGGGACGCACCCCGGCGGCGATCCGAAAGCAGTTCCGAGAGCATGGGCGCAGGATCCGCGATGCCATCCTTCAAGGCGATGACATAGGCGCCGCCATGCCCGCCGTCATGAGCATCGCCGGGGGATTCCGCTCGCGCTGCGAACTCCAGCGCCATGGCCGCCTGCCCCTCGAAACCAGATGTGGCATGAACGCCCGTCAACGCCGCCGCGGCGTCGAACAACCGCCCGATGCTGGTGGTGCGCGGGCAGGCAAAACCGCGGGCCAGCATGGCCTGCAGCGTGTTCCATTCGCCGGGCGCAAAGTGCGCTTCCAGTTCGGGGATCGCTCCTGATGCCGTGTCAAACCCGGGCCCCAGGCATTCCCAGCACAGGCCCAGCGCGGAGCGGCGCGGCTCACGGATGGCGCGTTCGCCCCCGGGCAGGGGGAACTCCCGCAGATGCCCCAGGCGGGTGAACTGGGCACCCTCCACCCTCAGGGCCTCCCCGCCCCACAGCACGCCATCCGATCCGTAGCCCGAGCCATCCCAGGCCAATCCCAACACCGGTTCATCCAGAGCCAATTCCGCCAGACAAGCCGCGATATGGGCGTGATGATGCTGCACGCGCACCAGGGGCAGCCGCCATTCCTGCGCCAGGGATTCGGCCCAACGGGTAGAGGCGTAATCCGGGTGCAGATCGCAGGCGAGGCGCGTGGGCTGGACCTTCAGGAAATCCAGCAGATCCGCTGTAGTGCGGGCCAACAGGGCACGGCCCAGGGGCGAATCCAGATCCCCCAGATGCTGGCTGGTCACCGCCTGACCGAGGCCCTGCACGGTGATCGTGGATTTCTGATGGCCACCCAGGGCCAGGATGGGAACCAGCGCTTCCGGCATCGAAACGGGCATAGGCAGCGGCGCATACCCGCGAGCCCGGCGCAGCAGGCGGGGCACACCGCCTTCGATCCGCGCCACGGAATCATCCATGGGGCGCAGGATGGGCCGATCGTGCAGCAGGAACGCATCGGCGATGCCGCCCAGCCGCGCCAGGGCGTCGCCATCCTCGATGGCCATGGGCTCTTCCGACAGATTGCCGCTCGTGCAGACCACGGGCCGGGCCAGGCGATCCAATAGCAGCTGGTGCAACGGCGTGTTCGGCAGGAAACACCCCAGATCGGGATTGCCCGGCGCGATGCCAGAGGCCAGTTCAGGGCGCGGGCCGTCCGCCCTTCGACGCAGCAGCACGATGGGCGAGGCGGAAGACGCCAAGAGGCGGGCCGCTTCCGCATCCACCTGGCCGTGCGCCTGAAGCGAATCCAGATCCGGGAACATCACAGCGAAGGGCTTGGTCTCGCGCCGCTTGCGCTGGCGCAGAAGGGCCACGGCGCATTCGGAGGTCGCGTCCACCAGAAGCTGGAAACCGCCCAGCCCCTTGAGGGCCAGGATGCCGCCGGATTCCAGCAGGCTGGCCGCCCGTTCCAGGGCCATGGAGGCCTCGGCCATCGGCTGGCCCGAAACGTCCACCAAGGTCAGACGCGGGCCGCACGTGGGGCACGCGATAGGCTGCGCGTGAAAGCGCCGATCGGCGGGATCCTCGTACTGGGCGCGGCAGGCTTCGCACAGCAGAAAAGCCGCCATGGTGGTGCGGGGCCGATCGTAGGGCAGCGACGCCAGCAGGGTGTAGCGTGGACCGCAGCGCGTGCAGTTGGTGAAGGGATAGCCGTGGCGGCGCTCGTGGGGATCGCGGATCTCCTTCAGGCAATCGGGGCAGATCGCCAGATCCGCCGGGAGCGAAGGACGCGTCGCCCCGCCTTCCACAGACGCGCTGGGCCGGATGGAAAAGCCCGGCTCCTCGGAGCGCTCCGTCACTTCGCGGCAGACCAGGGAATGGATGCGCGCGGGCCCCGGCGCTTCGGTTTCCAGCGCCCGCTGGAACGCCGCCAGCACCGCACCCGCGCCCTGCACTTCGATTTCAACGCCTTCGGGCTTGTTGCGGACCCAGCCCTCCAGCTTCCGATCCTGGGCCAAGCGGTAGACGAAGGGGCGGAACCCCACCCCCTGCACCACGCCCTGGATCTCGATGGAAAGCCGCGGCATGAAGGCCTCAGACGGAAGCGGGCACAGGAAGACTCTGGCCGAGATTCTGGCGAAGGCGCTGGCCCAGCCACCGGAGCCAGACATCCAGGCCCTCTCCCGTGCGGGCGCTGAGCAGGATCGTCTCCAGCCCTGGATTCACGCGCCGGGCATTGGCCAGGCAGGCCTCCACGTCGAACGCCACGTGGGGCAGCAGATCGATCTTGTTGAGCAGCAGCAGATCCGCCGCGGCAAACATATCCGGGTATTTCAGCGGCTTGTCCTCGCCTTCGGTGACGGAAAGGATCAGGACCTTGTGCGCCTCGCCCAGATCAAAGGCGGCGGGGCACACCAGATTGCCGACGTTCTCGATGAAGAGCAGCGCGCCCTCGGGCGGATCCAGGCGCTCCGCCGCGCGGCCCACGCCCTGGGCGTCCAGATGGCAGCCCTTGCCCGTATTGATCTGAAGCGCCGATGCCCCCGCGGCGCGGATGCGCTCGGCGTCCAGACTGGTCTGCTGATCGCCCTCGATGACGGCGCAGGGATGCTCCAGGCGGGCCAAGGTCGCCACCAGCAGGCTGGTCTTCCCCGAACCGGGGCTGGAAACCAGGTTCAGGGCGAGGATGCCCTTGGCCTGAAAGCGGGCGCGATTCTGCTGGGCGAACGCATCATTGCGCGCCAGGAGGCTGCGCTCGACGGGGATCACCTTGGAGGGCTGGTCCCCTCGCGGCTCGGCCCCTTCCGGGCCTAGACGTCTCCGGTTCAGGCGTCCAGAGCGCAGGCGGCCGCGGCGGGGTTCGCCGCCCTCTTCACATCCGCAGGTGTCGCACATGGGGCTTCCTCCAGTTCCAGTTCCTTCAAAATCAGTTCAGACCCGCCCGTGAGCGTGAGCGGGAAGGCCCCGCAGCGGGGGCAGGGATCAAAGCGAATCGCCAGCGCGACCTCGGCCCGGCACGCCTCGCACCAGGCCCGGCCAGGGCTTTCCACCAGATCCAGGCAGGCCGAACCCAGCCTTTCCGGGGCCAGGGCTTCGAACGCGAAGCGCAGCGCGTCGGGATCGACGCCCGCCAGCGCGCCCACCTCCAGGCACACCCGGCGCGCCCGCCCGCCACCGGCAAGGCGGGCTTCCTCCTGGACGATCCGCAGGAGTTCTTCCATGAGCGCCACTTCGTGCATGGGATCCTCTGAAGGCTCTATCGGATCGATCCGGCAAGTCTTCAAGAAAGGAACACCAGCATCCGACCAGGAGAATAACGATTCCATCCCGCCAGCTCGGAGCCACCCATGATCTTTCCGCTTGTCCTTGGGGCCCTGCACGCCCTGGAACCTGATCATGTGGCCGTCGTCACCGGCGTTTCCCTGGAGGGTGAACGCAAGGGCGCCTGGAAGATCGGCTTGGCCTTCGGCTTCAGCCACATGCTGGCGGTGGCCCTGCTGGCCGGGCTGGGACTGGCAGCGGGGCAGACGCTCTTGGGCGATGGGCTATACCTCTGGCTGGATCGCCTGGCCTGGATGCTCATGGGGCTGCTCGGCCTGTGGAACCTGGCAGCGGCCCTGGGCTGGCGCCAGGCCCAATGCCACAGCCACGCGCATCTGCACGCGGGATGGAGCCATAGCCATCCCCATGAACACGGCGTCTCCAGCAAGACCTCCGGCAGTCATCGCTTCCATCACAGCGCCGCGTGGCTGGGCGCCTTCTTCGGTCTGGGGGGCGTGCGGGGATTCTGCGCGCTCACCCGGAATACCGCCCCATCTGGACTATGGCCCTTCCTGGGGGCCCTGCTGCTCTTCGGCCTGGGCATCGTGGGCATGTTCACCCTGCTGAGCAGCGTCTCAGGATGGGTGGCTGCGCGGCTTGGTACGCGACCCGCCTTTCGGCGCGGCCTGTTCGCCGTCTCCGGCGTGGGCAATCTGTGCGTCGCCTTCTGGCTGCTGGCGCGCAACTAACCCCGCAACGAACCCCAAAATATCCCCATCATTCAGCCGAGCGATTCGAAGGCGCTGGCGCGCTTATTGAGCTGGACGCGCAGGCGGCCGAGATTGGCTTCGGCATCGGCCAGGATGGCCAGAATGCCCGTCGAGCCCAGCACCCGGATCAGCAGTGTGCCCTGCTGGTATTCGAGGGACACCAGGCTCGCGCCGCCGACGCGCAGCTCCCGGCCCAGCACCTGGGTGGAGCCCAGGCTCGAAGAGATGGCCGCCCCGATGGATTCCATGGATAGTTTCCGGTCCCGGGTGCGCCCCTGCAGCATGGAGCCATCCCAATCCACGACCAGAGCCAAGCGGGCCCCATCCAGGGTGACAAACTCCTGCAGCAGGGCCGTCAAGGCGGCGGGATCAGGCCCCGCCGGAGGCACAGCGGAGGGCGAAGGCGGGGGCAGCTCCGAAGGTTCGACCAAAGCGACCGGCTCCACAGGAAGCATGATGGAATCCGTCCCGCTTCCGGCCTGATCCCTCAGGACAGCCGCTTCCAGAAGCAGGGTCACGCAGGGGATGCCGTTATTGGGCTCCAGATCGGCGATGGATTCCTCCGGCAGCGTGCAGAAGCGTCCCAATCCCCAGCCCTGGACGATATTGAAGAACGCCTGGGATCCAAGGGTCGCGCCATCATCGATGTAGACCGCCTCGCCCCTCTCGAAGCGCAGCGTGGCGCGCTTGCGTCCCACGGCAAAGCGCATGGAAGCGCTTTTCTTGCAGAGGTACATCATCTGGAAGAGATCCAGGATGTCCATCGCGCCGCCTTCCAGGATGCCCGTCTCGCCGCGCTTGGGGCGCGAGCCCAGCTCCAACAGCAGACGGTGGAACCCCGGGAGTTCCACGGGCTTTTCCAGGAATCGCACGGCCCCTTCCCGCAGGGCGGCCTCCCGCAGTTCCTCGGAACCATCCTCCGTCAGCACCACCAGATGGGCTTGAGGCAGGATGTCCTGGATCTGGTTCAGGATCTCGATGCCATTCATATCCGGCAGGCAGGTGTCGAGCACCACCACGTCCGGCGTGAAGGCCACCAGGCTCATGAAGGCGCTTTCGGCGCTATCGGCGGTGGCCACCTGGAAACGGGATTCCTGGGCTTCGAGGTACTGCTTGATCTGCCCCAGCATGGCCGCGTCGCCATCCACCAGAAGCACGCGGCAGATCTGGGAAAGGATGGTGCCATCCCCGGATGGGGGCGTGAAAGGCGAGGCGTCAGGCATCAAGGAACCTTTCGGCCGCATTCCTGGGCGCTTGAGCCCAGCCCCAGTTCCCGCAGGCGGACCTCGAGCTGGCGGACCAGCTCCAGCGTGGCGGTGGAGATGGGGCTGCTGAGCCCCCTGCGGTATTCCTGGGGCGGATCGATGACGATGCCCCAGGCCTCCCAGGCGGGGAAGGGATCCACCCAGTTCAACGATTGAAGGCTGCGCATCACCGTGCCCAGATCGGCCTGGTGGAACGAGGGCGCAAAGCCCCGCTGGTAGGCGTCCGAGCGCAGGATCGCCCCCGGCTGATCGCCCGCCATGGCATCCAGGAAAATGAAGCGATCGGCCCGGTGCAAGTGATCGGCCAGGGAAAATAGATCCGTTTCCATGAACAGGAACAACAGGTCCGGATCCTCGCCCCATCGCTCGCGAAGCAGGCGCAGGACCTCGGGTCCGGCCCCGTCGTCGCCCGCGATGGGATTCCCGACGGCGACCAGGGCCAGCGGCTTGCGCGCCGAAGAACAGGCATCAAGACTCACGCGTAGACCTTCAGCTCGTAGGAGCAGCCCTTCCAGTCCCGCTGGGTCTGGACCAGGCGCAGACGCAGATTGGTCGTCTTGCTCAGGTAGCCCGCGAGGTAGGCCCCGAACAGCACGCACAGCTCGCCGCCCAATTCGAGATGATGCCGGGCGCAGAGATCCCGGATGAAGCAGCCCTGCAGCTTCACGGTCAGCGAATCTCCGTTCAATCCGGGCTGGATCTCCCAGGCTGGCGCGAACTGCTGGCGGGCCAACTCCAGCGCGGCCTCGGTCGAGGCGGGCACCTGGTAGCGCGGAAGCTGGGTCGCGAGCGCCTTGCCCGCAAGGCTACCCACCGCGGGCAGGCCGTTGCTGAGCGTCTCCTTCAGCACCGCGCCCAGGGAAAGGAGGCGCACCCCCAGATCCTCCAGGCCGCGCTTGAGGGCGGCTTCATCCAGAGGCGGCGGCGCGCTTCCCGCCCGGCCCGAAACGCGCGCGGCCAGGGCGAGCGCTTCGGGCTCGTGGTAGAAATCCTTCGCCAGGGACACGCCCTCGTGCGAGATGGCGTCCGCGGGACATTCCTGGCTGCACGCCAGGCAACCGAAGCACTCCGCGATCTGCCCAAGGGTGGGCACCGCCTTGGCTTCATCGAATTCAAAGACATGGGTGGGGCATGCGTCCACGCACAAGGCGCATCCGACACAGGCCTGTTCGTCGATGGTGATGGCGATCATGGCTGGACGCTCCGAGAGATGTGACGGTCCTCGCGGCCGTGCTGCCGCAAGATCACCTCCATGGGCATGCGGCCCATGGCGTGGGTGGCGCAGGCCAGACAGGGATCGAAGCAGCGCAGTGAAAATTCCAGACGGTTCATCAGAAGTTCGTCATCCTTCCGGGGCAGGTAGATCTGGCCAACCGAGCGCAGGGAGGCGTCGATGGCGTCGTAGTTGTTCTGGGTCGCCACGATCATGTTGGCCTTTGTCACCCGGCCGGCTTCATCAGCGGTGTAGTCGTGGATCAGCAGTCCCCGAGGGGCTTCCACCGCCCCCACGAAACGTCCCGCCCTGGGCTGGCAGGGCACGGCGATGGGGCCCTTGCCCACACTCGTCGCCAAGGCGGAAATCCGCTCGGCGCAGTACATCATTTCGACCATGCGGGCTTCGATGAAATCGACCGGCGATAGGCGGGGGGCCTTGGCGCGGAAGGCTTCAAGCCAGGCATCAGCCTTCGGAGTGCCCATGCGCGCGTTGAGGTGCAGGCGTGCCAAAGGCCCCACGAAGAACGAGGAATCCGGCGCGCCCTTCAGCCGCACGGCTTTCATGTACGAACCGGGCGAGACGTGCTCCACCAGATGATCGGCGTAGTCCTTGGCCTCGAAGGTCCGCAGCGTCTTGCCCTCCCGATCCGCGACCGTCCAGGTGCCCTTGAGGAAGGACACGGCGCCGCCATCGGAAAGGGCCAGGGCCGAGAAACCCTCGAGAGAGGTGGACCGGGTTTCATCCAGAACGGCGAGCTTGGCGTGAAAGGATTCGCCCAGCGGCTCCAACGCCGCGGCAGCCTCTGCCCCCGAGCGCGCCAGATCGGCCAGCTCCTCATCCGACGGACGAGAGGCGATGCCTCCGGGAATGGCCGTCACCGGATGAACGCCCCGGCCTCCCACCATCTCCACCACCCGCTGCCCGATGCTGCGGATCCGCAAGAGCTGCTTCACCAGATCGGGGCTCACCCGAAGCAGATGGAA
>DAOPYE010000049.1:0-8936 GCA_035352715.1 Holophaga sp. | reverse complement strand
AACGATCTTGGCGTGGCCTTCGATGCGGGTGACGGGCTGAACGGTGATGGTTCGCGTCATGGGAATCCCCAGATTCGCTGCTTGATTCGCTGCATTCGGGTTCGCTGCTTTCAGGATTTATCGCCGGCCCACTCGCGTAGCTCGACCGTGGGCTTCTTGAACATCACGGGGGAAGCCATGGCGTACGAGTAGTAGGTCTTAGCGTCGCGCTCCATGTAGGCGCGGACCTCTTCAGCGGGAATGCCGCACAGGCGCTGCATCTTCCCGGCAATCTCCGTTCGCAAATCCAGGTGGGGCTCCTTGATCACCTGAAGCGAGGGCCCGTTGCATCCCGTGCAGACCACACCGCTCTTGGGGCAAGGCGCCAGACAGCGATCCAGCGTCACCGAGCCCATGCAGATCACGCCCTGGCTCAGGAAACAGCGCTCTGCGTCCGGCGCGGTGATCGCGCCTTTCTGAAGCGGCGTGCCCGGCGCCTTGCGCATCTTGCGCTGGCACTTGCCGCAGACGGTCCCCGAGACCAAGGGCGTCTGCTTGCCCTGGGGGCCGTCGAGCATCAGCCGCAGGGCGCTGGCGATGAAATAGGGCGAGGGCGGACAGCCCGGCAGGTAGTAATCGACGGGCACCACTTCATCGATGGGGATGACGCTGTCTTCGAGTTTCGGGACATCCGCATCCGGGCGCTCGCCCCCGGCGTTGGAAGCGCCCTCGTCGTAGACGGCCTTCAGGACGCTTTCGCGGTCGTACAGCCAACCGATGCCCGAGGGCCCGCCGAACACCGCGCAGCTTCCGAAGGCGACGAGCGTCTTCACGCTCTCGCGCAGCTTGATCAGCGCCTCGCGATCATGAACGCTGCGGATGGCGCCTTCCACGATCCCGATATCGGCCTTTGGATAGCCCTTTTCATCCATGAGGACCGGAATTCGCACGAACTCGACCTCTTCCGCGAGATTCACCAGCTTTTCGTGCAGATCCACGATGGCCACATGGCATCCAGAACAGCCGGAAAGCCATTCGGTCGATACTTTCGCGCTCATGGTTTCACCGTCCAGGTCATTTCTTTCAGGCAGGCGTTGGGGCAGGCCTGAACGATTTCCAATTCCACGGAACAACCGGGAAGCACCTTCTCCATCGCCCCGGCAAAAACACCGTGGGCCATGTGGCAAAGCGAGAGCTTTTGTTCATGCGCGTAGGCGAAGAGGGCATTCCGGACCATGCAGGTCCGAAAGACCAGCCGCATCTTCTTGGTGCCGCCGGATTCTTCGATCAGCTCGGCGTGGCCGCCGAGGAAGGGTTCGATCTCCCAGAAGATGCCCTCTTTCTCCAAGGCCTGGGTCAGGATGCCCAGGGCCTGGATCGGATCCGAAGTCTCCGAGAGGCCGCTCACCGCTTCGCGCCCGAACTTCTTGCCCGCCAGGGTGCAGATGGAATTGGTGCCCTTCCCCAGGTTGTTTTCCGCGCCGTGCGCCAGCGCGGCCAGGAAGTAGGACACCTTCTGGAAGGTTTCCAGGTCTTTGGATTTCTCAACGGTGGCCATGGGGAGCCTCCTAGGCCAAGAAGGCTTCCAGGGCCGGGGCGATCTTGCGGATCTGATGGCGCATGAGCCCCAGCGTGGCTTCTGGATCCACCAGCAGGGCCAGGATGCCCTGCTGCCCAAGCACCCGCACCAGCACCGTGCCCCGTTCGAATTCCAGCATGGCAAGATTGACGTTGCCCACCTGAAGCTCGCGGCCAATCACCTGGGTGGAACCCAAGCTGGTGGAAATCACCGCTCCGATGGCATCCAGCCCGAATTCCGAATCCTTGGCCACGCCATCGATGACGAAGCCATCCCAGTCCACGACCACCGCCACGCGGGTCCCTTCCACCTTCATGAAGTCGCTGAGCAGATCTTTGAGCTGGGTCATGAAGCACTCCCGTATCGGTTAGGAAAGAGGCGAAGCAACCAGGCGTACGCTGATCCGCTGAGCCCCGCGAAGATTCCTCCGAAGGCATCCCAGACGCAGCCCTCTCCATGGCACGACAGCCACGGAGGGGCGGAGATCTGAGGACGCGCGGACATCGGGCTCCCGGCATGGCTCACACAAGCGGCACGTGAGTCCTTGTCGGCAAGATATTGGCTAACTGAAATATCGGGACGTGGATTTATTTGTTTTTTCCACGTTCACACCATCACATAAAGCCAATCGCCACCGCCCAGACGGCCGACGGCAGCCTAGCGCGATTCCTGGGCGACCCCCGAGGCCTTTCCCTTGATCGGCCTGGATTTGGTGTGTTCGTCCTCGGCCTTTTGGGTCGCGCTGGAAAGCACGACGATCGAGATGCGGCGATTCTGCGGATCCTTGGGCTCTTTGCCTTCAAGCGGCATGGTGTCGGAATAGCCGGTCACGCGCCGAACCTGACCCTTCTGCAGGCCCGAGGCCTCCAGCACCCTTCGCGCGGAATTGGCGCGTTCGGAACTGAGTTCCCAGTTCGTCCGCCCTCCGGTGCTGTAAGCAAAGCTGTCCGTATGGCCGCCGATGACCACGCAATTGGGCAGCTTGCCCAGCTCCTGGGCGATCTCCCGCAGGATCGCCATGGTGTAAGGCTTCAACTGGGCACTGCCGGAATCGAACAGCACCTGGGCGGCCTTGTCCTGAATCTGGATGCGCAGCCCTTCGTCCGTAAAATCCATGGAGATCTGATCCTTGAAGGCCTGCAGCAGTTGGTCCTTGCTGAAAGCCTCCTCGATGGCCTTGGCCGTAGCCTCCATGGCCTTGCGCTCTCTTTCCAGGGCGGCTTCGCTGGCCTCGGGGCTGGCATTGGTTTGCCCGTCGCCCGGCGTCGGCGCCATGCCTCGGCCCCCGGGCAGGATGCCCTTGCCGTGGGCGATCAGGATGGCCTGCCCCTTCTCGGTGCTGAAGAAGGCCAGCCCTTCCTGGAAATAGCCCGAGATACCCGCCTTGGTGTTGGCGTTGGCGCTGCTGAGCAGCCACATCAACAGGAAGAAGGCCATCAACGCCGTGACCAGATCGGCGTAGGCCACCTTCCAGGCACCGCCGTGCGCGGCCGCATGGCCGCCCTTCTTCTTCACGATCCGGATTTTGATCTCGGGCTGCTGTTCGGCCATGAAGCGCTACCGGGGCTTGATCTGACGAACCACCTCTTCCAGCTCCTGGGAGCCTGGGCGTTCGGACGATGGGATATTGCGCCGGGCGAACTCCACGGCGGTCACGGGCGCGGCGCCATTGCCGAACGCCACCAGCCCCGCGCGCAGCGCGTTGAAGAAGTGAGCCTCCAGGCCATTCAGCTGGTCGATGTGCTTGCCGAGAGGGGCAAACACACCATAGGCGAGCAGGATGCCCAGGAAGGTGCCTACCAGGGCCGCGCCCACGTGGCCACCGATGATATTGGGCGGCTGATCCAGAAAGCCCATGGTGACCACAACCCCCATCACGCAGGCCACGATACCGAAGGCCGGAAAGGCGTCGGCCACATTGCCGATCGCGGTGCCGGGAATCGCCAGTTCCGCGTGATGCACATCCAGGTCCATGTCCATCACCTGATCGATCTCGTCGATCTTGGCGCTGCCATTGATGAGCAGCTTCATGGAATCGCAATAGAAATCCAGGGCGTGATGATCCCCCAACATGGCCGGGTACTTCTTGAAGATGCTGGAACTGTGGGGATCGTTCACATCCTGTTCCAGCGCGAGGAGGCCGCCCTTCTTGATGTTCACGTAGACCTCGTACTGCATCATCAGGGATTCCATGTAGACAGCCTTGGTGTATTTGGGTCCCTTGAGAGGCTTGGCGAGATTGGCCAGCACCTTCTTGATGGTCCCTATGGGGTTGCCCGCGAGAAAGGAACCCAGGGCCGCGCCGAGAAGGATGACGCCCTCGGGAAGCAGGGGTGCCATGAGGACAGACAGCTTCCCATGCTCGATGAGATAGCCGCCCAGCACGGCCCCAATGACGACAATCAACCCGATAATGAAAAACATTACAACTCCCAACAGGTTCTTCGGCTTTTCGAGTGGGTTCTTGATTATGCCCTTCGAAGGCCCGGATCCGCTATTCGCCTGATGCCACAGATGTGATCCGATACACCCACAATCGGGCATCGCGGCGACCGGACAAAGGGATTTCCCGCTCTGGCGAAACGCCGGGAACGGCGAAGGTGTTGCTCACCAGCAGCGCCCCGGTGGGCATTTCCGCCGTGGCCTTGGCCCAGAGACCAGGCATGGGGATCGGCGACAGAAAGGCATAGACCATCTGGCATTCGGCCAAGGGCTGGGACCACAGGCTGCCCAGGCGAATCCGGCAATTCCGGCGCACGGGCAGCGTCCGCAGCCAAGCCGCCAGCCAAACTAGGGGCGAGGCCTCCACGCCGACGAAAGAGGCCCGGGGTCGGCGCTTGGCGAGAAACACCAGGGGGCCACCCAGCCCCGCGCCCAAATCCACGACGACCCAGGGCTCGTTCTCCGGAATCAGGGCCAAAAGCGCCTGCCACGCACCCCGGCTGGAGTTGTAGAGCGGAACGCGCGTCAACAGCCCGCCCCCGAAGACCAGGACCAGCCCCAGCAAAAGCCCCGGATAGACCCAGTCGGGAGCGGGATGGCTCGCCTGCCACACCACGCCCCACGGCAGGACGAATTGAAAGCAGGCCCAGCCCCGGGCCAGCCCCCACGCGCCCCCCAACCCTGCGGCCAAGACGCCCTGAAGCAGCGGCCAAGCCCAGAAGGGAAGCCGCTTGCCTAAAAAGGCGGCCAGAACCAACAGCAGCAGAAACACCAGGGCCTGCGCGATCAGCGCCCGCAGAACCGGCGGCCATTCACGGATTGCCGGCATCTCAGCGGTCCAGTTCCCCGGCGATGACGTTCATGGAACCCAGAATGGCGACGGCATCTGCAATCAGCTTGCCCTTCACCTGCTCATCCAGGCTGCTGAAGATCGGATAGCAGGGCGGCCGGACATGAATGCGGTAGGGGCTCTTGCCGCCGTCCGAGACGATGTAGAAACCCAATTCACCGTTGGCGGCCTCGGTGGCCGCGTAGACTTCGCCCACCGGCATCTCGACGCCGTGCATCACCAGCTTGAAGTGGTGGATCAGGCTCTCCATCCGCGAGTAGACCTTGTCCTTGGGAGGCAGCGCGATCTTGTAGTCGTCGATGATCACGGGTCCGGGGCCCATCTCCTTCAGGCGGTCCAGAGCCTGGCGGATGATTGACAGCGACTGTCGCATTTCCTCGACGCGCACCAGGTAGCGATCGAACACGTCGCCGCTCGTGCCCACGGGAATATCGAAATCATAGGTCTCGTAGTCCAGGTAGGGCTGGGCCTTGCGCAGATCCTGCGCCACGCCGGCTGCGCGCAGGCAGGGGCCCGTGTAACCCCACGCCACGGCATCCGCCGCCTGGATCGCGCCCACACCCTTCGTGCGATCTGCCCAGATGGGGTTGCGCGTCAGCAGGGATTCCAGTTCGTCGATGCTCCGGTGGGTGTCTTCCACGAAACGCTCGCAGCCCTCGAGGAAGGCATCGGGCACATCGCGCATCAGGCCACCGATCCGCGTGAAGCTGGTGTGCAGGCGCTGTCCCGCGGCCAGCTCGAACAGATCGTAAATCGCCTCGCGCTGCTTGAAGAGGTAGAGGAACGCCGAGAACGCGCCGATATCCACGGCGTTGATGCCCACGCATACGATGTGATCGCCGATGCGGGCCAGCTCGCTGACCAGCACGCGCAACACGCGGCTGCGCGGCGGATCCTGGATGCCCAGCAGCTTCTCCACGGCCAGGGTGTAGCCGACGTTGTTCATCATCGAGCTGCAGTAGTTCAGGCGATCCGTCAGCGGGATGAACTGCTGGTACGAGAGGCTCTCGCCCAGTTTTTCCACGCCCCGGTGCAGGTATCCGATCTCGGGCGTGGCCCTCTGGATGAATTCGCCTTCCAGTTCCAGCACGATGCGCAGGGTGCCGTGCGTGGATGGGTGGGAGGGCCCCAGATTGACGATCATGCGTTCGTTGTCGAGGCTCAGGGTGGTCTGCGTCGCCATGGGAACCTCAGTCATTCAGGCTGTGCGCGCAACCCGAGTAGGAAGCGCCGTTGTCGTCGCAGAACACATCGCCGCCATCGAGAGGGAAATCCTTGCGCAGGGGATGGCCCGGAAAGTCTTCCCACATCAGCAGCCGCTTCAATTCCGGATGCCCGTCGAAAGGGATGCCAAAAAGATCGAACGTCTCGCGCTCGAACCAGTTCGCGCCCTTGATGCGCGAGACGAGGCTGGGGACGGCCTGCCCATCATTCACGCGGATCTTGATCCGCAGTCGCTCCTGGCTGACCAGGTTCAGCCAGTGGTAGACCACGTCGAAGCGCGGATCCCGCTGGAACCAGTCCACTGCCGTGATATCCACCAGCATCTGGAAGCCATCCGCAAAGATCAGATCGACCACGTCCAGAAAGCGCTCCCGGCTCACGACGAGGGTCAGATCGCCGCGGAAGTCGTGGCGGTCCAGGATCGCGCCTGGCAGCTGTTCATCAATTCGTTGCAGAATCGGATGTTCAGGGGTCATGGCCTCACCAGATCTTCGCGCCGCCGGTGGCTCCGGCTTCCAGGATCATCTCGCGCACAACCTGGGGCTCGCTCAGCCCCCGCTTCACCCGAAGCTCTTCCTGGCGCGCGAAGGACTCGTAGAACCGCTCGATGTGCGCCTTCCGGGCACTCAAGGATTCCTTCGTGATCTTTTCCTGCAGCTTCAGGATGCCATGCAGCATGGTCTCCGGCCGCGGCGGACAGCCCGGCACGTAGACATCCACCGGCACGATGCGATCGATGCCCTGAAGCGTCGCATAGGTGCGGTACATGCCGCCCGAACTGGCGCAGACGCCCACGGAGACGACCCACTTGGGCTCGGCCATCTGGGCGTAGATCTGCCGCAGCACTGGCGCCTGCTTGTTGGTGACCGTGCCCAGCACCAGCAGCAGATCGGATTGGCGCGGACTGAAGCGCAGCACCTCGCTGCCGAATCGGCTGATATCAAAGCGGCTGGCCGCCATGCCCATGAATTCGATGGCGCAGCAGGCGGTGCCGAAGGGCATGGGCCACAGGCTGTTCTTGCGCGCCCAGTTCACGACGGCGTCCAGC
The DNA here is from genome assembly GCA_035352715.1 of Holophaga sp. Classification (GTDB taxonomy): domain Bacteria; phylum Acidobacteriota; class Holophagae; order Holophagales; family Holophagaceae; genus DAOPYE01. Next base: position 1,814 of record DAOPYE010000049.1, on the reverse strand, counting down.
CGCGTCGTGGCCACCACATCGTCGAGACCCCATCCCAGAGCTGAAACCATCAGCGCTCCCAATCCAATGCGCCCTTGCCCCAGGCGTAGATGTAGCCCACCAGCAGGGTTCCCAGGAACACCAGCATCACCGTGAAGGTCTCGGGATGCCGCTTGAAATGGACCGCCCAGGGCAGCAGAAAGACCGCCTCGACATCGAACAGGATGAACAGCATGGCCACCAGGTAGAACTTCACGCCGTAGCGCCCCCGGGCGTTTTCCTGCAGCAGGGGCACGCCGCACTCGTAGGGCGTCAGCTTCAGGGCCTTGGGATTGCGCGGCTTGAGGAACCACGGCAGCACCACGCCCGAGAGCACCAGGATCGCCGCGCCCACGCCGATCGCGGCGACGAGCAGGATCAACAGCGGAAGGAAGTTCGTGGCGGATGGGGTCATCAATGAATCCCTTGAACGATCGGCGCCCCGAAATACTACACCGACCACCCCTCCCGCGCTCGTTTTGAGCGGCCAGGGCTCCCGGTCAAAGGCTCATCGTGACGGCCCCGACCGCATCCGGCTAGAATCACGGGAACACACGGGGGGGCGATGGCCGATCTGAAACGACAGGTCAAGGAGATGATCATCCAGCGGCTGAAGCTGGAAGGCATGACGCCCGAGGAAATCGACGACCAGGCCCCGCTGTTTGGCGAAGGGCTGGGGCTGGATTCCATCGACGCCCTGGAACTGGTGCTGGGCGTGGAGCAGGCCTTCGGGGTGAAAATCGAAGACGAGGCCGCTGGCCTCAAGGCCTTCCGCAGCGTGGACGCCTTGACGGATTTCATCGCAGAGAGCCAAGCCGGATCGCGTTGATCCATGAAAGCCATCCGCGCCCAGATCCCCCACCGCCACCCGTTTCTTCTGGTGGACCGTGTCGTTGAACGGGAACCCGGCGTGCGGGTGCTCGCGGAAAAACTGGTCAGCGTGAACGAGCCCTGGTTCCAGGGGCACTTCCCCGAACGCCCCATCGTGCCCGGCGTGCTGATGCTGGAGATGCTCGCCCAGGCGGCAGCCTTCCTGGAACCAGAACCCATCACCGACCGGCCGATCTTCCTGGCCCAGGTCGTGGACGCCCGGTTCAAAGCGCCCGCCTTTCCCGGCGATCGCCTGGAACTGGAAGTGCGCCCCGAGGCCAGCTTCGGCGGACTTTCGCGCATCCAGGGCACCGTCATCTGTGATGGACGCACGATCTGCACGGCCCGCCTGCTGCTGGCCAAGGGTGCGCCGGAAGCGAAGCAGGAACCCCGCCCATGAGACGCGTCGTCATCACCGGCATCGGATTTCTCTCCAGCCTTGGCCCCAACGCCGAGGCCACCTGGAGGGCCATGCTGGACGGCCGCACGGGCATTGGCCCCCTGCGCCGGTTCCAATCCCCGGATGAACCCGTGCAAATCGCTGCGGAAGCCGATCTCGCCGCCATGGGGCTGCCTCCGACACCACCCCGCCACGCCAGTCGCTCCGAACACCTTTCGCTGCTGGCCCTGGAAGAGGCCCTCAAACAGGCCGACCCGAACCTGACCACGGGGGATCCCAGGCGCCGGGGGGTGTTTCAAGGGGCCGCGACCACCGGCCTGCCCGTCGCCGAAATCTACCTGGAGGCAAGCCAGAAGCCCCATCTGGATGGGCCGCGCCAGCGCGCCACCGAGCTGGTCTTCCAGCACCCCTGCCACACCACGGACCGCATCGCCGAGCGCATCCGCGCCATGGGCCCTCGCTCCACGATCATGAACGCCTGCTCCTCCAGCCTGCTCGCCATCGGCCAAGCCTGGGAGCGCATCGC
>DAOPYE010000048.1:0-19380 GCA_035352715.1 Holophaga sp. | reverse complement strand
AAGAGTGATGCTGGGCATCAGTAAGAGAATGAGAAGCTCTATTGCTCGGAAAGACATGACATCACTCCCTGTTGTATTTTAGGTTTTGGTTATTGTTGTTGTGATTTATGATGTATGAACCTTATTTGCTGGGGGGAATGCCTTATCAATCCATGCGGTGTTTAAACTTGAATATAGTCCAAATGCGGATACGGGTTAAGTTATTTAAAGTAATTCGATCACGATTTTATAATTACGTCAAGATGCTTTTTGGAGGCTAGTCATCTTGCTACGGAATTATCCATGGCGGGAACCATGGCGTGGGCTACCAAGTGTTAAGTGCTGCATGTCTGCGACGAGGATCACGATGGGTGGCCCAGATGAAGATGCGTCCAGACGAGACGAATGAGATGATGACGTCCTCCCTCTAGAGAGGGCTTTTACATTTCGAGTCGAGAGGCGTTATGGTCCAGAAGCTGCTGACGGATAAGAACAACGACAACTGGTCTCTCGCGGGGACTCGTCTCGTTGCCTCCAGGGTCTGCATCCGCCCCACCCTCGCCATGCATCGACTAGACAGATCGCGGTTGTCAACCATGATCGCTCCTCGCGAATCAGAAAAGTCGGCATTCAGTCATCTTCCGGTCCTGGCCGTCATTTTCCCCGGAACCGAATGTGGCCCGTGCGGACCGATGCGGGCGTCCACCTGGGTGCGCGCTACGCATTCAACAGGCTGCGCACCTTGCAGAGCAGTTCCGTGCGTTTGAACGGCTTGGGCAGGAAGTCTGCGCCGGGCCCCACGGGTTCGGAAGCTCCGATGGCGTCGCCGGAATAGCCGGACATGAACAGCACCTTGAGATTGGGCAGCAGAGGCTGGAGCCGCTCGTAGAGTTCGCGCCCGTTCATGTCCGGCATCACGATATCGCTGACCAGCAGCGGAATGGATTCCGTGCCCTGCTGCACGAGCGAAATCGCCATCCCGGGGCTCGAACAGGGGATGACCCGGTACCCGGCCTTTCGCAGCAGGCGGCTCTCCAGTTCCAGCAGCGCCTCTTCGTCCTCCACGAGCAGGATCGTTTCGGTGCCTTCGGGGGCCGGGGCCTCGCTCGCGGTGTTTTGTTCCATGGAGGTTGCGCTTTCGAGGCGCGGGAGGTAGAGATGGAAGGTGGTGCCCTCGCCCGGCGCGCTGTCCAGGATGACGAAGCCCTTGTTCTGGCGCAGGATGCCGTAGACCATCGCCAGCCCAAGCCCCGTGCCCTGGCCCGGAGCCTTGGTGGTGAAAAATGGCTCGAAGATGCGGGACTGTATTTCTGGACTCATGCCCTGTCCGGTATCCGCGATGGAGACATGGACGTAGTCCCCGGGCGCGGCATCCAGGTGGTCCTGGCAGAAGGCAGGCGTGATGGTTTCGTTGGCCGTGGTCAACGTGATGGTGCCGTGTTCACGGATGGCGTCCCGGGCGTTCACGGCGAGGTTGGCCAGGATCTGATCGATCTGGGTCGGATCCACCCAGACCGGCCACAACTGATTGGCGGGCTTCCAGACCAGGGAGATGTTTTCTCCGAGCAGGCGCCGCAGCATCTTCTGGGTGCTTTCGATCAGGGCGTTCAGATCGACCGATTGGGGCTGGATGCTCTGCTGCCGGGCGAAGGCGAGCAACTGGCGGATCAATTGGCTGGAATGCTGCGCGGCCTTCTTGATCTCTCCAAGCCCCTCCCGGGTGGAGGGCGACAGCTCGGCTTCCTCGGCGATCAGGTCCACGTAGCCCAGGATCACCCCCAGCATGTTGTTGGTGTCGTGGGCGACGCCGCCCGCCAGCTGGCCGATGGCGTCCAGGCGCTGGGATTGCAGCAGCATGGCCTCCAGGCGCTTGCGCTCGGTGATATCGCGCAGCACGCCGACCATGACATCCTGGCCATACCACTCGGCCTTGCGGAGCGACACTTCGACGTCGAAGGTGCTTCCATCCTTGGGGCGGTGCGCGCGCCAGTCGAAGAGCAGATGGTCGCCCGCGCACAGCCGCGGCCAATCGCGACGGATGGCGTCGGGGACCGAGATATCATTGCCCCGAGTGGTGGAATAGTCAGCAAGGCCGAAGTCGGCGAACTCCGCGCGGGATACGCGGTACATCTTCAGCATGGCGTCGTTGACTTCCAGCACCCGGCCGTCCAGGTTGCTGATGATGATGATGGCGTCGTGAAGGCTATTGAAGAGCGTGAGCAGGTTCTCCTGCGATCGCTTGAGGGCTTCCCGTGTCTCCTCCAACTGCTCGAGGCGCTGCTGCAGCTCGGGATAGAAGCTCTTGCGGGAGGACTCCTCGCCCAGGCCGATGATGTGTTCCCGCATCTGGTTCCAATCACGGACCACTAGAGCGCCTCCGCGTAGATCGCCTTGAGGTCGCCCTGGGTCGGGGGGCGCGGATTCGTGGCGTTGCAGGGATCCTCGATGGCCTTTTCGGACAAGCGCGCCAGATCGTCGCTGCGGACCTGGCGCTGGGCCAGTCCACCTGTGATGCCGCAGGCTTCGCGCAGTTCGGTGATGAAGGCCACCAGATGCTTGCGCAGAGCGGCATCGGCCAAGCCGCGGAAATCGCAGCCCATGGCCTCACCGATGCGCCGGTATCGCTCAGGGGCGGCGGGGTAGTTGAAGTCCATGACGTGGGAGAGCAGCAGGGCGTTGCATTCGCCGTGGGGCAGATCCTTGTATCCGCCAAGGCTGTGCGCCATGGCGTGGACGCAGCCCAGGCTTGCGTTGGAAAAGGCCAGGCCCGCCTGGAGGCTGGCCTGCATGACCTGGACGCGCTGATCCAGATCCGCCGGGTGCGACACGGATTCGCGCAGATGCGCGGCGATCAGCCGGATGGCTTCCAGCGCGTGCAGATCCGTGATGGGTGAATGGGCGTTGGAGACGAAGGCCTCGATGGCGTGCACCAGGGCGTCCATGCCGGTGCAGGCAGTCAGGTAGGGATCCATGGTGAGCAGGGTGCGGGGATCGATGAGCGCCACGTCGGGCACCACGGTCTTGCTGATGATCGCCAGCTTCACCCGCTCCTTCGAATTCGTGATGATCGCGAATTGCGATACATCCGCGGAGGTGCCCGCCGTGGTGGGGATGCAGATCAGGGGCGGCATGGGCACCGGCACCTGATCGACGCCCTCGTAGTCCAGGATCGAGCCGCCATTGCTCGCGACAATGCCGATGCCCTTGGCACAATCCATCGGGCTGCCGCCGCCCACGGCCACGATGAGATCGCTGCCGCTTTCCCGATAGCGCTCCACCCCGGCGGAGACCTCGTAGTCCCTGGGGTTGGGCGATATATCCAGGAAGCGGGTGACGGCTAGGCCCTCGGATTCCAGCAGCTCCTGGGCCTCGTCCAGCCAGCCTGCCGCGGCCACGCCTGGATCTGAGACCAGCAGCACCTTCTTGGCTCCCAGCTTGCGGGCATAGCGCCCCACGAGGTGTCGGGCCTCCAGCCCGAAGATGAATTCAGGCGCCACGAACTTTCGCAATTCCGTGAGAACCGGTTCGGGCATGATCCCTCGCTTACCTCGTGATCTTCCAGGTGTGGTTTCCCTGCTATCGGCCGCGGGGGATGCCTTCTGAAGAAATCGCTGAAGAAGCCTTGGGATCGCGTCGTTTTGTTTGGGGTCAGGGGCTCAATGGTTCAGGGGTTCGGCTTGGGGGACCGGGCGGCCTTCCACGCGGCGGTGATCATCTGGGCCGTTCGTTCGGCGGCGAGATCCAGTTGGCGCTTCACGAGCTTGCTCTGGCGCTCTCGGAAGATCGGCCAGTACGCGCCGGACCGGCGCCTGCCGCGGGTGCCCTTCTGGTTGAAAGCGCTGGCCTCCCGATCGTCAGCCAGCAACCCCGTTACCAGGCCATGGGATTCCTGCATCCAGCGCCAGGGAGCCCCCAGGGGATCCGGCTCCATGCGGATCGGCTCCGCCGAAAGGCTGGATGGATCCAGGTACCGTTCCATCAGGCCCGTCTCCCAGCGGTGATGAATACCGCGCTGGCTGGGGTCTTCGCCGTCAAACGCCGACGTCGTGTGCAGGGGAACCTGGAGATCGGCGATGTAGTGGCTGAGGAAGGCCGAACGAAGCGCGATCTCCTGCGGATCGCCAGATTCGAAGGCCCGGACCAGTTCGCGGAAGCAGTCCTGGACCACCCAGGGCGCCTGTCCGGCCCGGGCAAACGCCCGGTCGCCGAGCTGCCGCATGGCCTGTTCGATATCGCGGGGAACGGCCTTGGGGCCTCCGTAGCGATCCGCGTTCAGGAAATGCCGCGCCCCTTCCTTGCGGTCATGGCGCTTCCAGGCATCGGGGTCCGAGGCGTGCTCGGCCATGAGGGCCGCTTGGGTGCGGAGCCAGGCGGCGGGGCCGGTCGGCAGGCGTTTCACCGCCTGGGCCACGACCAGGCGATGGCCCACATCCCCCCACGCCGCCAGGGGCGCGCAGAGGCAAGCACCGAGAAGCCAGACCGCCAGGGGTTTCTGGATCACAGGGCTATCGGGGAATGGTGCCGGTTCGTTCCCAGCGGGTCCGCACGAAGAAGTAGCGGAATCCATCCGCGAAGTTGCTCAGCACATCGCCGGGGTTTTCGGCCACCTTGGCGTTGGTGTCGTCATTGCCGCCTTCGCGGTAGCTCCACCACACGAGGAAGGGCCGCCCGCGCAGATGGTCGATGGGCACGAAGCCCCAGTAGCGGCTGTCTTCGCTGTTGTCCCGGTTATCGCCCATGGCCATGACCTGGCCCGCGGGCACGGTGAATGGCGCCAGATCATCTCGGAAGTAGAAGGGTTCCATCGGATCGCGTCCCAGGGGCGTCATGCCCTGGCGATCCGCGTTCACGGAATCCGGATAGATGGCGGAGTTGAAGGCCCAGGGGCGGGCGGGGGGAGGCAGGGCGCCGCTGGCCTTGGCGCCTTCCATGACGCGCTGGTACAGCGTATCGCCGGCGTTGCGATCCAGGGGCCACGGACCGGGCTCGGGCTGATCGGTGTCCTTGATGTGGTGATGCTCGAAGGGGCCGGTGATCAGCTTTCCGTTCACATAAAGCCGCTTGTTGCGGACCTCCACCTGGTCGCCGGGAACCGCAACGCAGCGCTTCACGTAGTCCATATCGCGGTTCATGGGATAGCGGAAGACGATGATGTCGCCGCGCTCGACCTTGCGCATGGGGAAGAGCTTGGTTTCCCAGTCCCACTGGGGCTGGGCGAAGAGGAACTTGTTGGCCAGCAGGTGGTCGCCGATCATCAGCGTGTTCCGCATGGACGCCGAGGGAATTGTGAACTGCTGTCCCACGAAGGTCTTGAAGAACAGGATCAGGATCACCGCGAAGCAGATCACTTCCGCGTTGTCGCGAAACGCACCCTTGGCTGCGCCCGGCGGCAGTGCCACTTCTTCTTTCGCGTCTTTGGCCATCGGAACCCCGTGATGATGCGGTCCCAGCATGACAGGCCGGAGCGGCTCGGCTCAACCGCTTCGATGCCATCGCTTCACTGCCTGGGTCCCGCCGTCGGGGCCTGATCGTCAGGCCCTTCCGCCCCAGCCTCGGGGCCGTTCGTCCCAACGACCTTGCGGTCAACGGATTCGCATCAGATCATGAGCCATGTTTGGTCGCGCGCGGAAATGGATCGTATACGGAATTCCCTGGGTGCTCTCGGCCGCGTACTTTGCCTTCTGGGACACGGTTCTCTACAGCCAGCCCTTCCATCGCATGCTGCCGATGAATCTGCTGCAGCACATGGTCTGGGCCCTGGAAGGCCTGCTCATCCTGGATCTGGCGAAGCGATGCCCCATCGATACGTTCTCTCCCCGGGCCTGGAAAGCCTGGCTGGTGAATCTGGGCGCTGGCACGGGTTACGCCGTGCTTGGGTTGGCCATCGCCTGGGTGATCGCCCTGGGGTTCAAGAGCCAGGCGGAACTGCCCCATGGCACGACCGCCGCGCTGAAAAGCCTGCGCCATTTCTTTGCCGTCTATTTCCATTCGGTGCTGCTCATCATGTGGGTGGTGCTGGGCACCTCGCAGGTGTATCTGCTCAACCGGCGCGTCCGAACCGGCGAACTGGAGGCCGCGCAGATGGCCCATTCGCTGGTGCAGGCGCGCCACCAGGCCCTGCGGGCGCAGCTTCAGCCCCACTTCCTGTTCAACACCCTGCATTCCATCTCGACGCTGATCCATCTGGATCCCGACGCGGCGGACAAGATGGTCATCCGGTTGGCGGATCTGTTGCGCATGAGCCTGGACACCACGACGGAGCAGCTCATCCCTCTGCGCCGCGAGATCGTTTGCGTGGAACTCTACCTGGGCATCGAGAAGGTGCGCTTCCAGGAGCGCCTGGAGATACGTACCGAGATCCCGGCGGAGTTGGGCGAGATTCCGGTGCCCAGCTTCCTGCTTCAGCCCTTGGTGGAAAACGCCATCAAGCACGGCCTTTCCAAGCTGGGGCGCGGGGGGCGGATTCTGATCCGGGCCCGGCGCGACGGGGACTGGCTGGTGCTGGAGGTGGAGGATACGGGCGTCGGGTACCAGCCCACGGGGAGCGAAGGCGTCGGCCTATCCAACACCCGTTCCCGTCTGGCGCTGCTGTACGGTGAATCCCAGAGTCTCGAAATTTCCGGAATCCCGGATACTGGAACCCGGGTGGCGGTCCGTGTTCCCATTTCGGGGCGAGCGGTTTGAAGCAGCGGGGATGACCGTGGTGATCAAAGCGATCTTGGTAGACGACGAACCCCTGGCCCGTCAGCGGCTTCGGCAAATGCTTTCCAGCCACCCGGCGATCCAGGTCATCCAGGAATGCTCGAACGGGATCGAAGCCGTGCAGGCCATCGAGGAGCTATCGCCGGATCTTGTCTTTCTGGATGTCCAGATGCCCGAACTGGATGGGTTCGGCGTCGTGGAGGCCGTGGGCGTGGACCGGATGCCGCCCACGCTGTTCGTGACCGCCTACGATCAGTACGCGCTTCGGGCTTTCGAAGTCCACGCGCTGGATTACCTGATGAAGCCCTTCGACCGCGAGCGTTTCGATGAGGCGCTGGAGCGCGTCCGCCGCTGGTTCGCCGGGCCGACGGACCACCAGAACATGGAGGCCATGATCAACCAGATCCGCAAGGATCGCCCGGCCGCGGATCGCCTGCTGGTGCGCAGCGGGAACCGCCACCTGTTCGTGAAGATCTCATCCATCCAGTGGGTCGAGGCCGAGGATAACTACGTTCGGCTGCACGTGGAGGGGACCTCCTACCTCGTGCGCCAGACCATGGCGGGCATGCTGGAGCGTCTGGATGATCGCCGCTTCCGCCGCATCCACCGATCCGCCATCGTGAACCTGGACTTCGTGAAGGAGCTTCAGCCCTGGAGCAGCGGCGAGTACCTGGTGATCATGAAGGACGGCACCGAACTGACCCTGAGCCGCACCTTCCGCGAGCAGTTCGCCGAGTGGCTGTAGGCCCAGACATATCTTTCGAGGCTGGGCTGACGGGGTTCTGAACGGATGTTTCTGATCAGATGTTTCTGATCAGCGGGACAAAAAAAAGCGCCCCGAAGGGCGCTTGGGCGGATGTGAGGAGGGGCATCCACCGGTCTTGTTCCTGAAAGCCTACGAGCGGGCTTCCAGCACTTCGATCTTGGCGGCGGTGCGCACGGACCGGCGGATGATCTCGCCCTTCTGGGGCAGGATCACGCTGACGGTGCCGGTGGGATGGTCGCACACCATCAGCTGCCCATGGGTGCCATCGCCGATGCTGAACACCGCGCCCTGCTTCAGAGCGATGGGGGTGGTGGCGATGGTCGGAATGCCCTTGATCGCCATGCGGCCCACGAGCATCGTCGCGTCAAACGAGCCATCGCGGATGATGCGGTCGTTGGGAAGAAGCACCATGAAGTCAGTCTTCCTCTGCTGGAGGCGATGCTGGGCCATGGGGACTTCGCTGATATGGCGGGTATCCATCACCAGAAGCGTGGTGCCCGAGCCTGCGGCCATGGCCAACTGCTGGATGGCTTCCTGGTTTTTGGAGTAGTCGCAGACGATCCCGATGCGGGTCTTTTCAGGCCAGGTCTGGCGGGCGACGTCCATGACCGCGTTGAAGTCTTCGGCGTGCAGCCCAAGGCCGACGGCTGCGATGGCGAGGGTGGTGAGAGAGCGGCTGAGTGCGGACATGTTCAACCTCCGTTAGGAAAGCGATGAACGCAGAACGTGTGATCAGGGCTTGCGATTCTGGCTTCTGATCTCTGGGGTGGTTCTTGACCCGGCACAAGAATGACGCGCTTCCAGATTCCCGCTTGGACCTTGGGGCAGGATGCGGATCCGGGGGGCGATCCGCTGCCTATTGGGGCGAACCGAATCTGTTTCATGGATACTGGTGGTGGAGGCTTGCATGAAGATCCTGCTTGTCGGTTCCGGCGGCCGTGAATACGCCCTGGCCTTGAAACTTGCATCTGCCAACGTGCCGGTGGAGCTGTTCACGGCGCCGGGCAGCGATGGTCTAGGGGAACTGGGGACCCGGTTGGCGCTGGAGGGCGAGGATGTCCCGGGCATTGCTGCCTGGTGTGCGGCCCACAAGCCCGATCTGGTGGTGATCGGACCCGAAGCGCCGCTGGTGGTGGGCCTTGCGGATGCCATCCGCGCCCTGGGCATTTCGGTCTTCGGCCACGACCAAGCCACCGCGCGGCTGGAAGGATCCAAGGCCTTTTCCAAGGAATTCATGGTGCGCCACGGCATTCCCTGCGCGGCCAGCCACACTGTCACCGATCTGGCCGAAGGCGAAGCGCTCATCCGCTCCTGGTCCCACGGCTATCCGATCGTGCTCAAGGCGGATGGTCTTGCCGCAGGCAAGGGCGTCGTGCTGGCCTCGACGGAGGCGGAGGCATTGGAAACTCTGCGCGCGTTCCTGGGCGGCCAGTTTGGCGATGCCTCCAAGACGGTGCTGCTGGAAGAGCCGCTCGTCGGCATGGAACTCTCGCTTCATGTATTGGTGGATGTGGACCAGGACCACGCCGCGTTCCTGATGCTGCCGCCCTGCCAGGATCACAAGCGCATCTTTGAGCAGGATCGAGGCCCGAACACGGGCGGCATGGGTGCGTTCGGTCCCATTCCATACCTCTCGCCAGCGGATCTGGAGCGCCTGCGCACGGAACTGGTGATCCCGACCATCGAAGGCTGCCGCAAGGATGGCCTGAGGGCCCGTGGCGTATTCTTCCTGGGCGTCATGTGGACCGCGCAAGGGCCCAAACTGCTGGAATACAACGTGCGTTTCGGGGATCCGGAAACCCAGGTGCTCATGCAGATCCTGGACGAGGATCTGCCCGAATTGCTGCTGGAAGTGGCTCAAGGCCGCCTGAAGGGCCGCGAGCCCAAGCTGCATTCCGGTTGCGCCATCACGGTCGTCCTGGCCGCCGAAGGGTATCCCGAGACGGCCAAAAAAGGCGTGCCCATCGCCATCGGCAAGACCGATGTCACCGTCATCCATGCGGGCACCAAGAAGGTGGATGGCCAGTGGCAGACCAACGGCGGCCGTGTGCTGAATCTGGCGACCTTCGCTCCCGATCTCGCCCAGGCCCGTGCGCGCGTGGAAGCCGCCCTGCCGAGCGTGAATTGGCCCGGCATGCAGGTGCGCAAGGACATCGGCCTGCGCGCGTTGAACCATGCCCAGGCCGGAAAAGGCGTGACCGACGCCTGGTGATTCACCCCTAAGAAGAGAACGGAAGCCCCTTCCTATTCGTCAAGGCCGCTTTCCCTGGCCTCAGGAGGGGGCTGCGTACCTCTGAACAATCATCGAATCCATCCCGCCATTCCAAGCAAGGCCCCCAGCCCGATCACGAAGGCGGGAGGCCACCGGAATCGGGTGAGCAGCAGCAGCGCCGCCACGAAGAGGGCTAGTCCTGGCAAGCCATGCATGGCTCCCGGCGCCAGGAGGAGGGCGGCACCAAGGATGAGCCCCACCATTGCCGGCGATAGTCCCGCCAGCATGTCCTGGGCGTATCCAAGGTGCTTCAGCCGACCGTAGAAGTGGGAGAGAAGCCCCATCAAGAGCATCGAGGGGGCGAAGAGTGCCAGGGTCGCGATCAGGGCACCCGGAACGCCATGGACCCGATAACCCGCAAAGGTCGCCAGCACGGCGATGGGACCTGGCGTCAGGTTGCTGATGGCCACGCCATCCAGGAACTCTTTGGGACTGAGCCAGCCAGCCTGGATCACCAACAGGTGGTGCAGGACGGGGATGAGAACAAAGCCGCCGCCGAAGAACATCAAACCCACTTTGAGGAAGATCCAGCTGGTGCCGAGCAGCGTCGGCATCATGGGCCCTGCCGCCACGGGCGCAGCGCTGAGGGCGTTGGCCGTCAGGGATCCCGTACTCAGGTATCCAGCACCTGCTGGCGCGAACGCCTGGGCTTCCTTCTTCCAGGCGAAGCGAGACTTTCCGGACAGAATCTCCTTGCCCAGCCACAACCCCACGACCGCACCCGTGAAAAGGGCGATAAGCGCGTTCACCTTGAAGAGAGCCAAGGCCAGAGCCGTGAACGCCAGGCCGCCAGCGGCCCATGAACGCACCGATGGGCGGCCCATGGACCAGGTCGCGCTGGCAATGAGTGCGATCACGACGGGGTTCAATCCCAGAAGCGCACTTTGCATGGAATGGATGGCGTGGAACGTGAAGTAGAGCCACGAGAGCAGAATCACCAAGGCCACCGATGGAGCCATGAACGCCGCGGCACAGCTGAGCCCGCCTGCGATTCCGAAAAAGCGATACCCGACGAAAAAGACCGTGTTGGTGACAAAGGAGCCCAGGATCTGCCCCAAGGCTGTGCCGTGAAGGAATTCTTCACTGCTCATCCATTTCCGGCGCTGAACCAGTTCGCGCTCCAACAGCGCGATCACGGCCATGCCGCCGCCGAAACCGATGGCGCCCAGCTTCAGCAGAAGCCAGATCAATGCCCATCGCGTCGGGCGCGCAGGTCTGATCGTCACGAACCCTCCTGGAAAGACGATGGGAATGGCCATCGAACGGGTCTTGCAGCCATGGCTGAATCAGAGCTTGAAGCAATCGTTCAATCCTTGCCATCGACGTGGGAAGGCCGTTCGATCCTGGCTTCTCCCATTCATCGCTCCGACTTCTCAAACCATCCAGATTGGAAGCTCTTTGAGTGGTTATGTGATATTTAGACGTTAATCAAACAAATAAGCAGCTTTAAACAAGATTTGAGCAGAGACTCGCAGTAGGAAGCGAGAATCCCTCATGATCGACCCCGCCCTGCCTGATTCCATCGCTTTTCTGGGCGGTTTCCTGCCCCGTCTCTGCGGCATTGCGACCTTCACCCATGACCTTTGCGAAGCGGTGGCGTTGGAAGCTCCCGCCTCCCGGTGTTTCGCTTGCGCGATGAACGATCGCCCGGAGGGCTACGACTACCCGCCGAGGGTGCTCTTTTCCCTGGATCAGAAAGACCTGGATTCGTACCGGCGCGCGGCGGATTTCCTGAACTTCAGCAACGCCAGCGTACTCAGTATCCAACACGAATTTGGCATCTATGGAGGGCCCGCGGGGAGCCACCTCTTGACCCTGCTGCGAGAGGTGCGAATTCCCGTGGTAACGACGATCCACACGTTGCTGCGCGAACCCAATGCGGACCAGCGGCGGGTGATGGATGAACTGCTGCGGCGCAGTGATCGCCTAGTGGTGATGGCCCGCAAAGGCGCGGAAATCCTGAGCGAGACGTACGGGGTTCCAGAATCCAAGGTGGATGTCATTCCCCACGGTGTCCCGGACATGCCCTTCGTGGACTCCCGTTTCTTCAAGACCCAGTTCGGCGTGGAAGGCCGCACGGTGCTGCTGACGTTCGGATTGCTGGGACCGGGCAAGGGCATCGAGTACGTCATCGAAGCCCTGCCGGAGATCGTGCAGCGGCATCCGAATGTGGTCTACCTCGTGCTGGGAGCCACGCACCCCCATCTTGTGGCCCAGGAAGGGGAAAGCTATCGCCTTGGCCTGGAGCGTCTGGCCGAGGACCGGGGCGTCAAGGAACACGTGATCTTCTTCAACCGCTTTGTGTCTTTGGAGGACTTGAAGGAGTTCATCGGCGCGTCCGATGTCTATCTCACGCCCTATCTGAACGAGGCCCAGATCACGTCTGGAACCCTGGCCTATGTCTTCGGGGCGGGCAAGGCGGTGGTATCCACGCCCTATTGGCACGCCCAGGAATTATTGGCGGAAGGACGAGGCATCCTCGTGCCCTTCCGCGATCCCCACGCCATCGCCCAGGGGGTGTGCGCGTACCTGGACGATCCCGTTCGCCTGCAGCAGACCCGCGAGAACGCCTACCGGATTGGGCGGGGGATGATCTGGCCGGCGGTGGCGCAGCGCTACCTCGAGTCCTTCCAGCGGGCCCGGCCCGAGCGCAGGACGGTCCCGCGATCGGCCTTTGCTCAGTGGACGCTGGCCAGTCGGCCCTATGACTTGCCTCCGCTCCGCCTCGATCACGTCGTGCGCATGAGCGATAGCACCGGCATCCTGCAGCACGCGACCTTCAATGTCCCGAACTTCCACGAGGGCTACTGCACCGATGACAACGCGCGAGCCTACCTGCTGTGCACGCTGCTGGATGAGCTCGGGGGGCCGCCCTCGGAGAGTCTGGATCGCCTGGCCACGACGTATCTCGCCTTCGTGACGGCGGCCTTGAATCGCGACACGGGCCGCTTTCGCAATTTCATGAGCCACGGTCGGCAGTGGCTGGAGCACGCGGGCAGCGAAGACAGCCATGCACGGGCGCTCTGGGCCCTGGGCGCGGGGGCCAACCGTTCCCGCAACCAGGGGCATGGCAAGCTCTCGGCACAGCTTTTTGAATGTGGACTTTCGGCGGTGGCGTCTTTCTCGTCGCCCAGGGCCTGGGCCCTCTCGCTGCTGGGCATCCACGAATACCTGCAGCGCTTCCCCGCCCATGCTGGCGCCATGAGCATGCGCGAAGACCTGACGCTCAAGCTCGTCGGCCTTTGGAAGCACTGCGCCACCGACGAGTGGCCCTGGTTCGAAACCTCGGTGACCTACGATAATGCGCGCTTGTGCCAAGCCCTTCTGATCAGTGGCCAGTTCATGCCCCACGCGGAGGCCCTGGAGATCGGCCTCAAGTCCTTGCGATGGTTGGCCTCCGTGCAGCGGGCCCAGGGGGATCACTTCCGGCCCATCGGCAGCAACGGGTTCTATGCCAGGGAAGGCTTCCGTGCGGATTATGATCAGCAGCCCATCGAGGCCCAGGCCATGGTGTCCGCCTGCCTGGAAGCCTTCCGGGCCACCGAGGACACGGACTGGTTCCGGGAGGCCAAGCGGGCCTTCGAATGGTTCCTGGGCCGCAACGATCTCGGGGTGCCTCTGTACGATTACAGCAGCGGGGGCTGCAGCGACGGATTGCATGAGGATCGGGTCAGCGAGAACCAGGGGGCCGAATCCACGCTGGCCTTTCACCTTGCCCTGGCGGATATGAACTTCGCCAAGCACCCGATCGCACCCACGAGGAACGCCAAACCATGAGCGCCATCCCGCTTCGCCACCATGAAATGACGCTGTTTCCAGAAAGCGCACGGGTCATCATCCGTCCCTTCATCCCCGCCAGCACCCATCGCATCACCACCATCATCGGCCGTGCCCTCGCCTTGAGCGAGGAGGAGGCTTTCTGCGATCTGGAGGCTGTGCTCAAGGACTTCGACTGTCGGCATATCGATATGAAATCCATCCTGCTCGCCAACTACGAGCGGGTGGCCACACACGTCTTCACGCAGCGTCCCCTTTCCCACGCGCGCAAGCTGCTCATCGGCGCGCTGTTTTCCGGGGAGTACGCGCTGGAATCCGCCGCGCTGTTCAATCCATCCATGGTGCCCCATCCGGATCAGGAGGGCGTGCCCGATGGGGCCCTGCGCTTTGTCATGAGCCTGCGCGCCACGGGGGAAGGGCATATTTCGTCCATCGAATTCCGGGTGGGGCTCATCGAGGCCGATGGCAGCATCCAGCTCGATCCCGTCTCCCGCTTCGTCACCCTGCCGGACATTGATCCCAATCCCAGCTACAAGAAGGCGCCCTTCATTGTGAAGCTTCACGAAATGGGCTTCGATAACGCCCACACCGAGGCGGCGATGGAATCGCTTGGAGATGAATTTTCGCGCAGCGATCTGAACCGCAGCATGTCGTGCCTTCGGAGGGAAATGAGGCCTTTTACGGAAGATTTCAACAACACGTTGAAGTGCATCCAGTGGCTGGCCGACTCCAATTATGAGATGAACTTCTCTCCCCACTTGGCCATGAGCGAACGCATCATCTTTCCGGTCTCGCCGAACGAGAGCAACGGCATTGAGGACGCGCGCTTCGTGCGCTTTACGGAGGACGATGGGGCGGTGATGTACTACGCCACCTACACGGCCTACAATGGCCACGCCATCCTGCCCCAGTTCATCGAGACCCGGGACTTCCTCCACTTCCGCGTTCTGACGCTCAATGGCACGGCCGTTCAGAACAAGGGTATGGCCCTCTTTCCCCGGCGGATCGATGGCAGCTATGTGATGCTGTCGCGGCAGGACGATGAAAATCTCTTCCTCATGTTTTCGGATAATCCCCACTACTGGAGCGATTCGAGGGTCCTCCTGCGCCCGGCGGAAGCCTGGGAGTCCGTGAAGATCGGTAACTGCGGATCCCCTATAGAGACCGAGGCCGGATGGCTGGTCATCACCCATGGCGTCGGCCCCATGCGGAAATACTGCATCGGCGCGGCCCTTCTCGATCTGAACGATCCGACCCGAGTGCTCGGCCGCCTGCATGAACCCCTGCTCGTCCCAGAGGGCTCTGGCCGCGAAGGCTACGTGCCCAACGTGATCTACAGCTGCGGAGCCCTTTTGCATGGCCGAGATCTCGTTCTGCCCTTCGCCATGAGCGATCGAGCCTCCACCATCGTCAGCCTTCCCCTGGATGATCTCCTGGCCGCGCTGCTGGCAAACGGTTCCGGGTCTGCCTGAGTTGGTGGCCCGGAGAGAAGCGGGTGCCGGTGACCGACGCGGCCGAAGTTTTTAGCGTAGAACGATGAAAGTCCGCATCAGCATTGTGATCTTTGCGAGTTGCACGCCAAATCGTAGCCATGTGATTTGGATTTAGTTGCTTGCTGATCGAATGCATCGTGACAGGAGACAACCATTCGTCTGATCCCGGCACTCACCTGCTAGGGTGTTATGGATGCTCGTTTCCCGTTTTCATCGCCGTCGCCTGGGCTTCACGCTGCTGGAGCTGCTTACGGTCATGACCATCCTCGCGCTGCTCGCGACGGTGGGCATCGTGGGCTATCGCCGCCAGACCAAGGCCGCCCGCGAAGCGGTGCTGCGCGAGGATCTCTTTCAGCTCAATCACGCGCTGGAGCAGTACAAGGCCGATCGCGGCCGCTACCCGACCGGCATTAATCAGCTGCGCGAGGCGGGCTACCTGCGCCAGATTCCCGAGGATCCCATGACGCGCTCGCGGGATACCTGGCAGTCCGAGAACGAGGCGCCCGATCCGGATAATCCGGACGCCGAAGTGGGCATCTGGCGCATCCGCAGCGCCAGCACGGATGTGGGCGAGAACGGCATCCCTTACAATGAATGGAGCTACTGAGGCTTCATCTTTGCCTTCGTCGCCGGGGTCATGCATGAATGAAAAACAACTGGCTCGTCTGGATGCTGCGGCCGCGGCATTGCTGTTGCTGTGGGCGGGCGCGGCGCTGGCGTTCATCGGCCTTGTGGTGCCCGCGGCGTTCGCGCAACTGCCGGGTTCGGATCTCGCCTGGCGACTGCGGGGCGTCCTGCTCAAGCGCCTGGATCTGGTTGCGTTCATCGTCTTCGGGCTTGCGCTGCTGGTTGTCTACGGATCCCGTTGGCTGCTGGAGTTCAAGGAAGAGGGCATCGGCCCGCTGCGGCTCTGGAGCGCAGGGGCGCTCGCCGCGCTGCTGATGTGCTTTGCCAGCGTGGCCATCACGGGGCCGCGCATGCAGGAAGTCCTCGCCCACGGATCCGTCGCATCGCTCGACGCGGATCATCCCGAGCGTGGTGCCTTCGAGCGCGCTCGGCGCGTATCGAACCAGATGCTGTTCCTGCGGGTGCTGGCGGCGCTGGGCCTGGCGGCGGGGACTCTCGCGCTACCCAAGCGGGATCAGAACACCACACCGGCCTGAAGGCCGCGGTAGCCGCCCGGGCGGATATCCGGCACAAAGAACGCCTGGAACTTTGAATGTTGTGAGGCGCGCTGGCGCTGGTTCATCCGCGTCACGGCCCGACCGACGGTGATGCCGATCAGCGCACCCGCCACGACATCCGAGGCGTAGTGGCCGTTCTGCTCCAGCCGCGCGAGCCCCGTCAGGGACGCCAAGCCGTAGGCCGCGCCTTGCACCCAGATGTTCTCGTAATGCGCGGCGATGACGGATGCCACGGTGAAAGCTTCGGTGGTGTGCCCCGATGGAAAGGATGCATCGCCATGGAGCGAGGGCTTGAAGAAGCTGGGGCCTTGCTGCTCATCGGGCCGGGCGCGTCCGATGGCGTGCTTCAAGGCGGGGACGATGATCGCACCGGTGATGAGGCTCGCGGAAATCGCGTCCACGCCTGTGGCGCGGGCCTCGGAATCGCCTCCGACCAGTCCCGCGAGATAGAAGCCCCCGGCGGTGGCGATGGCGTAGCTGGACCCAAAGTTCTCCAGCTTGCGGGCGACCTTGTCGCGTCCCTCCGTTCGATTGCGCTGGAAGGCGTCCTGCACCGGGCGGTCCAGGGCCACCGCCGTTCCGACCACGACTCCGACGGCCAGGGCAAAGTGTCCCCAATCCTTGGAATCCCATGATGCAGGCGCGCCGAGGACAGAGACCGCATTGCCGAGGAAGCGCTGCGGCAGCTCTGGCAGGGCGTCTACATCCTTTGTCGCTTGTGCCGGAACGGCTGGAGGTTCTGCCGGTGCTTCCTGGGCGAAGGCGGTGCCGACTTGGGCGAGTGTCCAGGCGATGAAGCCCGTCATGCATCGCTTGCGAAGGCCCATGGGCATCCTTTCAGGCACGTGATTCAAATCCAGTCTACCGGCACCGGGATATCGCCCGCTGGCACGCGCGCCCAGGCGAAGGTGCCCACCAGTTCCCGGGCGGCGCAGGGCGCTGGGCGATCCAGACAGCCCAGGCTCCAGCCCAGCCATCCAAGGATTTCCGGCAGGGCAAGGCCATGGGCCGTCAAGGCCGCCAGCCCCAAAGCGCCATCGCGCTTGCCGAGGCGCGCGCCATCGGGTGCCGTGACCATGCCCACGTGGGCGTAGCGGGGCTGGGGGAGATCCAGGGCTTCCTGCAGCCGGATCTGCGTGGCGGTGACGCTGCGCAGATCGCGGCCACGGACGACCTCGGTCACGCCCTGAAAGCCGTCATCCAGCACCACGGCCAGGTGGTAGGCGAAGCAGCCGTCGCGGCGATGCAGCAGCGGGTCCCCCGTGAGCTGGGCCGGGTCGTCGCGCTGTTCGCCCAGCAGGAGATCGTTCCATTGGATCTCACCCTCTGGCAGACGGAACCGCTGCGCCGCGCCGGGAAGATGGCGGTCGCGGCAACGGCCGGGATAGGGCTTCAAGCCGTCTTCGGCGTGGGGGGCCGACGCCATGGCGGCCAAATCCTTTCGCGTGCAGGTGCAGCCGTAGATCTGGCCGCGCGCATCCAGCGCATCCAACGCCGACTGGTAGGCCTGCGTGCGCTGGGATTGCCACAGGATGGGCGCATCGCTGATGAGGCCCAGGGCTTCCAGATCCCGCAACTGGGCCAGGCCCAGCTCGGGGTGCGAGCGGGGGCCATCGACATCCTCCATGCGGATGATCCATTCGCCGTTCTGGGCCCGGGCGGACAGCCAGGAGGCCAGGGCCGTGCGGAGATTGCCAAGATGGAGAACGCCCGTGGGCGATGGCGCGAAGCGACCTTTCATGCCTCCAGTATGCCTAAATGTTTTTGTGGGCCTGGGTTTCAGCGCAGCGGCCAGCGGCCCGATACCCTGAAGGCCGGAGGTGTGCCATGGCGAAATCGAAGACGCGCTGCATCGGGATTCTCACTTCCGGCGGGGATTGTCCGGGCCTCAACGCCGCCATCCGCGCCATCGCGAAAATGGCCATGACCCACTACGGCATGAAGGTCATCGGCATCCAAGACGGTTTCCGGGGGCTGGTCGAGAACCGCATGGCGCCCCTGAACGATCTGGATGTCTCGGGGCTGCTCACGCGGGGTGGCACGATCCTGGGCACCAGCCGGGACAAGCCCCACCAGATGCCCATGGGCGGCAAGCTGCTGGATATGACCGATGTCGCCGTGGAAAACGCCCGCCGGCACCAGATCGAGTGCCTGGTGTGCCTGGGCGGGGGCGGCACCGCGAAGAACGCCTACCGCCTGTGGCAGAAGGGCGGAATCAATGTCATGACCCTGCCCAAGACCATCGATAACGATGTCTTCGGCACCGAGATGTCGTTCGGCTTCGATACGGCGGTCTCCATCGCCACCGAGGCCATCGATCGGCTGCACACGACGGCCACCAGCCACCATCGCATGATCGTCTGCGAAATCATGGGCCATCGCGCGGGCTGGCTCACGCTGCAGTCGGGGTTGGCGGGCGGGGCCGACGTGATCCTGATCCCGGAAATCCCCTACCAGCTTGAGACCATCGGGGATTACCTGATGGACCGCCGCCGCAGTGGCAAGCGCTTCTCCATCATCGCCGTGGCCGAAGGCGCGATGAACCAGGCTGAAGCCGAAGCTTCCGAGATCCGCAAGAAGGAGAAGGCCAAGGAGAAAGAGCGTAAGAAGCAGAAAGGGGAATCTACCGAGGCGATGGACGCGCATGGCCTCAAGGAATCCGGCGTGGATGAAGCCCGCGCGGAGCAGCCCTTGAAAGTGCGTACCGTGGATCACGAACAGGTGGCCTACCATGTGGTGCAGGAGCCCATGGCCTCGCGCCTGGCGCGCCAGCTTCAGGATCTGACGGGCGTCGAGGCCCGGGTGACCTCGCTGGGGCACGTGCAGCGTGGTGGCATCCCCACCGCCTTTGACCGTGCGCTTTGCACGCTGCTGGGCGCCAAGGCTGCCGAGCTGCTGGCCGAAGGCACCTACAACGTCATGGTTGCCTATCGCGGCGGCGTCTGTCAGCCCGTGCCGCTGGCCGATGTGGTGGGCCAGCGTAAGATCGTGCCTTTTGATCATCCGATGGTTCTGGCCGGGCGCGGCGTCGGATCCTGTTTTGGCCCCAGGCTCAGGTCGACGGGCCGGCCATCGAGCATGGCCAGAAGGCGTTCGCGCGAATTCATGGTGTAGCCTCGGCGGATGAAGTGGAAATGTCGGGTTCGGCGCGAATGACGCCGTCGTCATAGCTGGCGGCGCGGGCGTCGAGCCAGATCGCGCCATCGG
>DAOPYE010000047.1:0-19392 GCA_035352715.1 Holophaga sp. | reverse complement strand
AAAGGTCAAGATAGGCCAGCTTGGCTCATTCGCAATGATTAGGTGACATCACCCGAACTGCCACCTGATCAGAAAAATCATGATCATCAAAGCTGACAGCAATATACTCAGTCTCTGAAAGAATCTCACCCATCACATCACCAAGCCGAGCTCCAAGACTATACCCTCCAAAACCAACAAACAACTCAAGCCCCTTTTCACCCGATCCATTCAAGGTAGCCGCCCACACCGGACCCAACATCCAGTGTCGAGTCCCTATTCAATCGTCCCGATTTTCCAGCCCCAGCTGGCTGCTGGTTCAGTTAACGGCTTTCGTCAGCTCGATCATTGTGAATGGCAGACTCAACATGGTGGTGTTATTTACAAATTAACCCCGACAAAAGGAGCCAAAGATGACGGACATGCTTGTTAAGTTATATGACATTCAGGATGCGCAAAACAGGAAAGTAATAGAAAGAGACGGAATATTTATTAAGCGAGCAATGGCTCTAGACAAACACCTGATTACCAAATATGTTCAAGAACACTTTAGTGATGTTTGCCCGGGATGGGTGTGAGAGTGTGAACTCGCCTTATCACAACAACCTACTACTTGTTACATTGCAGTTAAGGATAAAAAAATCATTGGTTTTTGTTGTTGGAATGGCACAGCAAAAGGCATGCTTGGTCCTTTAGGAGTAACCAAAGAATGGCGAGGTCGAGGCGTCGCCCGAGAACTTGTCACTTCAAGCCTTATGTCAATGAGAGAAGATGGATATGCCTATGCAGTTATTGGCTGGGTTAGTTCTGAATCCTTCTACTCGAAATTATGTGGTGCAATTTCAATCCCAGACTCACACCCTGGAGTTTATTCCAGACTTGTAAGCATTTAAATCAAACACCATAAACCCGTCGTTCAACTCGGACCCAACCGGCACGATCAAGTCCCACATCTCGCGGCTCTGATTCCTCTTCTCCGCTCAACATTCAGTCGCCGGCGGGGCCGGTTAACTGCTTCCGTTAGGCTCCTCGATGACTGAACCCGAACGAAAACTGGTTACACTTGATGATATTCAAACCCGTCATATCAACAATCACGGGAAACCGTATTTTGATTGGATACGTCATATCGTAACCCTCTCTACTGGCGCTTTAACAGCTCTGATTGCACTTCAAGGCCATTACCTTCCAAGGCACCCAAGAATTCCTTGGGCTCTTGCGGTCTGCTGGATTGGACTAGGATCCAGTATTGCTCTCGGTCTATTTGCTCTCCGGGCAGAATATTCCGTACCCCTGGCCGCAGCCCGTCGCATACAAGCCATGAGATTAGATTTCGGAGATACTGCGACATCTGAATTCCTTTCAAACAATAATTACTACCCAGCTCCAAAATCGCATTCCTGGGCTGTGCGGCTTTTGGTTATATCTTTTGTGATCGCGCTTTTATCACTTTGCGTGTTCGCTATTTTCAATTTAATCAGGCCGACAGCCTAACCAATCATTCACCCCAGACACGGCCTCTTAATAAATCCCGCGGTTCCGAATCTTCCAGCCGCTTTCCTGGCGGTAATTCACTTCGCCATCCACCGTCGCCCTGGCCGCTTGTGCCAGGGCTTCGAGTTGTTCATCACCGCCAGCAAAGAGAAGCTGGAGGCTGCAGGTCTCGCCAAGCGGAACCTGGAGATCCACGCCGCTACGGCCGCAGCCCAGGCGAAGGTCTTCCAGGAGGAAGCTGCTCGCTGCAGCGCGATCGCCAAGTCCTTTGAGAACGCAGCCGAACGGCTGGGCGACTTGATGGCCGAGCCCCTGAAGATCACAGGGAAGATCAAGACCGTGGCCGGCACGCTCTACACGCAAACCCGCAGCACATGGTCCTTTGACCTCAAGCCGGGCACCCAGTTCTTTGAACTGCCTGATGCGCTCTGGCGGCAGGCCGATCCCGAGCTGAACAAGACGGAGCTCAAGAAGCTGGCTGAGGCCGGGACGCTGCCGGAACAGATCCTCGCAGCGAAAGCCGATCGCACGTCCGTCTGCCTCAAAACCCCAACGACCAAGAAGGACAGCGAGGGGCAAGTCCCATGAGAACCCCCCTTGCCACCTTGTATAGACGCTGCCGGTTATCAGGAAGCGTGGCGCTCACTCCAAGGAAACCGGCAAGATCCAGAAGATCGTCCCCGGCGGGCTGGGCTCCAGCGCGCGCAACCTCAACGCCCAGTTGGTGCCAACGGTGGAAGCCCGCTGGGATGACGAGCTTCAGAAGTTCATCTGGGATAGCCGCCCGGATGAGTATTCCCAACGCTGTGGGCTCATGTGGGTGCCGCCGATCTGGATGGGCACGGCCGATGAGTTCCTGGCCACCGTTGAGAACGGCGATGAGGCCAAGCCTCAACCCCAAGCATCTATCAGCACTGAACCCCCTGCAGCATGGGTGGAAGCCATCACCACCTACAACGAGCTACTCTTGAGAGCTGGTGTCACTGCTGGTGGCGGTGCTGGGCACGACCTACACCCAGGCCGGTCGAGTCTCGCCCGCAGCCCTGTGCGCGGCCATCGGCGTCGGCGCTCTGGCCTGCGCGATCCTGGTGGCCAACAATCTGCGGGATATCCCCACCGATACGCTCGCGGGCAAGCGGACGCTGGCCGTGCGTCTGGGAGAGGCCCGCACCCGCGCCTTCTTTGCGGCCCTGATCGCCGTGGCGTGGCTCGCGGTGATCCCCATCCTTTGGGGCCACGCGTGGGCGGCGCTCGCCTTCCTGGCCCTGCCTCTTGCCATCGCCCCGCTGCGTATCGTCCTCAGCAGCGCCACGGGAAAGACCCTGCTGCCCGTGCTGCGGGCCACGGGGCGGCTCGAGCTGGTCTACGGCGTGCTGCTGGGCCTGGGCCTCGCCTTATCCTGATCTCGCCCCGACCGCACATGGAGCGCTTTTGGGGGAGGCCACGTCTCGTGGGACCATGGGGGCGGCAGGCTGCTCTGCCCTGAGGATGCTTCCATGGTTGATACCCGCGCTACCGATCCGCTGCATGGCGTCACGCTGGAGCAGATCCTGACGCGCCTGGTGGATCACTTCGGATGGGAGGAGCTGGGTCGGCGCATCGAGATCCGTTGCTTCAATCTGGATCCGAGCATCTCGTCCAGCCTCAAGTTCCTGCGCCGCACGCCCTGGGCGCGTCAGAAGGTCGAGCAGCTCTACCGGAGCCTGTGCTGAAGCGCTTTCAAATGGCCGTCGCGCCTTTCCCCAGGTGCATGGACATGGGGGTGTGGATCGAGTACCCCGCCGCCTGAATGGTCGCGGCCTGGCCTTCGTCGTCGGGCACCACGAAGGCCACGTCGCCGGGTTTGAGGATCGCTCCGTCGAGACCGATCAACACGGAACGGCCCTCGATCGTGTCGAGCTTGCCTTGAAGCAGGGAGAGGCTGTGGTTGGGCTTGAAGAGCATGGGGTCCTCGGGTGAGCTGCTTGAATTTGGTTCCTAGGCGCGTGGATTCGGGGTTTCCGCCAGGCGGATGCCCTCGGCTTCGATGGTGATGCGCCGGGCCTTGTAGAGCGAGCCGATGGTCTGTTTGAAGGCCTTCTTGCTGATGCCGAAACGCTCGGCGATGGCCTCCGGCGTGCTCTTGTCCGTCACGGGCAGGAAGCCGCCATGTCGTTTCAGGGCATCGAGCACGCGCTGGGAGAGGGCGTCGACCTTGGCGTATCCCGGCGGGGTGAGGGCGATATTCAACTTGTGATCCATGCGCAGCGCCTTGATGTAGCCATCCCGCATCTCGCCGCGCGTGAGGCGGCCGAAGATATCGCTTTCGTGGATCAGCCCCCAGAAGCGATGGTTGACGATGACGCGAACGCCAATATCGGTGCGGTCTCCGATCACCAGGGAGACTTTGTCGCCTTCCTGGAAGCCCTCGGCCTCGTCGCTCAGAAAATCATTCAGGCGGGTGGAGGCCGTGATCCAGCCGTCGTCATCGGCAAACAGCATGACCAGCACCTTCTGGCCTTCCTGGATCCGCGAGCGCAGCTCGTGCTTTACCTCTTTCCAGGGCAGGAAGAGATCGCTCGGCAGGCCCCAGGCCAGCAGGGCGCCGGCCCTGTTCGTGGACACGATCTTCAGGTTCGCCACCTCGCCGCGCTGAGCCAGGGGCTTTTGCGTGGTGGCGATCGGGTGGCCGTCCCCATCCAGGTAGACGAACACCTTCAATGTTTCGCCGATGGCACAGCCCCGGGGCACCTGCCGGAGCGGCAGCAGCAGTTCGCCGTTCAGGTCTCCATCCGGGCCTCCAGCCAGGATGGCCCCTTCCGGCATCAGGCGCAGGATCTTCAAATCGTTCAGGATGCCGAGGGTCGCCATGGATCCTCCAAAGGAAAAACCGCAACTTCAGGGTAGGCGCGTCTGGGGACCGCGGTGGATCAAGCGCAGGGCGTCCAGACGCAGCCGCGCTTCGCCGAGGTGTTGGGCCAGGGCTTCGTGCTGATGTCGGAGCAGGGCGATTTCCTCGTCGCGCACGCTGGGATTGACCTTCTGCAGATCGCACAGCCGCGCGATTTCGGGTTCCAGCTCGGCGTTCATGTCCTGGCGGGCCTGGGCGATGGAGCGCTCCAGCTTCAGGTCCGCTAGGCGCTGGGTTCGTTCGACCAGACGCGGGAGCAGGGTCTCGCGCAGCTCGGGCTGTTCGAGGAACGCCCGGCTTTCGGGGGCTTTCAGCAGCTTGGCCAGGGCGCGGGGCGGGAGGGTGTCTCCCACATCCTGGCCCCGATGGTTCACCATCACGCGCACGGGGGTGGGCGGCAGGAAGCGATCCGCGTGCAACGACGGGGGAGCCACGCACTCCAGCACGTAGATGGCCTCCAGATACAGGCCGGAAGCCTGATCGTCGGGCCAACTGGCGAAGCTGGTGCTGCCCGGGTCGGAACCCAGCAGCAGATCCAGCGCGCCGGTGATCAGCGGGTGATCCCAGGTCAGGAACTGCAGATCCTCGCGGGCCAGGGCGCGCGCGCGGTCGCAGGTGACGGTAAGGCCATCGGGGCCCAGCCCCGGCAGTGCGTCCGCCAGCAGTTCCGTAGAACCGATGTGGTAGGTCCGGGGGGCGATCTCATCGACATCGATGAAAAAGAGCTCCAGCACGGCCAGCAGGAAATCCTCCAGGAGTCGCCGGTCGTCCTGCAGGCGGATCTCCTGGATGAGCTGGGCGGCCCGCTTTGGCCGGAAGGAGTTCCGCTCCAGCAGGCGGTCGCGCCCGCGTTCCAGGCGCGTGGCCACCTCGCTTCGGGCGGCCTGGGTTTCGGCGATCAGGGCTGTCATCGCCCGTTCCACTTCTTCCCGGTCCGTGGCGCATTCCTGGGCGAGGGCCATGAGTCGGGGCGCGAAGCGATCCAGCAGCTCGCGTCCGCCCTGCAGGTTTTCAGCAAAGGCATTGAGGCCCTCGTGGTACCAGCGCGCCAGGAGCGCCTGGGGAGAGCCCAGCACATAGGGCACGTGGATCTGGATATCCGCGCGCTGCCCGATGCGGTCGAGGCGGCCCATGCGCTGTTCAAGCAGGCCGGGATCCAGAGGCAGATCGAAAAGAACCAGGTGATGGGCGAACTGGAAGTTGCGCCCCTCACTGCCGATCTCCGAGCAGATCAGCAGCCGCGCGCCGTTGGGTTCGGCGAACCAAGCCGCGCCGCGATCCCGCTGGATCAGCGTCAGGCCTTCGTGGAAGACCGCCATCTTGACGGTGAGCTGTTGCTTTAGCGCGGCGGCGATGGCTTCGGCCTTGCGCCGGGTGCGGCAGATGAGCAGCACTTTCTCCTGGCCCAGCTCGTGGAGCTGGCCCGCCAGCCACGCGATGCGCGGATCCTGCGAGAAATCCGGACGGAAGCTGGTTTCCGCCTTCGCATCGGCGATCCATTCCTTGAGCAGGGTTTTGTTCAAGGGTTCTTGCGACGCCAGCGGGTAGAGGTGCGGGATGCGCTTGGGGAAGCCAGCCACCGTGGCGCGCGTATTGCGGAACATCACGCGCCCTGTGCCGTGCTGATCCAGCATCGCGTCGATCCAGGCTTGGCGGGCGGCGGGATCCCCTGCCTCCAGTTGCGATCGGATCTGCGCCTCCGGTTCCGAAAGGATGCGGGCCAGACGCGTGATTTCGAGGGCTTCCAGCGTGTGCCCGCCCTCCAGGCGTTCGGCGAGATCCGCCAGTTCCCGGTAGCTGTTCGATTCGCGCAGGAAGGCGTCGAGATCATGGAAGCGATCAGGATCCAGCAGGCGCAGGCGCGCAAAGTGGCTGGCCATCCCCAGCTGTTCCGGCGTGGCGGTGAGCAGCAGCAGTCCGGGGACGCGCTGTCCCAGGGCCTCCACCACCGCATAGGCTGCGCTGGCGCCCTCGGGCGACCAGGCCAGGTGATGGGCCTCGTCGACGATCACCAGATCCCATCCCGCCTCCAGGGCCTGCTGGCGCCGCTGGGGGTGCTCGGTGAACAGCCCCACCGGGCAGATCACCCGCTGATCCTCCAGAAAGGGATTGGCCTCGGTTGGACCGGCTTCGATGGCCGCGCATCTCGCTTCGTCGTAGATGCTGAACCAGAGATTGAAGCGGCGCAGGAGTTCCAGGAACCACTGGTGGATGAGGGATTCGGGCACCAGGATCAGGGCCCGCTGGGCGCGGCCGCTGAGCAGCAGGCGGTGCAGGATGAGGCCGGCCTCGATGGTCTTGCCCAGCCCCACTTCGTCTGCCAGCAGGACGCGAGGCGCGAGGCGCGCGCTGACTTCGGAGGCGATGCTGAGCTGGTGCGGAAGGAGATCGATCCGTCCGCCCTGGAACCCCCGGATGGGGGATTTCCGCTGGCGGCTTTGGTGTCTCAGGGCCGCGAACCGCAGATCGAAGACCTGCGGCGTGTCCGCCTGTCCCAGGCGAAAGCGATCCAGCGGGCCGCTGAAGCTGAGGGTGCCGCTCAGTTCGGTCTCGCACAGCTCCCGGTCCCCGCAGCGATAGTGCAGCAGGCCGTTTTGTTCGATTACGGCGTCGACGGTCAGCGGCTGGTTTCCCGCATCCCGCAGGCGTTCGCCCACCCGGAAGGCCACGCGCCGAAGCGGCGCGCCCTCCCGAACGTACTCGCGGGTCTCGCCGGAGGCGGGAAAGGTCACGCTTACCCGTCGGGCGCCGACGCCCTGAATGGTGCCGAGTCCAAGCTCGGGCTCCCGTTCGCTCACCCAGCGCTGGCCGGGGCTGTAGGGGGTGTTGTCATGAGAAGCAGGGGACAGAGATCGAGGGCGGCTGGGCGTGGCGATGGGAACATCCATGGAACGTGATGGCTCGGAGCGTGAGGCTTGAAACGTGATGGCTTGAACGTGTGGGGTGATGGAAACGCCCACCGATTGCCTATCGTCAGCCTAACGCAAGCCCGCGGGGGCATACGCCCCGCTTCCCCTTGCCTGGATTACTGATCGTCCTGGGACGCGCCTTCCGGGGCTTCCAGAGGTAAGGCCTCCGGCGATGCCTCTGGGGAATCCGTATTCGGATCCTTCACGAGCTTCTTCTGGCGTTTCTCTTCCTGCTTCTGCTGGCGCGCGAGATCGCGCTGCCGCTTGTCTCGCTGATAGTTCGGCTTGAACACATCCATCCTGGTATGAAAAGAGCCCACCACACAGAGGTGGTGGGCTGCATCAGCCTTGCGCTGTTCAGATCTTGGCGACGTTGGTCGCCTGGGGACCCTTCTGTCCCTGGCCCACTTCGAAGCTGACGCGCTGGTTCTCGTCGAGGGACTTGAAGCCCGACATCTGGATGGAGGTGTGATGAACGAAGAGATCCGCGCCGCCTCCATCAGGGGTGATGAAGCCGAAGCCCTTTTCAGCGTTGAACCACTTAACGGTGCCTTGTGCCATGTTGCTGACCTACATAATCTTGTCTCGATGTGTTGCGCTTGGAGCTTGTCGAGACGAAGACTGGCCCGGCGGAGAAGATCACACGTTGTGACTTCCACTTCTCATAACTTTGCGCTGAGTTCGGGGAAATAGCGAGCATTTCTTTCTGAAGGGCGAGATTTGTTGCGATGGGTTCCAGGACAGGTTCATGAGTTGCTGCTTGTTGGGATGTTTTTCAACGCGCCACCGATCCGACTAACCAAGTGCCATACTGGACGCAAACCCGTTCCGAGGTGCCGCCCGTGAAAATCCATCACCTTCTTTTGATCGCTGCCTTGCCCGTATGTTCTTCCGTCGCTCATGCACAGGTGAGCATCGGTATTGATATCCAACTGCCGATCGCGCCTCATCTCGTGGTGGTTCAGCCCGGCGTTCAGGTGGTGGAGGGGATTCCCGAGGAAGTCTTCTTTCGCGGTGGATGGTACTGGTGCCGCAGGCCGGACGGCTGGTACCGGGCCCGTAATCCGCGCGCCCGGTTCGCCTGGGTCCAGCCCCGCGCCGTGCCGCCTCCCTTGATGCGCATGCCCATGGGCCACTACCGGAACTGGCACCGCGAAGAGGCTCGGCGGGAAGAACATCGGGAACGCGCACATGACCGGCGCGAAGCCGAACGCCGCCGTGATGAGGACCGCAGACGCCAGGACGAAGAGCGTCGACGCAGGGACGAGGAACATCGACGCCAGGCTATGGATCGCGAACGTCAACGCCAGGATGTGGAGCGTCAGCGTCGGGACGCCGAACGCCAACGTCGAGATGATGAACGTCAGCGTCGAGGTGACGAGCATCGCCGTCAAGACGACGAACGCCGACGCCGTGACAACGAGCATCGGCGCTGATCTAGACAATCCCAAGGGATAATGCATTCGCAGCGTGGGCTGACCTCGGCCCCGCTGCTTTTACGCATGCGGCCAACCCGCCGCCCAGGGCGTCGAATCTCGCATGCGAGATCCATCCCGAACAAGCGAGATCACCTTGAAACTTCAGACGATCGCCTTGACGCTTCAAAAGCGACGAATCAACGGTCCCTTCAAGCGGGTCACGTTCATCGATCCCTATCCGGGCAAACGCCTTAGGGCTCCGTCATTTCTCGCGACCAACCTCCTCATGATCCTGGCGCTGCTCATCGCTGCCGGCGCTTTCGTCATCGGGGTGTTCGGCGCAACAACAGAGTTCTCGAACATGTTTGGCAATGAGTCCGTTGCAGTTTTCGGAGGCTTCGTTCATCGCCATGTCGGTCAGGCGGCGCAGCATTTCCAGACCGGCCGCATGGAAGTTCTGGTGAATTCGCTTTCGGCGATGTTCCTGTTGGTCATCCTCCTGATCGCAAGTATCAATTGGCTTTCCCGCCGACTCGTCGCCATGGACTGGAAGAAACGATGCAAGACGGCTCCAGCGCAACTCCTGGATTCCGAAATCCAGGAAATGCAGATCCTGAAAAAGGTTCCTGGTGGATCAGGCCACGATCATTACAAGTTGGAGTCCTGTCAGGTGTTGCGGATCAAGGTGGAATTCTCCCATCTGGGTCAAGCCTACGAAGCCACGCCCAGCGTCGTGAATCGACTGTCTCCGGGATCCGTTGGTATCCACTTCAAGACCAGGGAAGAATGCGAAGCACGGCTGGCCACTTACCACAACGCACTCGAAATCGAGTTCGATCCACACGCTCCCCTGGATTGCGAAATCAAGGGGGCCATCGATGAATTGCTCCATGCCAACACGTGGCCATGGTTGATCATCGGCGTTATTTCCGGAACACTTTTCGCGTTCTCCCGAATCGCCATCCATATTCTCAAACAATAATTGCCACGCGCCTTCCCATCCCTCCAGTTGGACCATAACTTGA
Organism: Holophaga sp.; assembly: GCA_035352715.1. Taxonomy (GTDB): domain Bacteria; phylum Acidobacteriota; class Holophagae; order Holophagales; family Holophagaceae; genus DAOPYE01. The sequence continues at coordinate 9,677 of DAOPYE010000047.1, read as the reverse complement.
TCCATAGGCAGCGTGCCTCCCTGTTCTGCGTTCTCGACAAACACAGATTCCCAGGAAGCCTGCTGGCAACCTCATTACCTCGCAGATACGTGAAGAACCAAAAAACGTCCATCGCGAAGGGGGCGATGGACGTTTTTTGGGAAAGGTGACTGCTACTTGGCGAACACCGTGCGCGTGTCGTAGGTGGCGGTGTGCGTGGTCTCGTAGGCGGCGATCTCCTGCTCGAACTGCAGCAGGTAGCCCAACTCATCTACGCCTAGCAGCATGCAGCGCTTGGGGAAAGCGTCGACGGGGAAGGTCGTCGTCGTGCCATCGGGCAGTGTGAGCGTCTGGTTCTCGAGATCCACCTTCACCTTGGCGCCACTGCCGCTCGCCAGGAGCTTTTGGTGGACTTCGGCGCTGACCTTGATGGGCAGCAGGCCGTTCTTCAGGCTGTTGCCGTAGAAGATATCGGCAAACGAGGTCGAGACCACGGCGCGGAAACCGCCATCGGTCAGCGCCCAGGGCGCGTGCTCGCGGGAGCTGCCGCAGCCGAAGTTGTCGCCGGCGATCAGGACTTCCGCCCCCTGTGCGGCAGGCTGATTCAGTGGGAAATCGGCCTTGGCCGTGCCGTCCTTTTCGCAGCGCCAGTCGGCAAAGACATTCAGGCCCAGACCGGCCTTGGTGGTGGTCTTCAGGAAGCGCGCGGGGATGATCTGGTCCGTGTCGATGTTGTCCACGGGCAGCACGGCGATGGCGCTTTCAAAGGTCGTGAAAGGCTTCATGCGAACCTCCGGGGATCGGCCACGGCACCGGCGATGGCGCTGGCGGCGGCGGTGATGGGGCTGGCCAGCAGGGTGCGGCCGCCGGGGCCCATGCGGCCCTCGAAGTTGCGGTTGCTGGTGCCCACGCAGACTTGGCCGGGCTGCAGCATGTCACCGTTCATGGCCAGGCACATCGAGCATCCGGGCTCGCGCCACTCGGCGCCCGCCTCGGTGAAGATCTTGTCGAGGCCTTCAGCTTCGGCTTCCTTCTTCACCACTTCGCTGCCGGGCACGATCAGGGTGCGGGTCTTGGGGCTCACCTTGCGGCCCTTGAGGATGCTCGCGGCGGCGCGAAGATCCTCGATGCGGCCGTTGGTGCAGCTGCCCACGAAGACCACGTCCACGGGATGGCCGATGATGGGCTTGCCTGCTTCCATGCCCATGTAGGTCAGGGCCTTCACCAGACCGTCGCGCTCGACGCCGGTGGGCAGGCTGGCGGGGTCGGGAACGCTGCCGGTGACGGGAATGCCCATGGCGGGGTTGGTGCCGTAGGTGATCATGGGCTCGAGGCTGGAGCCATCGATGGTCACGTCCTTATCGAAGACCGCGCCCTCGTCGGTGACAAAGGTCTTCCACTTCGCCACGGCGGCGTCCCATTCCGAACCCTTGGGCGCAAACTGGCGGCCCTTCAGGTAGTCGAAGGTGACCTGATCCGGCGCGATGAGGCCTGCGCGGGCACCGGCTTCGATGCTCATGTTCGAGATCGTCATGCGGCCTTCCATGGACAGGCTGCGGATGGCTTCGCCGGTGTATTCGATGACGCAGCCGGTGCCGCCGCCCACGCCGATCTGGGCGATGAGAGCCAGGATGATGTCCTTGGCGGTGACGCCGGGCTTGAGCGTGCCCGTGACGTTCACGCGCAGGTTCTTGCTGCGGTGCTGCAGCAGGCACTGCGTGGCCATCACCATCTCCACCTGGCTGGTTCCAATCCCGAACGCGAGCACGCCGAATGCGCCGTGGGTGGCCGTGTGGCTATCGCCGCACACCAGCGTCATGCCGGGCTGGATGAGGCCCAGCTCGGGGCTGAACACGTGCACCACGCCGTTGTGGCCGGTGCCGGGCGTCATGAGGGGCACGCCGAATTCGGCGCAGTTCAGCTTCATCTGATCGATCTGCTTGGCGGCGATGGGATCAGCGATGGGCTTGCTGCGATCCGTCGTCGGGATGCTGTGATCGATGGTCATGATGTGGCGATCGGGGCGGCGGATCTTGAGGCCGCGCGCACGCAGGCCGTCAAAAGCCTGGGGGCTGGTGACCTCGTGGGCCAATTGCAGATCCACGTAGAGCAGCGCAGGCTCGCCCTCGCGCTGGGCCACCACATGGGATTCCCAGATCTTGTCGTAGAGCGTTTTTTGGGTCATGGGCTGAATCCTTTTTTTACCACCAAGGGCACCAAGAAAAGATCAAAATCACCAAGGGCACCAAGAAAATCAAAAACAAGAAAATGTCTTTTTTCTTTTCTTGGTGGCCTTGGTGCCTCCTTCGTGCCCTTGGTGGTAGATCAGTTGTTTTTTACTTCTTCGCCAATTCCGCAGCCTTGGCGGCCACGGCGTCGCCGACGGAAGACGTGGTGCCCTTGCCGCCCAGCAGATCGGGCGTGGTGGGGCCGTTGGCGATGACGAAGTCTATGGCGTCGGTGATGACCTTGGCTTCCGCCTTCAGGCCGAAGCTCCAATCCAGCATGGCGGCGACGGAGCCGATGGTGCCCAGCGGATTGGCGATGCCCTTGCCGGCGATATCCGGCGCCGAGCCGTGGATGGGCTCGTAGAGGCCGGGCAGGGTGCCGTTGGCGCGGGGGGCGCCCAGAGAGCCGGAGGGCAGCAGGCCGATGGAGCCGCCGATGACCGCCGCCTCGTCGCTGATGATGTCGCCGAACAGGTTCTCGGTGAGGATCACGTCGAAGGCGCTGGGGCGCAGGATGAGCTGCATGGCGGCGTTATCCACGTAGAGGTGGTCCAGCTCGACATCGGGGTAGTCCTTGGCGATCTCCAGCACGATGGCGCGCCAGAGCTGGCTGGTCTCCAGAACATTGGCCTTGTCCACATTGGTGACCTTCTTGCGGCGCTTGCGGGCCAGTTCGAAGGCCATGCGCGTGATGCGCTCGATCTCTTCGTAGTTGTAGGTCATGGTGTTGAAGCCGTGGCGGGCCTTGCCCTCGCCTTCGATGCCGCGGGGCTGGCCGAAGTAGAGGCCACCGGTCAGTTCGCGCAGGATCAACAGATCGGTGCCGTTGATGCGGCTTTCCTTCAGGGGCGAGGCGCTGGCGAGCGCGGGATAGGCCTTCACCGGGCGCAGGTTGGCGAAGACGCCCATGGCCTTGCGGATGCCCAGCAGGCCCTTCTCGGGGCGCTTGTCGGAAGGCGCGTTGTCGTATTTCGGAGTGCCCACTGCGCCCATCAGCACCGCGTCGGCGGCGTTGGCGGCCTCGATGGTCGATTGAGTCAAAGGCTCGCCGGTGGCGTCCAGGCTGGCACCGCCGATGAGTCCTTCGCTGAGGTTCAGCTCATGGCCGAAAGCCGAGGTCACGACCTTGAGCACCTTGACGGCTTCAGCGGTGATTTCCACACCGATGCCATCGCCGGGAAGCACGAGAATATTGAGTTTCATGGTCACCTCAAGCTGAGAAACAGGCGGTTCGACATTGGCCTCGAGGGATCCAACTTAATCTCCCTTTGATCGTCTAGCCAATTCATAATACCTATTCACGTCATGCGCGTGACGCATGACACGCACGTTTTGGCACGCCGTGGATCTCCAACACCTCGAAACCTTCCTTGTCGTCTGCGAAGAGCAGAACCTCAGCCGCGCCGCCGTGCGGCTTTTTCGCACGCAGCCCGCCATCTCGCGGCAGATCCAGGCACTGGAAGAGCAGCTGGGCTTCCGCTTGCTGGAGCGGACCTCGCGCGGAGTCCAGCCGACAGAACATGGCGAGGAACTTAGGGTCCGCGCCACGCGGATCCTCGGCGAACTGCGCGGCCTGAAGGATATCGGCAGCGAGACGGAAGGCCCCAGCGGCGAGCTGGTGCTGGCGGCGTCGGATACGGTGGCCTGCCACTACCTTGCGCCCTTGCTGGGACGATTTGCCAAGAACTGTCCAAAAGTCCGCATTCGCATCGAGGAGGGCGTGACGCCGGGCATCGCGAATCTGGTGGAGCGCGGGGCCTGCGAGCTGGGTTTCGTGCTGCTGCCGTTGCGCAATCCCAAGCTGGAGCTCGAGCCCCTGCTGCACTACCACCATGTCGCGGTCTTCGCTCCCAGCCAGCTGCCGGTGGGTACGGAAAGCATCAGCGTCGGCGCGCTGTGTGCCATGCCGCTGGTTCTGCTCACGCGCGAATCGGCCACGCGCCGGGCCTTTGACGAGATGGTGGCATCCAAGGGGCTGCACCCCCGGCGGGTGCTGGAAGTCGGAAGCGTTTCGGTGCAGAAGGCCATGGTCCGCGCAGGCCTGGGGGCTGGCATTCTTCCCGACTACGCACTGGAGGCCGGGGATGGTTTGACAGCGCTGTCCATCCAAAGCGCGCACCGCAAGACCCTGGCGCTGTGTCATCAGCGGTCCCGTGAACTGAGCCTTCCCGCCCAGGCGCTCATCCATGTGTTGAGGCAGGACAGCCGCATCAAGGATTGAAGTTCGGGCCTTCTGCACAACCCGATTGTGGTCCGAATCGCAACCTCGTACCCTGGGGCCATGTTTACGAGAACACTTCCCCGACATCACATCTTGGCCGGCCTTGCGGCCTTGATGCTTTCCATCGTGGCGAATGCCCAGTCGACGGCACCATCGCCAGCAACTCGGCCGGCAGCCCAGCCCGCCGCCCAGGAAGGCGCGGCACATGCATCCCAGGGGGCTGTCGCGCCAGATGCCTTCGCGCAGATCAAGCGCCTGGGGCGCGGCACCAACATCCTGGGCTACGATCCGATCTGGTCCGATGCCTCGAAGGGCCGCTTCCAGGAAAAGCACTTCAAGCTTCTGGCTCAGGCGGGCTTTAACCATGTGCGCGTGGACCTGCAGGCCTTCGCCTTCATGGATCGCAACAACCAGCTTTCGCCCGCGTGGTTCAATCGCCTGGACTGGGTCGTGAAACACGCAAGGGCGAACGGCCTGGCCGTCATCATCGACCAGCACAACTTCGTGGAGATGGGCAACGAGGGGGCCGCGCTCTATCCCAAGCTCGTGGCCTTCTGGAAACAGGTGGCGCCGCATCTCAAGGATGCGTCCTCGGATGTGTTCTTCGAGATCCTCAACGAACCCAACGGAAAGGTGACGCCCGAGATCTGGAACCAGTACCTCGTTGAATGCCTGGGCATCATCCGTGAGACCAATCCCACGCGCACGGTGATCGTCGGTCCCGCCAACTGGAACGCCATTGGCTTTCTCGACAAGCTGCAGCTTCCCGAGAACGACCGGAACCTGATTGTGACGGTCCACTACTACGCGCCCATGGAGTTCACGCATCAGGGCGCCTACTGGGCGAAGGAATACACCAAGCTTTCGGGGATCACCTGGGGCACCGAGGCCGAGAAGCTGAAGGTCCTGGAGGACTTCAAGGTTGCGGATGCCTGGGGTCGTGCCCATCGCCGTCCGCTTTTCCTCGGCGAGTTTGGCGCTTATGACAAGGCCGCCATGCCCGATCGTGTGCGCTACACCGCCCACGTGGCCCGCACGGCCGAATCCCTGGGATGGGCCTGGTCCTACTGGCAGTTCGATTCGGACTTCATCCTTTACGACATCGACAAGGACCACTGGACCGAGCCGATCCTCAAGGCGCTCATCCCGTAACGATTCAGCGCTCGGCCACCAGTTCCATCAATTGCCTCCAGGCGGTCTCGGCATCTCGGCCGAGCCGCTGGAAGGCTTTGTCCATGAGCTTCCGCTGGGAATTGGATAGCGCCGATTCCAGCTTGGCGCCCTCGGTCGTCAGGCGCAGTTGCCGCACCCGGCGATCCACGGAAGAAATGCGGCTTTCCACCAGGTGCATTTCCAATAACTGGCGCAGCGGAGCGTTCAGCGCCTGCTTGCTGACGCCCAGGATGCCGAGCAGCCCGTTGACGGAAATATCGGAATTGCGCCCCACGAAGTAGAGGATGCGGTGGTGCACCCGCTGCAGGCCCTTGGCTTCCAGCGTGCGGTCGGGGCCGGCGGTGAAGGCGCGAAAGGCGAAGAAGAATAGCTCCAGCGCCTGGTTGAGTTCTTCCTCGCGAGATGGGTCCATGGCCTTGACCTTTATCACCACGTCCCGCAATATGGGTCAATAAAGTTGTCCTGGTCTAGGAGGTGGACCCATGGTTCCCGTCTTGTCTGAACGCATTTCCCGTCTCAAGCCATCGCCGGTGCGCGAGATCCTCGCCGCTGCCGCGGGAAGGGAGATCATCAGTCTGGCGGGGGGGCTTCCGGCCGAGGAGGCCATGCCGACGCCGACCGTGATGCCCGAAGGCTGGAAACAGTACAGCCGCACCGAAGGCGAGGATCGCCTGAGGCAGAGGATCTCCGAGCATCTCGAAGCGAGAGGGGTGCACTGTCCGGCTTCTCGAGTGCTGATCACCAACGGCTCACAGCAGGGACTGGACCTCGCGGCCAAGCTGCTGGTGGATCCAGGCACATCCGTCCTGTGCGAATCTCCGACCTACATCTCGGCACTCCAGGTGTTCGGCCTCTTCGGGGCGCAGTTCGACGGGATCTCCATTGGGCATGCCGGACCGGACCCCGAATGGATTGGACAGCATGTGTCCAAAACCCAGGCGCGCGTCGCCTACCTGATTCCCAGTTTCCAGAATCCCACAGGCGCTCTGTGGAGCGATGAGGCGCGGGACGCCTTCGCGCAGGCGGTCGACGCCCGGAATGGAGAGGGCGACAGCCTGGTGTTGGTGGAGGACGATCCCTATGGAGAGATCGGGTTCGGTGTGACGCCACCGCGTCCCATCTGCGCCCGGCTGAAAAGAAGTCCGTGGATCCTGCTGGGGTCATTCTCCAAGTCCTATCTGCCGGGCATCCGGCTGGGTTGGCTGGCATGCTCGGAGGAGCTGTTCCCCTTCCTGGAGCGCCTGAAGCAGGCGGCGGATCTGCATTCCTCACGGCTCTCCCAGGCCCTGGCCCTCGCGGATCTGGAAGACCCGAACCGCCCCCAGCGCCTGGATGCACTACGTTCGCGCTACCGCGAAAAACGCGATGCCTTTGCCGATTCTCTGCATCGTCATTTCCCTGATGCGCGGTGGACGGCGCCCGACGGGGGGCTGTTCTTCTGGGCGCATCTGGCGCCCGGGCTGGATCTGCGTCCGATCGCACCCAGGGCCATGGCGGAAGGCGTTGCATTCCTGCCCGGCGAACACTGCTTTGCTTCCGATCCCGAACTCGGTTGGGCACGCCTGAACTTCAGCCATGCCTCGCCCGAACGCGCAGACGAAGGCCTGCGCCGCCTGGCGGGCGTGATTCAGCTGTCCAGCGCGGTCCGTACGCGCTGAAGCAGCGTGGCGGGCGTGAACGGCTTGTCGATCAGGTCCACGTTCTGGTTCAGTTCGCCCATATCGCTCAATACATCGTCCGTGTAGCCCGACATGAACAGCACCTTCAGTTCAGGCCTTTCATCGCACAGTTTCTCGGCCAGCTCCCGGCCATTCATGCCCGGCATCACCAGATCGGTGAGCAGCAGTTGGATGGTATGGGCTTCATCCACCGAGATGGCCTGCGCTTCGTATCCGCCGGAAGCCTCCAGCACGCGGTAGCCCGAGCGCTTCAGGCTCTGGCAGGCGAGGCGGCGAACCTGTTCATCGTCTTCCGCCAGCAGGATGGTCTCCTGGCATCTGGAGGCGCTGGTCATGGGCTGCGGGTTCTGCTCCAGGCAGTCCTGTGAGAGCGTGGCGCAGGGCAGATCCACATGGAAGGCGGTGCCGCGCCCTTCTTCGGTCGAGAAGGTGATGTGCCCATTGCTTTGGCGGACGATGCCGTAGACAGTGGAAAGCCCCAGTCCCGTGCCTTTGTCCTGGGTCTTGGTGGTGAAGAATGGATCGAAGATGTGGGGCTGGATGGAGGCGGGGATTCCCATGCCCGTGTCGTGGATGGTAAGACGCACGTAGTTTCCGGGGGTCACGTCGATGTGTGTGTGGGCGTAGGCTTCGTCCAGGCAGATCGCGCTGGTTTCGATGGTGAGTGTCCCGCCCTTGGGCATCGCGTCCCGCGCGTTCACCACCAGGTTCAATAGCACCTGTTCCATCTGGGTGGGATCCGCCTTGACCAGCAGTACCTTGGGGCAGGGAGCCATCACCAGCAGGATGTGCTCGCCGATGATCCGGCGAAGCATCTTTTCCATGGGAACCACGATTTCGTTGAGGTCCAGTTCCTGCGGCTTGAGCACCTGGCGGCGGCTGAAGGCCAGCAGGTGCCGCGTGAGGGCGCCCGCGCGGTCGCCCGCGTCGCGGATCTCCCGGGCCATGGAGCAGGTCAGTTCGGGATCTTCCGGGGCCTCCAGCAGCAGTTCGCTGCATCCGATGATGGCGGTCAGAAGGTTGTTGAAGTCGTGGGCCACGCCGCCCGCCAGTTTGCCGATGGCCTCCATCTTCTGGGACTGACGAAGCTGTTCTTCCACATCCTTGCGCTCGGTAGTGTCCAGCACGTAGCCCTTGAGTTCGTTCAGGTGTCCGTCCGGGGTGAATTCGCCGATGATGTTGGCCAGGATGTGCAGGGGCCGACCATTGGTCCGCTCCAATTCGAATTCCCAGCCCAGGGCCTTGCCATCCGTCTTCAGGGTCGCCATGAGCTGGCTCACGGCCTTGGGGCTGCGGAAGAGGCCGAGCAGATTGAATCCCGGCGCGGCCTGGGGCGTGGAGAGGCCGATGATGCGCGCGAACGAGGGGTTGCATGCCAGCAGGCTGCCATTGGCATTGGCGATGAACGCGCCGGCCAGGTCTTCCTCGAAGAAGCGCCGGTAGCGGTCCTCGCTTTGCCGCAGGGCTTCTTCCCCCTGGCGGCGCTCGGCGATTTCGCGCTCCAGGCATTCGTTGGCCTGAAGCAGCTCGGCCGTGCGATGGGCGACCAGCTTTTCAAGCTCTGTCTTGTAGAGATTCAGCGCCTGCTCCACGCGGATGCGCTCCTGGATCTCTTCCTGCAGCACGCGGGTGCGCTCGGCCACCGTGTTCTTCAGGACGATCTGGCGCTTCCGGAGATAGCGCGTGCGGAGGTGGAACAGTTCCAGCACCGAACCCACGAGCGCCAGGCTCGAACCGACCATGAACCACGGGCTTTGCATCCACGAAACCGTCGAGGCCGCCTGGATGGCGCTTCTGCCCAGCCATACCGCGATCAAAGCCGTGTCCTCCCCGTCTCGAAGCTGATTTGGATGCCCCTACATTGGCAGAAAGGGTGCGAGGATGCGAACGGTTTCATGAACAATCATGTGTGATCTATATGTTGCATCACGAGTGTCCGGTTCCCTCTGAACCTCACCGCAGAATAGCTAAGCCCCGTGGGCATTTCTTCGCGCCGAAGCGTGGTGTCGATTTGAATCGGCGTTTGCACCCTCTGCCCAGGATGGTGTAGGGGGCGCCGATGAACTGGGGAAAGACGCTGTTCGCGCAATTGATGGCCTGGGTTCCGTGGACCACCTTTGACCGGATCGTGGCGCGACATGGCGGGAATCGCGGCATTCGGACCTTTCCATGTACCGAACACTTTCGGGCCATGGCCTTCGCGCAGCTCACCTGGCGGGAGAGCTTGCGGGACCTAGAGGCATTTCTTGCGGCCCATCCATCCAAGCTCTACGGCATGGGCTTTCGCCAAGCCTGGGCGCCCGAGGGCTCCCGAGCAGGTCATCCACCAGGATCTCGACTAAGCCACCGTCCACAAGACGCGGAAGGACGGGCGGGTGGTCAAGGTCGCCAGGCGCA
>DAOPYE010000046.1:13600-19507 GCA_035352715.1 Holophaga sp. | reverse complement strand
GTTCGCGAATATTCGTTTATGTACAGTGAAACGCCCCGAGGCAGGGGCGTTTCGTGTGGGATTGTTTGGATGGATTGTTTGGTGGGGCGTTTGGGGCAGGAACTCCCATATGGGAGCTGGTTTCAAGAGGTGAGAAAAATGGTGGCGGGAAGCCCCTTGCGGGGCACCTCGGGCACAGTGTAGCGCTGGAGCGATGGCTTCGCCAGGAACGTCTACTTGATCGGGGGCAGGACGAAGCGGGTCGGATCCAGGGGAACGGGGCGCCAGTTCTCGAACAGGAGTTCCGCGCGTCGGCCGGAGGGCTCTTCGATGGAAAGGCTTGAGAGCGCGCGCACGCCGTGGACGGTCTGGGCGGGGCCGAAGCGGACCTTTCGGGCCAGCTTGCCGGACGCCAGAAAATACTCGGCCCGAAGGGGTGATCCTTCCGGGGTGGTCCAGAGCGTGGCGGTGCGATAGCTGATGGAGGGCTTGCGGGCCTGAAGCTCGAACCGGCGCGCGGAGCGGCCGTTCTCCAGCGTCTCGGCATGCTCGGCGGTGACGCGGTAATCCTCGGCAAAGCGGGCATGGGCGATATCGCCGCCCGCGGCCGCGCCCAGGAGCCGCTGCTGGGGCGAGACCTTGATGGGCTTGCGCGTGCCGGGCAGCAGCAGCCACATGTCATCCCCCAGAAGCAGCACGGTGCGGTCCTTCTCCTTGGGCGAAAGCCCCTCCACGCGGGCGTCGCTGTTTTCGCGCACGCGCACCAGCCAACGCTGCTGGACCTTCCCGTCCTGGATCGAGGCCTCCATGGTGAAGCTGGGCCAGGGGTAGCGCAGGCGATCCGCCTGGCGGAGGATGGCCTCCGGGGATTCAGCGCCCAGGGCGCAGCAGGCCAGCGCGGGCAGAAGCCATTTGAACGGCATAACGCTCACAGCAGTTCTTCTCGTCCCATCGCCTTCAGGCGATCCACGATGCGCTTCACATCCTGGGCGTGATCCCGCCGACAGATCAGCAGGGCGTCGGCCTCATCCACCACGATGAGATCCTCGACGCCTGCGGCGGCGATGAGCTTGCGGCCTCCGAAGAACGCGCATCGCGCGCTGTCCAGGATCAGCGTGTCGCCCTGGCTGACGTTGCCGCTGGCGTCGGGTTCCAGAAATTCCGCAACGGCGGGCCAGGAGCCCACGTCGGACCAGCGAAAGCGCGCGGGCACCACGGATACGCGCGCCGATTTCTCCATCAGCGCGTAGTCGATGGAAAGCTTGGGAAGCTGGCCGTAGGCAACGGGAAGCGCGTCCGCGGCGGCACCCGAGGCGATCCAGGCGTCCAGCGGGGCCAGCAGTTCGGGGGAATGGGCCAGCAGTTCCTTGCGGAAGGTCGCCAGGGACCAGACGAACATGCCCGCGTTCCAGTAGTGACGGCCCGAGGCGACATACTGGATCGCCGTCTCGATGGGAGGCTTCTCGCGGAAGGCCGCGGCCTTGAGCACCGGGCCTTCGCCTTCGGTCTCGATGTAGCCGAAACCCGTATCGGGATGGGCGGGGCGGATGCCGAAGGTGACCAGATCGCCTTCCACGGCGGCGTGCTTCGCCGCCGTCTCGAGATCATCCATGAAGAGCTCTGGATCGCCGATCCAGTGATCCGCCGAAAGCACTGACATCACCGCGCCAGGGTGCTTGCGCTCCAGCAGCACCAGGGCCAGGGCCAGACAGGGCGCGGTGTTGCGGCCCTCGGGCTCGGCCAGCACATTTTCGGCGGGCAGTTCGGGTAGCAGCCGTCGTGTTTCCTCGGCGAGCTCGGTGGTGGTGAGGATGTAGACGTTCTCGGGCGCGAAGCGGGGACGGAGCCGCGCCACCGTCTGGTGGAGCAGCGATTCCGTCCCGGTCATCGCCAGGAACTGTTTGGGGCGGAGACGCCGGGATCTGGGCCAGAATCGTGTGCCCTGGCCCCCGGCCATGACGACAGCAACCCGTTCGGGCATCGTGGAATCCCCCATTTCGTCTCCTACGCGATCGCTATCAGCCTATCGCGAGAGCACGTCCACGAGATCGGTCAATTCTTTCGCGGGGGCGGGCTTGGGATCGTGGATGCGGGCCAGCGGGATGGAGACGAGGTCGCATCCCTGGGCGCCCAGGTAGAATCCACCCTCGCCTGCGTGCAGGCGTCGCACGGCTTCGGAGCCCCAGCGGCTGCCCCAGATCCGGTCCATGGCCGTGGGGCTGCCCCCGCGCTGTACGTGGCCCAGCACGGAGACGCGCAGATCCAGGTTGTAGGCCTGGCGCAGGCGTTCGCCGACGGTGTAGGCATTGCCAAGCTGATCACCCTCGGCGATGACGATGATGGAGGAGCGCTTGCCGTGTTCCCAGCCGGCCCGCAGCTTCGAGACGACGGTCTCGTAGGAATCGTCCCCCGATTCGGGATACAGCACGGCTTCGGCGCCGCAGGCGATGGCGGTGTGGACCGCCAGCATGCCGGAGGCGCGTCCCATGACTTCCACCAGGAAGACGCGCTCGTGGGCGTTGGCCGTGTCGCGGATCTTGTCGATGGCCTGGACCGCAGTGTTCAGGGCCGTGTCAAAGCCCAGCGTGCGGTCGGTGCCCGGCAGGTCGTTATCGATGGTGCCGGGAATGCCCGCCGTGGGGATGCCGTGCTCCTCGAACAGCAGATTGGCGCCCGTGAAGCTGCCGTCGCCGCCGATGACCACCAGGGCGTCCACGCCGGCATTCTTCAGGTCTTCAGCGGCCTGGGCGCGAACGGCCTTGACCTTCCAGGCCTGACAGCGGGCGGTATTCAGGATGGTGCCGCCGTGCTGAATGATGTTCGAACAACCGCGGGGGGTGAGCGGTCGCCATTCCTGATCCACAAGGCCCTGGTAGCCGCGATAGATGCCGTAGGTGTCGATGCCCAGGGCCGAGGCCTGGCGCACCGTGCCGCGGATGGCGGCGTTCATGCCCGGCGCGTCGCCGCCGGAGGTGAGGATTCCGATACGCTTGATGCTCACTTCTTTCTCCTTGCCTTCTTGCTGGGGGCGGATTTTTTCGAGGCGCGGGCATGTTTCGCCTTTCCTCCCACGGCCTTGGCCGTGGAGGCGTTTTCGGCTCGACTTTCCCGGGAGGCGCGGCCCTTCTTGGCGACCTTGGCCTTGAGTTTGCCCTTGCCCCGCCGCTTGGCGGCCACGGCCTGCCTTCGGGATGCGCGGTAGCCCTTGACATCCTTGGGATTGGATTCGGGCGGCGGCAGGGGCGGCGGCTCGCTAACACCACGGGGCACGGGAGGCAGATCGCCGTTGGAGACCCCTTGGGTGAGGGCTTTCTCCCCGTGCGCCTTGAGAACCGGATCCTCGGGAATCTGAGCTGAAAGCAGGCTGGTTGCGAGTACAGCCGCTCCTAGCATTCTCAAAACCTTCATCCCCGAAGCTCCTTATCCGGCCTCACCGGCGATCAGGGAAAGATAGCATCTACGGAGTGGGTTTGTTGGAACGGAGCTTCGCGAAAAATTCCGCAATCACCGCGTCCGCTTCATCCTTGGCCCTGTCGGGCGCCTGGGCTTCCCGCGAGAGGATGTCCCGGCCCGACGGCGCGTGCTTGGTGGTTTCCTCGGCGGGGCAGAGATTCGTCAGGATGTACTCGGAGACATCGATGAGCCGATGCCCAACCTTTTCCAGCTTCTGGCGGACGATGTCCTGGTACTGGAAGAGATCGTAGACGCCTTGGATGTTGTAGATCCCATTGTCCGCATGGGTCGTGATCTCTTCCAGGCGCGCGATGAGTTCATCCAGGGCGGGCGAGGGGGGAACCATGCGGGAGACCAGTTCGTTGCACTGGCGGGCCAGATTCTGGATTTCTTCAAAACTGTTCTGGGCGACTTCGATCTGGGAGATGACGCGCTCAGCGCCGCCCTCCTGCTCATGGGCGATCTGGATGAGCTGGTCGGGAATCGGCTGGGTCGCACGCTTTGGTTTGGGATCACTCATGATCGGCTCCGCCCTGTCGAGGGCTTTGATCTTTCATCGTTGGCTGGCGGTTATGGCGTGAGAAGTGGAACCTCCAGAACCCGAGAGTAGACTAAACGATTACCGACGCGGACGCCTCGTCCAAAAGTCTTGCCCTGAAAGTCCGGAGTCTTCATGTCCGATCATGCATCCCCGTCCACGCGTGAAACCGTGCTGGAGTCCTGCCGCAAGCCCTTTCCTGCTTCAGAGAAGATCTATGTCTCCGGGTCCCAGGCAGGCGTGAAGGTCCCCTTCCGCCGCGTCAGCCTTCAGCCCACGCGCCAGCCCGATGGATTCCTGCAGGCCAACCCGCCGGTCACGCTCTACGACACATCGGGCCCCTATACGGACCCCAACGCGGAGATCGATCTAGCCAAGGGGCTTCCAGCCCTGCGCCTGCCCTGGATCATGGAGCGCGGCGATGTGGAGGAGCTGCCCGGCGCTACCAGCCTGTACCGCAAGCTGCGCGAGCGGGATCCCGAGCTTGACGCCATCCGCTTTCACGCCGAGCGCAAGCCGCTTCGGGCCAAGCACGGGAAGAACGTCACCCAGATGCACTACGCCCGCCAGGGCATCGTCACGCCCGAGATGGAATTCGTCGCCATTCGCGAGAACCTGGGGCGCGAGGCCGCTGGCATCAACAGCTTCATCACGCCCGAGTTCGTGCGGGACGAGGTGGCGCGAGGCCGCGCGGTGATTTCGGCCAACATCAACCATCCCGAAGCCGAACCCATGATCATCGGGCGCAAGTTCCTGGTGAAGATCAACGCGAACATCGGCAACAGCGCCGTGGCCTCCTCCATCGAGGAAGAGGTCGAGAAGATGGCCTGGTCCATCCGCTGGGGCGCGGACACGGTGATGGATCTCAGCACGGGCGACAACATCCACGAAACCCGCGAATGGATCCTGCGCAACAGCCCCGTCCCCATTGGCACCGTGCCCATCTATCAGGCCCTGGAGAAGGTGAACGGCAAGGCCGAGGATCTGACCTGGGAGATCTTCCGCGACACCCTCATCGAACAGTGCGAGCAGGGCGTGGACTACTTCACGATCCACGCGGGCGTGCTTCTGCGCCATGTGCCGTTGACGGCCAAGCGCACGACGGGCATCGTCAGCCGCGGTGGCAGCATCCTGGCGAAGTGGTGCCTCGCGCATCACAAGGAAAACTTCCTCTACACGCATTTCGAGGACATCTGCGAAATCCTCAAGAGCTACGACGTGGCGTTTTCCCTGGGCGACGGCCTGCGGCCCGGCAGCCTTGCGGATGCCAATGACGAAGCGCAGTTCGGCGAACTGGATACGCTGGGCGAGCTGACCAAGCTCGCGTGGAAGCACGATGTCCAGGTCTTCATCGAAGGCCCCGGCCATGTGCCCATGCACCTGATCCAAGAGAACATGGATCGCCAGTTGAAGTCCTGTCACGAGGCGCCGTTCTACACCCTGGGGCCCTTGACCACGGATGTCGCGCCGGGCTACGACCACATCACCAGCGCCATCGGGGCCGCCATGATCGGATGGATGGGCACGGCCATGCTTTGCTACGTGACGCCGAAAGAGCACCTGGGCCTGCCCAACAAGAAGGACGTGAAGGACGGCGTCATCGCCTACAAGATCGCCGCCCACGCCGCCGATATCGCGAAGGGCCATCCGGGCGCGCGGAGTTGGGATGACGCCATGAGCAAGGCCCGCTTCGAGTTCCGCTGGGAGGATCAGTTCAATCTGGCGATGGACCCCGACACCGCTCGCGAATTCCACGACGAGACCCTGCCCACCGAAGGCGCCAAGGTCGCCCACTTCTGCTCCATGTGCGGCCCCCACTTCTGCTCGATGAAGATTACGCAGGATGTTCGCGACTACGCATCGAGTCATGGCCTGAACGACGAAGCGGCCCTGGAGGCCGGGATGTCGGAGAAGGCGCGCGAGTTTTCGGAGAAAGG
>DAOPYE010000046.1:0-13500 GCA_035352715.1 Holophaga sp. | reverse complement strand
AAGCGGCCCTGGAGGCCGGGATGTCGGAGAAGGCGCGCGAGTTTTCGGAGAAAGGCGCGGAAGTCTACGTGCAGCCCTCGTAAGTCAGAGGCGGCCTCGGTATCGCCTCTGGCGATACCGAGAGGATTACGCAGGATGTTCGCGACTACGCATCGAGTCATGGCCTGAACGACGAAGCGGCCCTGGAGGCCGGGATGTCGGAGAAGGCGCGCGAGTTTTCGGAGAAAGGTGCGGAAGTCTGCGTGCAGCCCTCGTAAGTCAGAGGCGGCCTCGTATTACTCCATTCGACAGGTGTTGTGACGCCTGTTGGGTTCCATGCATCCGAAACGGCAGATCTCGCGAAAGGGGTTTGCCATGCGTTTGTCGTATTTGTTTACCAAAATCGCTCTTGGGGCCCTGTTCGCCTTGGGGGTTTCCGTGGCGGCAGCGGATACCTACAAGATTGACCCCATCCATTCGGAAGTGAGTTTCAAGGTCCGGCACCTGGGCCTATCAAAGGTTTCGGGCCGCTTCACGCGATTCCAGGGGGTGATCCGCCTGGACGAGGCCCGTCTCGCGGCTTCGTCGGTGGAGGTGAACATCGAATCCGCCAGCATCAACACGGACAACGAGGCGCGAGACAAGCACCTGCGCAACGCTGATTTCTTTGACGTGGACAAGTTCCCCTTCCTTTCCTTCCGCAGCGTGGCCGTGCGCGAGGTGGCCAAGGGAAAGCTCGAGGTGACAGGCGATTTCACCATGCATGGTGTCACGCGCCGGATCGTCATCCCCATGACCGCCCTGGGCGGAGCCAGGGGGCCTTCCAATGATTACCGCATCGGGTTCGAGGGCACCCTCACCCTCAATCGCAGCGATTACGGCATCAAGGGCTATCCCGGCGTCATCGGCGAGGAGGTGGCGATCGCCTTGGAGATTGAAGCGGTGAGGATTGACTGAAAATATTTTATTGAAATATGAAACTTTCGGCAGTGAATGTCGATAATTGGTGTTGATTACCAATCGCACACAAGGAGCAGCGCCATGAGCGAACCCAAGATCGCAGACAACAAGCCGTTGGTTCTGGATCTGGAACCAGGCACCTATCACTGGTGTGCCTGCGGGCTTTCGACCAAGGGCGGTTTCTGTGATGGCAGCCATCGGCCCACGGATTTGCGGCCCGTGAAGTTCGAGGTCGGCGAGAAACAGACGGTCGCCATCTGCATGTGCAAGCACACCGAAGATGCTCCCTATTGCGACGGCAGCCACACCAAGCTCTGATTGGCATCCCAGCTTGTGGGTTCCACTTTTGCGGGCGACTCCATGGGGTCGCCCTTGTCATTCCTGGGATAGACTGGCCCCACTCGATCCCTACAGGGTGTCCGTATGACCGCAGCTTCCAACTCCGATCCCGTCGAGACCTCCCCAAGCGGTCTGGCGCCTGGCCAACGACGGCCTGACAGCGAGCGCAGGGTTCTGAGTCCCGAGGCCGAAGCGGAAATCCGCGCCCTGGCGCAGCGGTATCCAGATCCCCTCGCCGCCACGCTGCCCGCGCTCTACGTGGCCCAGAAGGATTTCGGATTCGTAAGCCTCTCCGCCATGCGCGAAACGGCGCGGGTGCTGGGTATTCCCGAATCCCATATCTTCGGCGTGGCGACCTTCTACACGATGTTCCAGAAGCAGCCCGTCGGGAAATACCACATCCAGGTCTGCACCAATGTCTGCTGCGCGTTGAATGGCGCGGCGCAGGTGCTGGAGAAGGTCGTCGAGCGCACGGGCGCCAAGCCCGGGGATGGACCCACACCGGACGGGCTCTTCAGCGTGGAGGAGGTGGAATGCCTGGCCTCCTGCGGCAGCGGTCCCTGTGTGCAGGTGAACTATGACGCCTACGAGGATTTCGTGGACGAGGTGGGCGTGGATGCGATCCTGGACGCGTGCCGTCGCGGCGAGCGCAAGGCGTGGGGGGAATGATGTCTCGCGTAGCCGGACCGGACTTCTACACCTTCGAGGGCTTTGGCTCCGATCTGTTTCCCAACCTGATGTTGCGCGGTGCGGGGGATTTCGAGAACTGGCATCGCGAGATCTACGAGCGCAAGCACGAGGGCTATATCGCCCTGCGCGATGCGCTCAAGCGTGAACCCGCCGCCATCATCGCCGAGGTGAAGGCCAGCCAGCTGCGGGGCCGCGGCGGGGCGGGTTTCTTCACTGGCCAGAAGTGGTCCTTCATGCCCAAGGATACGCCCGAAAAACGGCACACGCGCTACATCGTGTGCAACGCCGATGAAGGCGAGCCGGGCACTTTCAAGGATCGCGCGATCCTCGAATTCAACCCGCATCAGCTCATCGAAGGCCTGGTGATCGCGGGCTGGGCCATGCAGTGCAAAGCCGGATTCATCTACGTGCGCGGCGAGTTCAAGTGGCTGGTGGACAAGCTGGACGCGGCGATCCACGAGGCGCGGGCCGCGGGCTACCTGGGGAAGAACATCCTGGGCAGCGGCTTCGACTTCGATCTGCTCACCTATCGCGGCGCGGGCGCCTACATCTGCGGCGAGGAAACAGCCCTGCTGAACTCTTTGGAAGGCCGTCGCGGCGAGCCGCGCGTGAAGCCCCCGTTCCCGGCGCAGGTCGGCGCCTACGGCCAGCCCACCACGGTGAATAACGTGGAGACCCTGGCCGCGATCCCACCGATCCTGCGCATGGGTGGCGAAGCCTACGCGCGCATCGGCGCGCTCAATAACACGGGCACGCGCATCTTTGGCATCTCCGGCCATGTGAAGAAGCCGGGACTGTACGAACTGCCCCTGGGCCTGCCGCTGGCTTTCCTGCTGAACGATCTCGCGGGCGGCAGCCGCACCGGGCGTCCCATCAAGGCCGTGATTCCCGGCGGAAGCTCCGCACCGATGCTGGATGCGACAGCGTTCGACGTGCCCATGGATTTCGATAGCCTTGCCCAGCGCGGCAGCATGGCGGGTTCCGGCGGCGTCATCGTGATGGACGAGGACACCTGCATCGTCCAGGCCGTGCTGCGCCTCGCCCGCTTCTACGCGCACGAGAGCTGCGGCCAGTGCACGCCCTGCCGCGAAGGCTGTGCCTGGATGATGAAGGTGCTGGATCGCATCGAGCATGGCGAAGGGCGCATGGAGGATCTGGATCTGCTGGAGAGCCTGACCCCGCGCATCGGCCTGCGGACGCTGTGCGCCCTGGGCGATGCCGCCATCGGCCCCGTGCAATCCGCGCTGGAGGCCTTCCGCCCGGAATTCGAGCATCACATCACGCACAAGGCCTGCCTTGCCGGAGGACGCCGCCTGCTGACCTCGCCGGCGGTCTCTGCAGCGGCCCACTGAGATCCTGCCCTTGATGCCATGGCCCGTCGCGACCTTGCGCTAAAGTGTCGGCACAGGCTTTGGGAGGTTTCATGTCGCTGGTACTGGGTCATCGCGGGCTTTCTTCCGCCCATTTGGAGAATTCCCTGGAAGCCTTCCAGGCGGCGCTCAAGGCGGGCATGGATGGCTTCGAACTGGATGTGCAGCCCACCCAGGATGGCGTGTGCATGGTCCTGCACGACGATGACCTCGCCCGCACGGCCCAGGCGGGCGGCGTGCTGCGCAAGCTGAAAGCCTGCGATCTGCCCCGGCTGAAGAACGGCGAGGCTGTGCCCAGGCTATCCGATGTGCTGGATCTGCCCGCCAAACTTGTGAACGTGGAACTGAAGGGCGAACCCGGCTGGCGCCAGGCCCTGGCCGTGGTGGAGGCCTCCGACGCGCTGGACCGCGTGCTGTTCTCCAGCTTCGAGCCAAGCGAAATCTTTCAGCTATGGAATGAGTGCCCAGAGGCCCGCTGCGGCCTGCTGTGGGAGGCCGATGAAGCCGCCGATTTGGACGAAGAGGCTCTGAGCGACCTGCCCGAGCACCTGATGCTGCACCTGCCGCTCTCCGAGTTGAAGGCCCGTCCGGATTTCTGGAAGCCTCACGCCGACCGTATCGCCGTCTGGGAAATGGAAACGCCCAGGGACGCTGCATCCCTGGGCTTCCAACCGGCCATCCTCATCGTGAACGGGCTGTAGCGCGAAAGCCGGCTACTTCGTCCAGCGCTTGCACCACCCGAGAACGGACTCGTACCAGTACTTCGAGTTCTGCGGCTTCTGCACGAAGTGGCACTCGTCGGGGAAGATGATCAGCTCGCTGGGGATGCCGCGGACCTGCAGGGTGTTGAACAGCTGGTAGGCCTCGCCCGCGGGCACGCGGAAATCCTGTTCGCCGTGGATCACGAGATGGGGCTTGGAGAGCTTGGCTGCGCCGGTGCTGGGGCTCTGGGCGCGCCAGCGCTGCAGGTTCTCCGGGCTCTGCCAGGGCCAGCCCTTGAACTCCCAGGTGGGGAACCACAGCTCTTCGCTGCCCACCTGCATGGATTCCAGGTTCCAGATGCCCGCGTGGGTGAT
The DNA here is from genome assembly GCA_035352715.1 of Holophaga sp. GTDB lineage: Bacteria > Acidobacteriota > Holophagae > Holophagales > Holophagaceae > DAOPYE01. Next base: position 9,086 of record DAOPYE010000046.1, on the reverse strand, counting down.
GAAGGCGGCAAAGCGCTCGGGGTGATGGCCCGCCAGCCAGTTGGTGGCGTATCCGCCGTAGCTGGCGCCCAGGCACACCACGCGCTTGGGATCGGCGCTGGGATACTTCTTCAGCGCGCCGTCCAGGGTGGCCAGCAGATCCTTCATCACCTTGCCGTTCCAGTCGGCGCGGATGCCATCGGTGAAGGTCTGGCCGAAGCCCGTCGAGCCGCGGGGATTGGGCATGACGGTGAAGAAGCCCGCGCCGGCGAAGGCCTGGCCGTTCCAGCGGGGATGCCATTCGTTGCCGTTCGATCCCTGGGGGCCGCCGTGGATGACGAAGGCCACGGGGTATTTCTTCGCCGGGTCAAAGTTCGCGGGCTTGAGCACCCAGGCGTGGACGGGCACGCCGTCGGGGCCCTTCACCCACAGGGCTTCGGCTTCGTTCGTGCCCAGCTCCTGGGCCAGGGCCTTGTTGTGGTGGGTGGCGCGCGTGGCTTTGCCGCTGGCCAAGTCGATGTCGTAGAGATCCGGCGGCGTGGCCAGCGTGCTGAGTTTGGCCAGGGCGCTGCGGCCATCCGGTGCGATGGTGAACTCCCCCACCGTCAGGCCGTGCGTGAGCTGCGTGGGCGCGGCCGCCTTCAGATCCCAGCGGTAGAGTTCGCGCCAGCCCTTGGCCTCCGCCGCGAAGACGAGATCAAACCCGTTGCCGTTCTGGGCCCAGGCGAAATCGCCGACGCTTTCGTGGAAATGGTGCGTGGTCTTCAGCAGCGCGTGGGTGGCGTGATCCAGCACCCAGATCTCCCACTGATCGGATTCGTAGCCGGGACGCCGCTGGGCGCGCCACGCCAGGTACCGGCCATCGGGCGAGTACCGCGGCTGCGTGTCCATGGCCTTGTTCATGCCGCTCAGGATGTGCGGTGCGCCGCCTTCGAGGCTCACCTCGAAGATCTCGCCGTTGGTGCTCACGGCCTTGTGCTGTTCGGGATGGGATCCGAAGGCGATGGCCCTGGAATCGGGCGACCAAGCGAAGTCGTCGCCGCTGGCCAAGCCCGCGAAATTGGGCACGTCGTTCGTGAAGCCCGGCGTCAGGTCGCGCTGGCTTGTGCCATCGGCCTTCACCACAAAGAGATGGCTGACCTGCTGGGCGTCCTTCCATTCGTTCCAGTGGCGGAACATCAGCGCCGTGGCGTGATGGGCGCTGACCTTGGTTTCGCTCAGGCGCTTCAGGTAGGCCGCGTTTTCGGCGTCATTGCCCGAGGGCACAGTGACGCTGGTGAACGCCAGGTACTGTCCATCCGGACTCCAGACCTGGCCCTCGCTATCGCCGCTCAGATGGCTGATCTGGCGCTTCTCGCCACTGGTGAGATCCAGCACCCAGATCTGGCCATCCGCCTGATAGGACAGTTTCTGTCCATCGGGGCTGAAACGCGGGCGGCTCTGGTAGCCGGTGCCCAGATCCAGCGCCTTGGCGGCTTCGCCCGGCTTCTGGAGCCAGATGCGCGTCATGGTGCGGTTCGCCGCCATGTCCACCGTGCCCACCTGCCACGCGCGCGCGCCGCTTGCGGCGATCTGCGGATCCGCCACGCGCTGGGTGCGATAGAGATCGCCGATCTGCATGGGGCGCTGGGCGACCAGGGTCAGCGTGACGAGTGCGAATGGAAGGGCAAGGCGGCGCATGGATCCTCCAGATAGGGAAATCCTAATGCCATGCGGCTTGGCTCATGGTCACTTCGTGCCTTGCAGGGGGCGGGAATCGATCCCTATCGCATGGCGATGGTTTCGTCCGTCCGGGGCTTGTAGGTGAGCAGCTTCTTCTTCAGCAGCTTTTCGGCTTCGGCAAAGGCCTCCAGGGCCTTCTTTACCTGGGCGTTGCGGGCGCAGAGGTAGCGGAAGCCCGCCTCGGTGCCGAAGGCCACGTTCTGCATCTCCATGGCGATTTGGATGCGCATATCGTTCTGGTTCGTCGCGTCATTCCACTCGGCGTCCGTGAAGGCGATCTTCTGCTCCTGCAGATAGGCCTTGAAGCGCGCCATCAGGGCGTCGTCGGGTTCCTGCTGGGGCTTGACGCCGTGCTTCTCCTTCTCGATCACCGCGAACTTGAAGAACACGCCGTAGCGGGCGCGCAGGTTGACGGCGAAGGTGCCCAGCTTGTCTTCTTCCGCGTAGTAGTCGGGCGTGATGCCGCCGCCGCCATAGACGGTTCGGCCCAGATCCGTGCGGTACTGCGGCCCCTTGGGCGTCGCGGCCGAGCCCTTTTCCTCTTCGGGCAGGTAGTAGTCGTCCAGGCCGTGCTGGTAGTCGCGCTGGATGCAGCGGCCCGACGGCGTGTAGTAGCGGGCGGTGGTGAGCGCCAGCCCGCGCGAGCGGCCGATGGGCATGACGCTTTGCACCAGGCCTTTGCCCCAGCTCGTCTGGCCCACCACCAGACCGCGGTCATGGTCCTGGATGGCGCCGGAGACGATCTCGGAGGCCGAGGCGGTGCCGCGGTCGATCAGCACGACGATGGGATAGGGATCAATGGAGATGCCTTTGGGGGTGCGGGTTTCGCCCACGTTCCGCCCGTCGCGGCCCTTCTGGCTCACGATCAGTTCATTGGGTCCCAGGATCTGTCGGCAGATGCCCAGCGCGGCGTCCAGTATGCCGCCGCCGTTGCGCCGCAGATCGATGACCAGTTCCTTCATCCCCTGCGCCTTGAGGTTGCGCACCGCCCGCTCGAATTCGTCCGAGGTCGTCTCGCCGAAGTCCTTGATGGTGATGAAACCCGTGGTGGGCGTCAGCATGAAGGCGAAGGAGACGCTATTGGAGGGGATCTCGGCGCGCGTGAGGCTGAAGCGGATCAGATCCGGCGTTCCGGGGCGCTGGACGGAGACTTCCACCACGGTGCCCTTGTCGCCGCGCAGCTTCTGCACCGCCTGGTTGCTGGTGAAGCCTTCCGTGCTCTTGCCGTCGATTTCGCGGATGTAGTCGCCGGAGCGGATGCCGACCTTATCGGAGGGGCCGCCGCGCACCGTGCTGATGACCACGATGCCATCCGGCTGCTGCTGGATGATGCTTCCGATGCCGAAGAACGTGCCGCGCTGGTCCTCCCGCAGGGTTCGGAATTCCGTCTCGTCCATGTAGTTCGAGTGCGGATCCAGCGTGTGCAGCATGCCCTGGATGGAGGCGTGGGTGATCTGCTTGGGGGTGGGAGGCTCCACCGTGCTCTTCTCGATGACGCCCATGACCTCGGCCAGGGTGTCCAGGCTGCGCTGCCGCGCGCGCTCCTCGCCGGTGCGTCCCGCCAGGGGCGCGTACGTGAGCGTGGTGCCCACCGCCACCATCCAGATCCAATTCTTTCCGGCAAATTGCGTCATGGTCTGCATCGCTTTCTGTCCAGATACGGCTTTCATCGCGGCGTCTCGAATGTTTCCAGAATGCCCTTGGCCCGGCGGGAAGACCGCGCCTGCGCGCAGCGCGCCGCCAGCACGATGGACTCCAGCTCGCGGTAGGCCTGCTCCAGATCATCGTTCACGACCAGGTAGTCGTAGTGCGGAAACTGCTCCATCTCGTGCCGTGCGTGGCCCAGGCGCAGCCGGATCTGCGCTTCCGAGTCCTTGCCGCGCCCGCGCAGCCGCTTGGCCAACTCATCAGCGCTGGGGGGCAGCAGGAAGATCATGATGGCGTCCGGGAACGCCTGCTTCACGTTCCTGGCCCCCACGGTCTCGATGTCCAGCAGCACGTCCACGCCCGCGTCCAACTTCTCTTGGACCCATGCCTTGCCCGTGCCGTAGCGGTTGTCGTAGACCTCGACCCATTCAGCCAGTTCGTTTTGGGCCACCATCCCGTCGAAGATCGGGCGGTCCACAAAGAAGTAGTCCTGGCCGTCCACCTCGCCCTGGCGCGGATTCCGGGTGGTGAATGAGATCGAAAAGATCAAATCCGAAAGGTCCCGCACCAAACGTTTTGCAAGCGTGGACTTGCCCGTTCCCGAAGGGGCGGACAGGATGAAGATGTTCCCGCGGTGTCGGATCAATCAGGCCTCCGGGGCAACAGTGTAGCGGGAATGTCTTCCCCTTTATTTCCTGGGGAGGGAACGCTGCCTTCATTCAGGCACCATATGGGTGCGAGGGATGCCATGAGCTACGAGATTTGCCTGAGCGAAATTGAGCGCAAGGACCTGGACGTCTGGGAGACGGCGACCACGGAATCCTTGATTCGCCATCTGCTCGAGGACTACCACCTGGAGACTCGTCACGGCATGGCCGAGCTTGAGAACCTTGCCGAGGCTGCTGCCTCCCAGGATGGCCATTGGATTCCCGAACTCTACGCCATTCGGGATGAAGTGGATCTCTTCTGTACCGAGATGCGCGCCCACCTGAAGGAAGAAGAAGTCGCCCTGTTTCCCGCCATCCTCGCCAAGGTCCAGGGCCGCGAGGTCCAGGATGTGGAGGAACTGTTCGAACCCGTGACGCTGTTCCAGGACGAACATGATGCCGCCGCAGGCCTGCTGGTGCGCATCCGCAAGCTGACCGCCGGTTTCGTCCCGCCCGAGAACGCCGTTCCGTTGCAGCGCAAGCTCTACGCCGCATGCCAGGAGCTGGCCCGCAGTCTGGTTCGGCACATCTACCTGGAGAACAACATCCTGTTCCCCCGCATCGTCAAGGCCGCTTGAGCTTGGAGCGGCTCCCGGCCATACTTGGCGTCCATGCCCGGGTTTTCGGACCCTGGCGAAATGCACACACCTTGGGGATGACTGGTTTCGACAGGTTGTTTGCAGGGGTGTGAGGCGCAGGCGGGGGTTGGTCGGTTGGCCCCCTTATCAAGCCGATCAAAACAAAACTGCCAACGATAACTTCGAACTGGCCCTCGCCGCTTAATCGCGGATCGAGCGAGTCCCCGTGATCTTCTGGTAGCGGGCTCGTAAAACCTTCCAACGGGTGGCTTCGGCCTGCCGAAGGAGGGAACAGAATAGGCCATCGCGACGTCTCCTGACGGCGGCTGAAATCCAGGGACAAGTCCTCGATCAGGGTCGTCCGCTCTCATCCCTGTAGAGGTCATCCAAAGCGGAACAAGCCTGTGGACGACCCTCCACGCCGCACTTCTTGGACGCGGGTTCAATTCCCGCCATCTCCACCAGAGCGACTTCCGACAACGTCCGAAGTCATTGTGCCCCGAAACCATAAGTTGTCGCGAACGACAGCTTATGGTTCGCTGCACGAGGCGACAACTTATGGTTCGCGCCTAGAGGTCGAGGATGACAAAAGCGCCTCTTCCGGGAATCACCCAAATGGGGTGGCCAACTTGGAGTAGTTCTTCGGTCCATGGGTAAGGCGGCAAGTGGGCGAACACTTCTAGGCCTGCAGCCAGCCATGCTTCCGTCTCCACGTCCATCTCGGCATGGCGTAGGGTTGGTTCCAGTTGCATACGCTCCCCCTTCTGCATTCAGCAGGTGTCAATAGGGGGGATTGCACCAAGGTTGGATTCTTCGCTTCCGGCTCGCAATGGATTCTGTTCGATGAAACGGCGCAACATTGTTGGTCGCTGACCAGGGATCATCTGTCGAGGCCAAATTCCAGCATCGCATCCTGGCATGCACGGTCGCAGGCTTCCCTATCGCGAGGATCGAATGCGACATGTTGGCCATTGAGGAGATCGCTCACGCGTCGCCGCGTTGGACGAATCCCGCTCTTTGCAATCTTCCTTGCCGTATCCCGATATGCCTCTGCCTTCTCTCGATGAAGATCGAGGCTCTCTTGGTGGCGCTCCTCTCTCCATCTGGAGGTGAGTTCTTTGCAAATCTCTGGATGGCTGTGAGTAAGCCCAGATCGATCGACTCCGATTCGTCTTGCCGCCTCAGCCAATGAGACAGGAGAAGGCCCGCGAAGCATTGACTCCAACGAAGCACGGATTTCCTCATGAGATGGAGGAGGCGCCTTGGGCATCTCGCTTCGTTCAACCATTTCCTTGCTGACTTGTGCCATAGATGCATCACCAATAAGCACATCTCGAATGGAACAACTGAAAGTTCTTGCGATTAATACCGCGTTTGGTAGCGACAGCTTGCAGTGGTTTTGAATCCAGTAATGGATTACGCTATCCGCTTTACCAAGTGTTCTTGCAAGTTTGGGAATGTTTCCATCAGCGAAGGGCCAAATTACGGCCTTCAAAAAGTGAGAAACACCATGTTTGTATTTGGGGCCAGCGCCCGAGAAAAGGTCAGAGCCAAGTAGTTCTCCCAACAATTTGGCCTGCACAATGTCCTCTGGCTGAGCCGGGATAATTGCGCCAGAATCCGCCTTTCCAAGGGAACGACCGCAATGCTTGCAGATGTGAGGGAGCAGCTTTGCCTGTTGAACACTTGATAGGCGGCCTTGACCGCATCCACATTGACTCAAGAGCCTAATTCCATGTCGGTAACATGCATACACGCCGTGCAGTTTCCATAAAAGTTGACCAAATGGGATTCTTTCTTTTTCGCTTTCCTCTATGCAGATGGGGCACCATCTATTCACATCCGACATGAGCATCCGTCTGGAAATTTTCTCACGAAGGGGGAGAAGACACAGTGTTGATAGTCCCTCTACACACGTTTGCTCTTGAAGGAATTTTGTCCACCCAAGCGGAATCTGCCCCAGACTATTAAAACCGGACGACTCCCATGCATTCGTGCTGTACCCCGCTGCAAGCATTCGGTTAACATTTAACTCTGGCGAAACCAGATAACGATAGAAGGTATTTGGACTCACACTATGGGCATCTGCAAGCCTTAAAAAATAACTACTGAGGCTCTCTCGGAATGGTGTTCCGAGGCCTCTCGGTTCTAATCGAATTAGGTGCGATCTCTTCGGTATTACTTTTGTATGTTCCCAGGACGAAAGTTCACTTTCATGAATTAGCGATTGCAAGTTCTCTCCTCCTGCAGAAAATTCTGGATATCTGCATAGTCATTGAATGTTGCAGAACCAAAGGCCAAGTCTTTGATTTGCTTCTCTCCTTCAAGGGTCTCTCGCAGGATGGACAGCAGTGATTTTTTGGGGAGGAGGGCCTTTCGAAGATTTTCATCGGACCATCTCCCTCCTAGGTGTAAAGAGATTTCTAGCGCTCTGGCGAGAGTGTCCTTAAGAATTCCAACGCAACCAATGCATGCATTGTGTAGCTGGTCCGACCTCAACGTGAGGTCTGGTACATTTTTTAATGGGATGTAACGTTGGAGGCTGGCAAGCGCGCTTTGGAATGCGTTCTCATCAGCCTTAACTCCCGTTTGGTATCGAGGAAAATGAAGGATCGTGCTGCGCCTTGCGAGTTGGCCGCTAAGTTCCACAAGCCGAAGGAGGTCATAGGATCCGACTATGGCCAGGGTGAGCCCACAAATGTTCGAAAGGGATCGTAGTGCATCCATGTGTGTTTCCAGCGAATCTCCACGCGCATTCCTCACCAGAGGGATCGCTTCGTCGATTACAAGCAATGACGTTCGACGAGCAAGCAAGCAACCACTGATTGCAGTTTGAAGAGCCGCGACGGTGCATCCACGACTTGATCGCGAGGTGATAACGCGATCGCCAACCAAGAACGTGCTCTGTTTTCTATCAATCAGGGGCTCTGCCAACGCATCACCAATGCGGGTATAGAACATTCGCCAAGAGAAAACAGCCTCACCAGATGCGGGAGCAGAAATGATCACTGCCGGAATATACCCGGGGTCTTCATTGATTTTCTGTTGATATTTCTCCATGATCATTTCCCATATGCGGGTGATAAGCGTTGATTTACCGACACCCGTCGGCCCTGTCAGGAGAATTAGGTCGGTGCCCGTATTCAAAGCCGCCATCGATTCAAAATCTGCCAGAACCTCATTGATACGAGGGTGACGAATTCTGGCGCGATCAAAGAACAATCGCTTTCCTTCGTCAGGAAGGAGTAGCGCCTTCTCCATGCTCATGAAACGAGGGTCGACTTCACAAAAGTCCGTAGGTTTCATCGTTACCCTCCTCCCCATTTCCAAGTTGGTCATCGTGTATTTCCTGGATCATCCAGGTTTGAGGAGGTTCCATGTCTGGCTGTTTCTCGACGTCGGCCTCTGCTTCTACCTTCTGGGTTTCTCTTTGGATACCTTGGGTCGAAAGCGCTTGGTCCAACGCTCGAGCTTTTGGGGTAGCCACGTCGGCCTCTTCCATCAAAACCGGAAGGAGCTGGAGAACGCCGAGCTGACTCTGAAGCGCACGGACCTGATGCTTGTCCACCTCCAGGCACGGCGCATTCACATTGATCTCATCGAGGTAAAGAACCGCCGAAATGCCTCCGCCTCCGCGTTGGTAGCTCTCCAGGACGAGATCCAAAAGAAGAACGAAAACACCGAGAAACATTTCCGTCTCCACTTCTTCAGCGAAAGTTATCGGTTGGATGCGGTCATCAAGAACAAGGAACTTGAAACGATTCTCGCCTTCTACTTTGAGAGGGCGCTACGGTACCGCCTCTTTGACGAAGAATTTGGCTCGAAGGAACTGCGCGAGGAGTTCGCAAAGGGCTTAGAGGCCGTCGCTGCCGGGAGCTGTGAGGTAACCTTCAGCCACGAAGGCTACATCTTCAACGGTGAGGCGTACCACAAGGTGAAAGAAGATGAGGTCCACGGAAACCTAATGGTCGTTTTCGCCCCCCAAGGCGACAGCTTATGCTTCCTCACTGCGACAAGTTATTCTTCACGGCACAGTCATCCAAAAGACCCAGTAGATTCAATGAATTAGCCCAATTCATGATCCTGCTGGGTCTTTTTTCATCCATTGAAATCCGGGGGCATGGGGGCAACTCGCGAGGGCAACCGGGATGTTGCCCTCGCGAGTTGCCCCCATGCCCCTCACTGACGTTGCCATCCGCAAAGCCAAGCCCGCAGAAAAGCCCATCAGGCTTGCGGATGAGAAGGGGCTTTACCTGGAGATCGCCTCGAGTGGGGGCAAGTGGTGGCGGCTCAAATTCCGCTTCGACGGCAAGGAAAAGCGCCTCTCGCTGGGGGTGTATCCCGATGTTGGCCTGAAGGAGGCCCGGGAGCGTCGGGATGCGGCTCGGACGCTCCTGCGTCCGCGACGACAATTACCCCTGTGCATCGGTGACAACTACACCAGGGCGTCTGG
>DAOPYE010000045.1:0-19522 GCA_035352715.1 Holophaga sp. | reverse complement strand
CCATGTCCTCCACCAGTTGATTGAGATCCAGATCCTGCATATTGAGTTCGGCCTGACCGGAATAGGCGAGCATCTGCGAGGCAAGCTCCGAAGCCTTCCGAATGGCGGTTTCGGTCTTCGAGAAATACTTGAACAGCTGGGAATCCGGGCTCAAGTGCATCTGGGCGAGGTTGATGTTTCCCTGCATGGTCATCAGCAGGTTATTGAAATCATGCGCGACTCCACCCGCCAGGACGCCCAGGCTCTCCAGCTTCTGGGATTGCCGCAGGTATTCCTCCTGTTTGCGCCGGGCGGTGATGTTCCGGCTGACCCAGACGACGCATCGCTTGCCATTGATGGCCTGATCCATGGCCGCCACGCGAGCCTCCAGCCATAGATTGCCGGCCTGGACATCCAGAGGGTATTCCACCGTCAACACCTCCGGGCTTTGGAGCGCCCGCGTGACGGTGTCTTGGATGAAGCGCGCGGATTCGGGAGGCAGACACTCGGAAGCCGTTCGCCCCAGCATGGCCGACCGGGGCTGCGCCAGGCGCCCTTCGTCAATCGTGTGCAGATCCAGGTAGCGGCCATCCTCGTCCAGCACCATCACCAGATCGGGCATCGCGCGCGTCATGGCGCGGAAGCGCGACTCCTCTTCCCGCAGCTTGGCGTTCGCGCGACGGGCGGCATCCACCACCCGGTTCCGCGCCTTCGACAGGGGACGGTAGAGCGCCGCCAGCATGAGACCAGCGCCCAGCAGCACCCACGGCATCCCGTGCAGCAGCTTCGTCACGAAAGGAAGGTGATCCATATTCCCGCGCCAGCAGTGGCAGTGCGAACTCTTGATGAATGAAACGAACGGCATCAAGAGAATACCGGGATCTTCTGCTCACCAGACCTCAAAAGATCAGATCGAGGTCCAATTGCCCGTCGTCAGGAGGCATCCACCCGTCGGCGCCTCCACCGAGCCAACTCCCATCCCGAGGCAGCGGCCACAAGGGTCCCGCCTGCAACCAGCAGCCAGACCCACAGCCAGGGTCGCGCGCCCACGGCAAGCGCCAGTGCGGCAGGGTCATCCGCTATATCTGCGTCCACCCCGAAGACGTATCCCCCATGGATCAGCCATCGATCCCGACGGATCGGCCCTTGGGCCAAGGTCCGCCCGGCGGCATCGAGGAGGGCGATATCGCCCCGACAATCCTCGGGTCTGGGATCCTCGGCCCGGTAGACCAGCGCCACGCGCCCCCCCAGGAAGGTCGCCGCAGTGGGAACCCCGGCCGTCCCCGCGGCTTCCAGCCAGCCGCCATCCGCCCCGTGATCATTCTGAAGACGCACACGGATGACCGGATGCTGGATGCGCCCCGCACGAGCGGCATCTGGCGCCGGGTTGGGATTCGGGGCAAAGTCCGGAAGGAATTCCGCATGCTCCATCAACGCGATCGGGGTCACCGAAAGGCCGCGCTCAAGCACAAATGGGCGCTCCAACACCCAGGGCTCCTGGCGCACCACGCGGCCCGAATCCACGAGCCGCGCCATCCGATCGGAGAGTGTGAAGACGACGAAACGCCGCTGGGTTTCCTCATCCACTCGCTGATAGCGGATCACCATGCCCGCCGGCAGGTTCGGGGCGTTCAGGCGATCGGAGGATTCGGGATCCCGCGCGCTGAGCAGCAGCTTGCGATCAGCCGCTCCGGGCCGCTCCAGCACCACTTCCAGCCATGGTTCCCGGGGTTCCGAGGACCGTGTGTAGGCTTCAGGATCGCCACCACCCTGGCGCACGGCGAAATCGGGATACAGCTTCGTGGTGCGAAGCGTGAGCCCCGGCAGCATCCAGCGATCCCCCATGCGAACCGGCCGCTCCAGCGACTGCCCGCGCCAGAGGACCACCAGCCGCTCCAGCCTGGGAGCCTGGGGCTTCAGGAGCGCAAGCCCCTGCGGTGACATCCCCTCGCGGAACAGCACGGCAAAACGCCCGCCCGGCTCGTCCTGGCGGCAGCGCTCCGGATCCCGCGCAGCCAGCCGCCCCATCAGCGGCTCTGGCACGCCCAATCCCAGCAGGACGCCCATCACGGGGTTGACGGCCCCCTTGGGATTCTCCTGAAGCCTGCTCTGATCCAGGGCGTCGGGAATGAGCCGCTCGACCTCCAGCCGCACATCATCCGCCAGCTTCAGCGACTGCCCTTCCTTCACGGATAGGGCCTGCGGCTTGGGTTCGAAGCCGCCCCGTCCATCGGGATGAACATAGGCGTAAAGCCGGTAGGCCGGGTTTGCGGGCGCGAGATCGAAACGACGCAGACAGACCTGGAAGGGAAGCGTGATCTCGCCGGATCGCGGTGCCTCCGACGATGCGCGATGCAGGACAGAGGTGGTCTCACCAGGGCGCAACTCAACGCGCCCGATCCGCTGTCCGTGGCGCCAATGCCAAGCCAGCCCCATCAGGAACAGGCCGAACAGAAGGCTCAAGCGGCGGGCAAGGACGATGAAGCGCGAAGAGGACATCCCGTCAGTCTAGACCGCCACCAGCAGGCCGAGCAGGTAGAAAGCCAGCTCCATCGGAGGCCGAAACCCGCGCTGGCCCACGGAAAACCGTTCATGGAACAGCCACAGGTGCAGGATGGGATAGGCCGTGGAGCAGGTCAGCAGCAGGACCGCCAGGACCGGATGATGGAAGACGGCAAAGCTGGAGAAAAGCATCACCGCCACCCACGAGCAGACCAGCAGCGAGATCATGACGATCTTCGTCGCCCTGCGCCCAATCAGGATCGGAAGCGTCTCTTTCCCCAAGATCTGATCTTTCTGCATCTCGTGAAGATCGTGGATGGTGGTGCGCGCGAAAACCAGCGCCGCCACGAGCAGCACGCCGGACCATGCGCGGGGACTCCAGGCCCAGTCGTAGTGCCACAGGGGCACCGCCACGGCCAGCACCGCCAGCGCCGTGGACACCAGGATGTCCTTGGACGCCGGAATGGCTTTCAGGCTCAGGGTCCGCCTTCCGATCCGGAAGCCCCGCTTGTAAGTGAGCCCCAGGGCGGAAGCGATCAGCACCATGAGCACGGAGCCCCATCCGAGCAGCGCCGCAAGCCCCAGGGAGACAGCCAGACAGATGGAACCCACCGCAATGATCAGGCGACGGTTGCGCTCCAGCGAGCGTTTCTGGGATGCCCCCTGACCCCGCAGCCCCGCGGGGTCCAGCAGCTGGTTCAACATGAACATGGCCATGACGTATGTGCCCACCACGGCGGCGTAGTTCAGGTTGTGAGGCAGCGAGAGCAGCCGGTGCACGCCGCTGGTCATGAAGGCCGCCCCAATGGCCAGCAGCAGAGGACTTGCGAACAGCGCCCGCAGCAGCTGGGTGGTCCGTCCGGGTCCACGCCCCCCCTGCTCAAGCACCGCCACCACGTCATCCACCAGCCAGGTCGGCGTCGAAGCGCCAGCCAGAACGCCGACCGCATCGAAATCCTGCAGCGCGACCACGTCTAGCTCCTGCGCCGTCTCCACGAATTGCACGGGCTTGCCGCAGTGGTGGGCCAGCTCGGCGAGGTGCTTCGTGTTGCTGGAGTTCTTCCCTCCCACCACCACCACCGCATCCACGGACTTGGCGAGCTCGGCCGCCTCGCTCTGGCGCGTCCAGGTGTCCTGGCAGATGGTGTTCTCAATGATGATGTCCTTCGCGCGCTCCTTCAGGACCGCGCAGATCTCGCCAAAATCCTTCAGCGTGAAGGTGGTCTGAGCCACGACCAGCACCTTCTCCAGTTGCTCATCCGGAAGGGCGCGGGCCTCCTCCACCGTGGAGATGATCACGGAACCGTGTTCGGCGAAGCTCTGATGGGCCGTGCTCTCGGCGTGTCCCCGCGTGCCCAGGATGATGGTGAAGTAGCCCCTGGGGCTGAACTTCTTGATGCGACTATGGACCTTGGCCACCTCGGGACAGGTCGCGTTGACGATCTCCAATCCCCCGTTCTGCTGCCTTTCCCGGAGCTTCCGAAGATCCTGGATGGGGATCCCGTGGGCGCGAATCACCACGATGCCGTCCTCCACCGCCTCCAGGGACTGCGCGATGCTGACCCCGCGGCGCTCGATCAGATCCAGGGCCTGGGGATTGTGGATGAGCGGCCCCAGCGTCTGCAGCTTTCCGTTGCTGCGGGCCGAGGCCTCCAGCACGGCGTCCATGGCGCGCCGGACCCCCCAGCAAAAGCCCGCCGTCTTTGCCACGATGACCTTCACGACGCCCCCATAAACCCGACCAAACCGGTCACCTTCAGGATACCCCGGCGCCCTTCCGAAGGCCACGGAACCCGCCAATGCAAATTTTCTGTTCCAAGGGCACGATTTCCAAGTAACGTGGACCGTTCGGACATTCGTAGGTATTTGAATATGGCTGCCGCCCCCCTTCTTCCGGTTTCGCTGACATGCAATACGGATCTGCGCTTCATCGATCTCATCCAGGTCGTGGGCTCGGAACTCCTGAAGCACATGAGCTTCAGCCACGAGGACGGCGAGCGGTTATGGCTGGCGATCCAGGAAGGCATCGCCAACGCCATGCGCCATGGCAACAAGCTGGACAAGCACAAGACCGTGAAGGTGACCTTCGTGCCCTCCCAGCAAACACTGGAGATCCTCATCGAGGACCAGGGCTGCGGCATTGATCTGGACAAGATCCCGAATCCGAACCTGCCCGAGAACCTGCTGAAGCCTGGTGGCCGCGGCGTCTACTTCATGAAGCAGGTCATGGACAGCGTCGAGCTGAAAAAGCACCCCGAAGGCAGCACCCTGGTGCTGATCAAGCACAGGAAAACGGCCGAGAACACGGATCAGTTGCCGCCGGTGTAGGAAAACCAGAACCGCACGCCGAGGGTGCCGCCATCGAACCCTTCGGGCAGGCGAGGCAATGGATCGGAACGCTTCACCGCCAGCAGCGCGCTTTGATCCAGGCCGCCGTTGCCGGACGGACTATCCACGCGAATGCCCTCCAGTGACCCGTCGCGCTTGATGCGGAAATAGATCTGGACGCGCCCCTGGGCATTGCTCATGCGGCTCCAGTTGCCAGTGATGCGGTTCTGGACCTGTTGCAGGTACCAGACAAAGGGAAAGTTTGCGCCATCCAGGTCGCCGATGAGCCCCATTCCGCCTTGCGCGCCGCCAGAAGCTCTCAAGCCCGGGACGCCGGAACCTTCGCCGATGCCGGATCCGCCGCCGTGCCCGGCCGCGCCCCGAACGGGCGTGGGCGTGGGATTCTTGCCTTTCGCCGCCACCGGGGCTTTGCCAAGACTTGTCGAATCCTGATTCGTCCCTTTGACAGCGGTTGTCCGTTTCTCGCCGAAGGCGTTGGGCGTCACCGCACCCGCCTTCTCATCCGACTTGGGCGCCACTTCCTCCACCCGTCGCTGGCGCTCACCCTGTTCACCTTCCTCCATGGCGTCTGAGCCACCCGAGACGCCACCTGCGGCCGCGGGCAGACTGACCCACGTGACCTTGGTTTCGGTGACACCCTGGGATGCCTTCGGAGCCAGCAGCACGACGCCCAGCAGCAGCCCATGGGCGCCGAGACTCAGGGCGAGTCCGGCGGGCCAGCGCATCACGGACAGGCGCGCACGCTCCTGAAGCAGTTGATAGAGATCTCTGCTCACTTGGGCTCTTCCCGCATGGAAGGAACCCCCTGGGTCACAAAGCCAACCTGCGTGAAACCGGCTTCGCGGATGGCATCCACCACGGCGATCACGCGGCCATAGGGAATATTGTGATCCGCGCGGACCAACACAGGCCGCTTGCGACCCTCCGAGGCGCGCTCGCGCAACAGCTTCTTGAGCGCGGGTTCCTGCACGAACTGGTTATCGAACTGCAAGCGTCCATCCGCCGCCAGCGAAACCGTGATCGCTTCGCTTTCAAGGTTCTTGCCCGTCCGGCTTTCCGGCAGGTTCACGTCCACCCCCGTGGTCAGCATGGGCGCAGCGACCATGAAGATGATTAACAGAACCAGCATCACGTCGATCATCGGCGTCATGTTGATGTCGGCCATCTGTCCGCGTTTGGAGCCCGGTGTGAATGCCATTCCAACCCCCAGGCCATTCTACACTGTGAAGAACAGCCGCGTCCGAAGCCATGCTCCCGCTGTGCCATGGCATAATGATGACTGATCCTTTTCCAGTTCATGTTTCGCGCCCATACCACTTCCTGCATGGAGTCCATTGAATGCTGCAGACCCGTTTTGATCTCACCCAAAAGGAAATCCCGCACCAGTGGTACAACATCGCTGCAGATTTCCCCGTACCGATGGCCGCGCCCCTGCACCCCGGCACGAAAGAGCCCATCTCGCCGGAAGCCCTGAAGGCGATCTTTCCTGAAGCCATTGTGGCGCAGGAAGCCAGCACCGAACGCTGGATCGATATCCCCGAAGAAGTCCACGACATGTTGTCCCTTTGGCGGCCCACTCCTCTGGTGCGCGCCGTCCGTCTGGAAAAGGTGCTCGGAACCCCTGCGCACATCTACTACAAGTACGAAGGCGTGAGCCCCTCGGGCAGCCACAAGCCCAACACGGCCGTGGCCCAGGCGTACTACAACAAGCAGGAAGGCATCAAGCACATCGCCACCGAAACGGGCGCGGGCCAGTGGGGCTCCAGCCTTGCGTTTGCCTGCAAACTGATGGGCATTGAGTGCAAGGTTTGGATGGTGAAGGTGAGCTACCACCAGAAACCGTATCGCCGCATGCTCATGGAGACATACGACGCGACGGTCTACGCCAGCCCCAGCGACAAAACGGCCTTCGGCCGCAGCATCCTCGAGAAGGATCCCCACTGCGCAGGCAGCCTGGGCATCGCCATCAGCGAAGCCATCGAAGCGACCGTAACGACGCCTGGCACGAAGTACAGCCTGGGCAGCGTGCTGAACCACGTGTGCCTGCACCAGACCGTCATCGGCGAGGAAGCCATCAAGCAGATGGAGCTGGCGGGCGAGGAGCCGGATATCGTCATCGGCTGCGCGGGCGGCGGCAGCAATTTCGCGGGCATCGCCTTCCCCTTCATCCGCAAGAAGATCACGGAAGGAAAGAACTACCGCATCATCGCTGCGGAACCCGCGGCCTGCCCCTCGCTCACGAAGGGCGAGTTCCGCTACGACTTCGGCGATGTGGCCGGCACCACGCCGCTGATGAAGATGTACACCCTGGGTTCGGAGTTCATGCCTCCCAGCATCCACGCGGGCGGCCTGCGCTACCACGCCATGGCACCCACCGTGAGCCATGCCATGAGCCTCGGGCTCATCGAAGCCACCGCCATCCGCCAGACCCAGGCCTTCGAGGCTGGTGCCCTCTTCGCGCGAACGGAGGGCCTGCTGCCCGCGCCGGAATCCTCCCACGCCATCGCCGCAGCCATCGTTGAGGCGAACAAGGCCAAGGAGGAAGGCCAGAAGAAGGTGATCGTCTTCAACCTGAGCGGCCATGGCTTCCTGGACCTGGCGGCGTACGAAGCCTATTTCGACGGCCAGCTTCAGGACGTGTAGGGCATCCAGCCCGACCCGAATCTTACAAAACTTAACTTCAACTCTCACAAGAGACCGGCCTATGCTGGCGTTCGCGCAACGCCTCCAGGCCGGTCTTTTTTGGGCGGAGGCCTCGTTACGATCCTTTTCTCGCGAGGTGTTCATGGCCAGACATTTCCTGCGGAAGATCTCTCCGCTCACCCTTGGGGCGCTGTCCTTCATCGCGGCGCCTGCCCAGTCCGTGCCGCTTCCCGCTTCCGTCCAGGGAGCCGAGATCCGAACCCCCCTGCCCCCGGCGACCCCGCGCATCAATGGCCCCAACATCTTCGGCGTCACGGCTGGCGCGGATTTCCTCTATGCCATCCCCGCCACGGGTCAGCGGCCCATGAGCTACACCGTCACAGGCTTGCCCGCAGGACTGTCCGTAAATGAATCCACGGGCATCATCACGGGCAAGATCAAAACGAAGGGCGAATACAAGATCACCTTCAAGGTCAAGAACGCCCTGGGATCCGCGGAAAAAGCCTTCCGCATCGTCGTGGGCGACAAGATCGCGCTGACGCCGCCCATGGGTTGGAACAGCTGGAACTGCTGGGCCCAGGCCGTGAGCCAGGACAAGGTCCTGCGCTCCGCCAAAGCCCTTGTGTCCTCGGGCCTGGCGAGCCATGGCTGGATGTACGTGAACATCGACGACACCTGGCAGGGCCGGCGCGATCCCAAGACCCTGGCCCTCCAGGCCAACGATCGCTTTCCCGACATGAAGAAACTCTGCGCGGATATCCACGGCCTGGGCCTGAAAGCGGGCATCTACTCCAGCCCCTGGATCACCACCTATGCGGGCTTCAACGGCGGCTCCAGCGAGGAATCCAACGGCTCCTGGGTGGCCTTCAAGGAATACAAGGACTACCAGCCCTACCAGCGCTTCGGGAAATACGCATTCACCAAGCAGGATGCGAATCAGTGGGCCCAGTGGGGCTTCGACTACCTGAAATACGACTGGTATCCCAATGACATCCCCCACACCAAGGAGATGTCGGAAGCCCTGCGCGCCACGGGCCGCGACATCGTGTTCAGCCTTTCAAACGCGGCTCCTATCGAGCACGCCGAAGCCTTTGGCAAACTGGCCAACAGCTGGCGAACCACCGGCGACATGTGGGACACCTGGGACGAGCCCGGGCCCTACCAGCACTCGGTTTCCGAGATCGGCTTCAACCAGGACGCATGGACGGATCACGCCGCGCCCGGCCACTTCAATGACCCGGACATGCTGGTGATCGGCTGGGTGGGCTGGGGCGACAACCTGCACTACACGCGCCTCTCGGCTGCGGAGCAGTACAGCCACATCACCCTCTGGTCGGTGCTGGCCTCGCCGCTGCTCATCGGCTGTGACCTGGAGCGCCTGGATCCCTTCACGCTCAATCTGCTGAGCAACGACGAAGTAATCGCCGTGAACCAGGACGCGCTCGGCAAGCAGGGCAAGCGCGTCTCCACTCAGGGTTCCATCGATGTCTACAAGAAGGAGCTCGAGGACGGCAGCTGCGCCCTGGCCTTCTTCAACCGCGGCGACGTAACCCACGTCATCAACACCAAACTGGATCGCCTGGGCCTGGGTGGACCGCGCAAGGCCCGGGATCTCTGGCGCCAGAAAGACCTTGGGGAATTCAAGGGAGATCTCAAGGTCTCCGTCGAAGCCCACAGCGCGGAGCTCTACCGGATCGTGAGCGTTCCGGCCACCAAGTAGCCAGCGCCCTGCCCTGCCGCGCCCGTCGGATCCTCCGGCGGGCGCATTTTTATGGCGACCTGATACTTCCAATTTGATAGGCTTCCCCAAAACGCAAATGCCAGGGAGCCTGTATGGCCAAGATCGATAAATTCATCGAGAACATGGTCAGTCGCGGAGCGCCGATCCTCCGGCTCGATCCGGGCGATTTGCCGATGCTCGAATTTCCCGGCGGACATCGCACGGCCCTGGGGGGCATGGAGCTGCTAGGCACCGTGCTGGACGGCCTGGCCAAGGAAATCCTGCCGCCCGACACGGAGACGTCGTACCTGCGCGGCGAAAAGGTGAACTTCGATTACGTCTATGCGTCCCAGCGCTTCCAGATCCTCGTCTGCCGGACCAACCTCGGCACGCGGCTGGTGGTGGGCTGCACATCCGCCAACTCGGGTCCGTCCGGCGAGGGCACGAACTGGGCGGCGCGCATCAACACGCTGATCGCTCGACTCATTTCCAAGGGGGGATCGGATCTCTATCTGAATGCCGATGAGCCGCCGATCTTCCGCCAGGATGGCAGGCTGGAGGTGCTGGAGGATGTGGGCGTCCCCAGCGCCGGAGATCTGGAAGAGGCCCTTGCGGAATTGGCCCCGCAGCCCATCCTGCAGGCCTTCAGCGATGGCCGGAACACCGAGTTCAGCCAGGGGGATCCCAAGGAGCTGCACCGCATCCGCGTGAGCCTTTTCCATGACGCGGCCGGCCCTTCCATCGCCATCCGCGTGATCCCCAAGAGCGTCCCGGACGCAAGTACGCTGGGACTGGGAGAAACGATCCAGCGCCTGGCGCAGCTCAACCAGGGCCTGGTGCTGTTCACGGGGCCCATGGGCTGCGGCAAGAGCACCACCATGGCGTGCCTACTGGAAGCCGCGCACCGCAGCCGTCAGGCCTACATCGTCGGCATCCACGACAGCGTGGAGTTCGAATTCTCCGAGGGCAGCGGCCTGCTGCGACAGCGCGAGGTGGGGCGCGACCCCATCCGCCAGCACCAAACGATCCGCGCCGCCATGCGCCAAGCCCCAGATATCCTGGCCATCGGCGAGCTGCGCGACGCCGAAGGCATCGAGCTGGCGCTCCAGGCCTCCCGCACGGGGCATGTGGTCTTCGCGACGCTTCAGAGCACGTCGCTCGTCGATACGTTCTACTACATGCTCGATGCCTTCCCGGTTGAGAACCAGGCGCGCATCCGAGGCCGCCTGGCGGAATGCCTTCGAGCCGTCGTCGGGCACACGCTGCTGCGCCGCGCCAGTGGCGGAGGCATGGCGGCGGCGCTGGAGACGCTCTTCAACAATCCCGTCATCTGCGATCTCATCCGCGACGGGAAATTCGATCAGATCCCCAGCGCGATGAAGGGCGGAAGCTATGGCCAGATGAGCCACAACGAGGCCCTGATCCAGCTCGTTCACGACCGCAAGGTGGAGCCCATGGAGGCCTACCTGAAGTGTCAGGACCGCGAGAGTTTCATCGCCAGTTGCAAGAAGGCGGGCATCGACTTTGACCCCAGAAGCGCGGGCCATGTCACCGAGGTCTCATGATCGGCTTGACAAAAACGAGGCAGGCTCGGACAGTAGTTTCATTCGGAGTTTCTTTCGTGCGCAACATGCTCAACAGCAGCTTTGCTTGGTGGTGGCGTTCCACTGACGGGCGAGGTCTGTAGAGAGCGCGCAAACTCAAGCTTAGACACAGATCCAAAGGCCCGTCGGCAACCCCGACGGGCCTTTTCGCATTTATGCCATTCATCCGGAGACACCATGGACATTCAAACCTTTGAACAGCTGGCGCGGAACTTCAACGTCATCCCCGTCGCCCGCACGATGGCGGCGGACACGCTCACGCCCGTGGCCATCTACCTCGCCGCCCGGCGCGCGGGCGAACGCGGGTTCCTCTTCGAATCCGTGGAAGGCGGCCGCCACGTCGCGCGCTTTAGCATCCTGGGCCTTGGCGCGCGGGAACGCATCACGGCGCGGGAAGGCCACGTGGCCGCGCGGCGAGGAGACGCGACGATCCTGGAAGGCACCAGCCTGCCCGACATCCTGAAGGCCCGCCTTTCCGCCTTCAAGCCCTTCGAAACCCCGGACCTGCCGCGGTTCGGAGGCGGCTTCGTGGGCTACCTGGGCTACAACTGCGCCGCCGCTGTCGAGCGCGTGCCGGTCAAGCCCAATCCGTTCGATCTGCCCGACGCCAGCCTCTACCGTTTCGATAACCTCATCGTCTTCGATCATGTCGAAAGCCGCGTGGTGATCATCGCCAACGGCGTGCTGGAGGACCACGCGGATCCCAAGGCCGCCTTCGCCAACGCTGCCACCCGGCTGGAGCGGCTTTCCGAGATCGTGCGAACCGCGGGAGCGGTGCCGCTGGAGAGCAACGGCGGCAAGCTGCCGGAACCCTCCGACGAAGCCCGAACGAGGTACATGAACGCCGTGGCCCAAGCCAAGCAACACATCGTGGACGGCGATATCTTCCAGGTGGTCCTGTCCACCCAGCAGCAGATCCCCTACGAGGGCGATCCCTTCGATGTCTACCGCCTGCTGCGCATGTCGAATCCATCGCCCTACCACTTCTTCCTGGAGCAGGAGGATGTGGTGGTCGTCGGCGCTTCGCCCGAACTGCTGGCCCGCGTGGAGGAGCGCCAACTGGAGGTCCGCCCCATCGCCGGCACGCGGCCGCGCGGAAAGAACCAGGCCGAGGATCTCGCGCTGCGCGAGGAACTGCTGGCGGACGAGAAGGAAGCCGCCGAACACGTGATGCTGGTGGATCTGGGCCGGAACGATGTGGGCCGCGTGTGCGAGTACGGCTCGGTGAAGGTGGCGGCCTACCGCACCATCGAAAGCTACAGCCATGTGATGCACATCGTCAGCAGCGTCACCGGCCGGCTGCGCGAGGATGTCCATCCTGTGGACGCGTTCTTCGCCACCTTCCCGGCGGGCACTGTCAGCGGCGCACCCAAGATCCGCGCCATGCAGATCATCCATGACCTGGAGTCCGACGCTCGCGGCGTCTACAGCGGGGCCGTCGGATATTTCGACTACCGTGGAAACACGGACACCTGCATCGCCATTCGCACGGCGATCTTCCGGGATGGCGTGGCCCAGGTCCAGGCGGGTGCGGGCATCGTCGCGGATTCCGTTCCCGAAAAAGAGTTCGACGAATGCCGCCACAAGATGGCTTCCCTCAAGACCGCCATCGCCGCGGCGAAAGGAACCAAATGATCCTCGTCATCGATAACTACGATTCGTTCACCTACAACCTCGTGCAGCTGCTCGGCGCGCTGGGCGAGCAGCTCGAAGTGCATCGCAACGACGCCATCACGGCCGAGGGCGTGCTGGCGCGCAATCCCGACTACCTGCTGCTGTCCCCCGGACCCGGCACCCCTTCCCAGTCCGGCAACCTGCTCAACATCGTTGAGACCTGCGCGCCCAAGCTGCCGACCCTGGGCGTGTGCCTGGGGCATCAGGCCATCGGACAGGCCTTCGGCGGCAAGGTCATCCACGCCCCCCAGCTCGTGCATGGCAAATCCAGCCCGGTTCATCACACGGGCCACGAGATTTTCTCCGGCGTTCCCAACCCGTTCCAGGCGGGCCGCTACCATTCCCTGGTGGTCGAGAGCGCCAGCCTGCCTTCCGTGCTGAAGCCCCTCGCCCGCACCGCCGACGGAGAGCTGATGGCCATGGCCCACGTGCATCATCCGATCATCGGCCTGCAGTTCCATCCCGAATCCGTCCTGACGCCGGACGGCGTTCAGATCATCCGCAATTTCCTGAGCATCCACCGGAAGAATGAGGTGAAAGCATGAGTCTGGAAGCCCTCCATCGCGCCGTCCAAGGCGAAGAAGTCGAACGTCACCACGCGGCTGCCCTGCTGCGCGCCTTCGCCGCAGGCGAGGCCAACAACGAGCAGCTCGCGGCCTTTCTCACGGCCATGGCCATCCGGGGCGAAAAGCCTCAGGCCCTGCTGGGCATCATCGATGTGCTGCGCAAGCAATACATTCCGGTTGATCTCGAGGGCGTGCCCGCCCTGGACATCGTCGGCACGGGAGGCGACGGCCAGCACACCGTGAACCTCTCCACCTCCAGCGCCTTCGTGATCTCCGCGGCAGGCGTTCCCGTCGCGAAGCACGGCAACCACGGTGTCTCTAGCAAGGCTGGCAGCGCGGACGTGCTGGCTTCGCTCAAGGTGCCCTACAAGCTCGATCCAACCGGCATCGCCGCCATGGTCAAGCAGATCGGCCTGGGCTTCATCTACGCCCCCGCACATCATCCCTTGTTCGCCAAGATCGGTCCTGTTCGCCGCGCGCTCGGATTCCGCACCGCCTTCAATCTGCTGGGCCCCCTCGTGAACCCGGCGCAGGTAAAGCGCCAGGTCATCGGCGTTCCCAGCATCAAGACCATGCACATGCTCGCCGAGGTCCTCGCGGAGCTGGGCACCGAAAAATCCATGGTGCTGCATACACCAGGGCCCTACGACGAGGTGAGCCTCACGGCCCCCGCCAAGGCGCTTCTGATCGAGAACGGCCAGATCACCGACCTGGAGCTGTCTCCCAAGGATTTCGGGGCCCAGACGATCCAGCCCGAAGACATCCGGGGCGGCGACGCCGACGCCAACGCCGCGCGCATCATCGCCGTCTTCGATGGTGAGCGCAGCCCCCTGCGCGACGCCATCTGCGCCAACTCCGCCTGCGCGCTGATGGTGGCAGGGAGAGTCGCGAACGTCCGCGAAGGCTACGAGCTGGCGCAGGATGTGATTGGACAGGGACTGGCCAAAAAGAAGCTGATCGAGGCCCAGAACTTTTCCCCGGCGACGGTGAAGGCATGATCTCCTGGCTTTCCGAACACTGCGCGAACCTGCGCAAGGATGCGGCTCGCCGCAAGGCGGCAAGGCCTGAGGCGGAACTGTCGAGCCTCATCGCCCAGCAAAACGCCGAACAGGGCGCGCCCCGGCCCTTCACCCAGGCCCTCCATCGCGAGGATCGCATCGCCATCATCGCCGAGGTGAAGTTTAGATCTCCCAGCGAAGGCCAGCTCCGCCCGATTGCAGACGTGGAACACGTCGCGGCCTCGTACGAGGCCAGCGGCGCCTCGGCGCTCTCGGTGCTTATCGACGAAGTCCACTTCGGCGGCCGCCTGGAATACCTGAGCCGCGCCCGCAAAGCCACTCGCTTGCCCGCGATCGCCAAGGGATTCCTGGTGGATCCCTACGACGTGATGGAAGCCCGGGCCTTCGGGGCCGACGCCGTGCTGCTGATCGCATCCTGCCTTGAGCGGACAGAGCTGGCGGATATGCATGCCCTGGCCCAGGAACTGGGCATGGCGGCCCTGGTCGAGCTGCACAGCGAAGCGGATTTCCGCAAGGTCGAGGGCCTGGATCTGCCCCTGGTGGGCGTGAATCACCGCGATCTGGACACGCTGAAGATGGACATGGCCCTGAGTGAAGAACTCGCATCGCGGCTGCCCGCGGCCTCCACGCGCGTTGCCGAGAGCGGCATCCAGACGCCCGCGGATCTCGCGCGCATGAAGGCGCTGGGCTACCACGCCGTGTTGGTCGGGACCCGGTTCATGAAGCACAGTGATCCTGGACAGGAACTGTCCAAGATCCTGCTGGGCTGAAGAGAATCCATGTCGGAACGATTCAACCGGCCTCCCATCAAGATCTGCGGCCTGACGCGCGTCGAGGACGCTCGGCTGGCCTGGGAACTGGGCGCTTCGGCGCTGGGCTTCGTCTTCCACGCCAGAAGTCCGCGCAATGTGAGCACCGATCAGGTCACCGATATCCGCAGGCAGCTTCCCCCGGAAGCGTTCTGTGTGGGCGTCTTCGTCGATCGCTCCGTGGAGGACATCCATGAGACAGCCCGCACCGCCGGGCTCTCCGCGGTCCAGCTCCATGGCTTTGAAACGCCCGAAACCTGCGCCGAACTGGCCCGCCTTGGCTGGCCCGTCATCAAGGTCATCCGTGCAGAAGATGAAGGCCGGCTGGACGATTTCCCCGCCGCCGCCTTCCTGCTGGACGCCGCCCACCCCAGCCTGCCCGGCGGCACGGGATTGAAAGCGGACTGGGGCCTTGCCGCCCGCATCGCCCAAACGCATCCCCTGATCCTTGCCGGGGGCCTGGATCCTTCCAACATTCTCGAAGCAATCGAAACCGTGCATCCAGCGGCCCTGGACCTCAGCAGCGGCGTCGAGGCCTCGCCCGGCGTCAAAGATCCCATCAAACTCCGAACCCTGTTTTCCGAACTCGATATGAAAGGAATCCGCCCATGCCTGATCCATCCCTGAACCGGCCAGGAATTCTCCATTCCCAAAATGCAGAGGCCCAGACGCCCGACGAGCGCGGATACTACGGCCCCTACGGCGGCGCGTTCGTGCCCGAAACCCTGCGCCCGGCCCTGCAGGAACTGGAAGCGGCCTTCAAGGACGCCATGAAGGATCCCGAATTCCACCGGGAGCTGAAGGAATCCCTGGCGCTCTATTCGGGCCGCCCCACGCCGCTCTATCACGCCGAGCGCCTCTCGGCGAAGGTCGGCGCCAAGGTGCTGCTGAAGCGCGAAGACCTGAACCACACCGGCGCCCACAAGGTGAACAACACGCTGGGGCAGATCCTGCTGGCCAAGCGCATGGGCAAGACGCGCATCATCGCCGAGACCGGCGCGGGCCAGCACGGCGTGGGCACGGCCTGCGTGGCCGCGCGCATGGGCATGCAATGCGAGATCCACATGGGTGAAGAGGACATCCGCCGCCAGCATCCCAACGTGCTGCGCATGCAGCTCATGGGCGCCAAGGTGATCCCCGCCACCTGCGGCACCCGCACGCTGAAGGACGCCACCAGCGAAGCCATCCGCGACTGGGTGGCCAACGTGGAGAACACGTACTACCTCATCGGCAGCGTCATGGGACCGCACCCCTACCCGCTCATCGTGCGCGAGTTCCAGAGCGTCATCGGCCGGGAGACGCGCGAGCAGTGCCTCAAGGCGGAAGGCCGCCTGCCCGATATCGCCGTGGCCTGCGTGGGCGGCGGCAGCAACGCCATGGGCATGTTCCACCCGTTCCTGAAAGACACCTCCGTCAAGTTCGTCGGCGTCGAGGCCGCGGGCGAAGGGCTGGAAGGCCGCCACGCGGCGACCATGGCCAAGGGCACGCCCGGCGTGCTGCACGGCATGTTCAGCTACGTGCTGCAAGACGAGGACGGCCAGATCCAGGAGGCCCACTCGGTCAGCGCCGGCCTGGACTACCCCGGCGTGGGACCCGAGCACGCCTATTTCAAGGACACCGGACGCGCCGTCTACGAATCCGCCACGGACGCCGAGGCCCTGGCCGCCTTCGAGGAGCTCTCGCGGCTGGAAGGCATCATCCCCGCGTTCGAAAGCAGCCACGCGCTGGCCTGGGTGCTGCGCAACGCGGGCAAATTCGACAAGAACACGCTCATCGCGCTGTGCCTCTCGGGGCGCGGCGACAAGGATCTGGACGAATACATGCTGCGCACGGGCAAGAGGTGATCATGGATATCCACGCACAATTGAAGGCCAAGGTCTCATCGGGTCGAAAGCTGCTCGTGCCCTACGTCTGCGCGGGGTTCCCCGACGAGGCCTCCACCCTGCCCGTGTTGGAAGCGCTGGCAGAAGCCGGGGCCGACGCCATCGAACTGGGCATCCCATTTTCCGATCCCTTGATGGACGGCCCCGTCATCCAGGCGGCTTCCCACGCCGCGCTGAAGGGCGGCATGACGCTGGCCAAGGCCCTGGATATCGCGGCGGCCTTCACCCAGAAGCACACGACGCCGCTGGTGCTGATGGGCAGCGTCAACCCCTTGATGCGCATGGGCGGAGAGACCTTCGCCGCTCGGGCGAGCCAAGCCGGAGTTTCCGGCCTCATCCTGCCCGATCTCCCGCTGGAGGATCAGATCCGCATCCCCTGCATCCCCCAGGTGCAACTGGTGGCGCCGAACACGCCCGATGCCCGGGTGAAGACGCTGCTGGCGCAGGCTCCGCCCTTCCTCTACTGCGTGACAGTCTTCGGCGTCACGGGAACGCGGACCACCACCGCGGACTACACGGTGCCCTTCCTGAACCGCATGAAGGCGATTTCGCAGGTCAATGCCCAGGTTCCGGTGCTGGCGGGATTCGGCGTCTCACGCCCCGAGCAGGCAGTGGAACTCGCCTCGGCCTGCGACGGTGTCATCATCGGCAGCGCCCTCATCCGGAAGCTGGAAGCTGCCGGTCCCGGGGGAGCGGCACAAGCGGCCATGGATTTCCTGAGGCCCTTCCGCGCTGCGTTGGACAGTCACTGACGATGAAGGCGATGCCATGCTTTTGATTCTCGATCCAACTTCTTCCAACGACGTGATCACCACCCTGGAAGCCAGGCTCGATGCCATGGGTTTTTCTCCTTACCCGTCGGATGAGCAGGATCCCCGCGCCCTCTGCCTGGTGGAACCCGTCAGCCCGCACGCGCGCCAGGAGATCCGCCAGTTGCCCGGCGTCAAAGAGCTGGTGGAGATCAAGGAACCCTACAAGCTCGCGAGCCGTGCCTTCCACCCCAGCCCCACGCTCGTCCGGGTGGGCCGCGCGGTCCTGGGCGGCGACGCCGTCGTCATGATGGCGGGCCCCTGCGCCGTGGAAAGCCGCGAGCACATCCACGCCATGGCGCGCCTCGTGAAACAGGCGGGCATCCCCGTGCTGCGGGGAGGCGCGTTCAAGCCCAGAACCTCGCCCTACGCCTTCCAGGGACACGGGGAAGAAGGTCTGAAATGGATGCGCGAGGCGGCGGACGCCAACGATCTGGCCATCGTCAGCGAGGTCATGGACGCCTCTCAGATTCCCATGATGCTGGACTACGTGGATGTGCTGCAGGTCGGGGCGCGCAATATGCAGAACTTCTCGCTGCTTTCAGCGGTGGGGAAAGTCCAGCGCCCGGTGCTGCTGAAGCGCGGCATCAGCGCGACCATCCTGGAATGGCTGATGGCGGCGGAGTACATCCTCGCCGGGGGCAACGGGGACGTCGTCCTGTGCGAGCGCGGGATCCGCACGTTCGAGCGGGCCACGCGCAACACCTTCGATGTGAGCGCGGTCCCCGTCCTCAAGCAGCTCACCCATCTGCCCGTGGTGGTCGATCCAAGCCATGCCTCTGGCGTCCGCGACCTGGTGATTCCCCTGGCGCGCGCAGGCGTCGCCGCGGGCGCGGATGGATGCATCGTCGAGTTCCATACCTGCCCGGAAGAAGCCTTCAGCGATGGCCCCCAGTCGCTGTACCCGGAGCAACTGGAACAGCTAGTCCGCGAGTTGGACGGCATCTGCCGAGCCCTGGGCCGCCGCCTGGACTAAGCGGCGCCTGAACTGAGTCGCGTCAGTTCATCAGCCCAGGATCTCTCCCAGGCTTTCCACCACGGCCGCGGCCAGCGCCGACTTTGGCAGGGGTCCGAGGGAGGCATGAACACCCTGTCGCGTCACGAGCGTCAGGGTGTTGGCCTGAAGCCCAAAGCCCCTGCCGTTCTGGATGTCGTTGACCAGGATCGCATCCAGGTTCTTCCGCCGCAGTTTCTCTTCGGCGAAGGCGAGGTGTTGTTCGCTCTCCGCGGCGAATCCGACGATCCACTGACCGGGCCTGCGCTCTGTGGCCAGCGTCGCCAGCACATCGGGCGTCCGCACCAGCGTCAGGGTTTCCGGCCCATCCTGCTTCTTGATCTTCTCTATCGCGCAGGTCTCGGGGCGCTGGTCGGCCACGGCGGCGGCGGCGATCAGGCCGTCCATGTTCGGCCAATGCTTCCGGCAGGCGTCGAGCATGTCCTGGGCGCTGCGCACGCGCGTGGTCGAGACGCCCCAAGGGGCCTTCTGATCGCCGCCCAGCACCAGATAGACCATGGCACCAGCATCGCGGAAAGCCCGCGCCAGCTCGATGCCCATGGCGCCCGTGGAACGGTTCGTGAGCGTGCGGACAGGATCCAGATCCTCCCGGGTCGGCCCCGCGGTGATCAAGACGTGCTTGCCATTGAAAGTGGCATTCTTGGGCGTGCCCGCCACGCGGATGGCTTCGGCGATGTGCTCGATGTCCGCCAGCTTGCCTGCGCCTTCGTCGCCACAGGCCAGCAGGCCCTCCACCGGCTCCACGATGCTGTGGCCAAACGTCCGAAGCCGGGCCACGTTGGCCTGCACCGCGGGATGGGCCCACATGGCCTTGTTCATCGCTGGCGCCCACAGGATCTTGCCCGTAGCGGCGAGCAGGATCGTGGACAGCAGATCGTCGGCGAGGCCGTTGGCCGTCTTGCCCAGGATGTCCGCGGTGGCGGGCACCACCGCCACGAGATCGGCCCACT
>DAOPYE010000044.1:0-19524 GCA_035352715.1 Holophaga sp. | reverse complement strand
CGTGAGAGAAAACGGCTCCGAATGAATGCAGATTGGGTTGCGCCGCCTTATAAAAAACATTCCCGATCACCAAATCTCCGCCATCGCCATCATCGAAATAGATCGATGCGACACCCCACCCCATCGGAGTGCCGATGTGATGCCAGTAGTTGTAGCGGATCAGGTTGCCTCGCGCCGAGGGGTCGCGGCCTTTATACAGAGCTCCGCAATCGTCTGTCTCAAGCGCAACGTGGTGAATTTCGTTGTATTCAACGGAGTGATCGTTCCCAGCGACGGCAATGGCAAGATGTGGAGCCTCATACACCAAGTTATGGGCAACACGATTGCCGACGCCGCCAACGGTTATCCCTGCGGCATAGCTGAGTTGGTGCCGGCTGAATCGCCAGATTCGATTATTGATGGCGACATGGTTGGCCGGCGTGAGCTGTTTACGATCTCCACCGATGAGGGTGATACCGCCGCCCCCCACATCATGCACTTGGCATCGCTCAATCCGGTTTTCCTGTCCGCCCTCGATAAAGACGCCGTGCCATCGAAAGTTCCTCAGGATGCAACCGCTGACAGAAATGGCTCTGCTGTTTTGGGTAACGTCCACCCCGTTCGTCAGGCCATTTTCGAAGATGAGATCACGAATATTGAGATGAGAAGCTCCAACCAATGAGAACAGCGTTCCATTCAACCGGGACAGAACAATGCGCGCTCCCGTTAGTTCTCCAGGCGGCAGGAAATATATTTTTTTGCGGGCGCGATCGATGAAATACTCGCCGTTTGCATCGAGTTCTTCCAGAACATTGAGTGCGTAGTACCGTCGTGCGGCCAGGGCTTCATCGCTGAGACCATAGTTGGCCGCAGCGGCCAAGGTGATTTGCCGTGTCGCCGCATCATAGGCTGCGACGCGGATCGTTTCATCGTACCAATCGGCTTTCCAGAACCCATGCAACCAGACGCCGTCGGATAGATTCCACTGGGTAGCACGGTCTTCGCGTGTTTCAAAAATGCCCCCGACGTTTGCCGTCTCTCCGTTGCTTGGAATCGAACCCGATGAAACAACCTTTGCGATCGTGGCCCATCCGGTGTTTGGCCAGCGCGCAAGCGTCATCCGGGTGTCGTTGAAGAAGAGCTCGGGCACCGCTGCCGCCCCACGGTACACATCGGTAAAGGCCCCCAGATCAGCGGCGCTGAGCGCCGATAGGTCCGCCTCAAGCACAGTGTTGCGAACACTCGGATTCAATCGACCGAGCACGGCAGGGTCGCTGATGGCTTGAAACGCGGATGGATTCAAAGACACGCCGCCGGAAATTCGGACTTCTTCTCCGGGACAGGCTCGCCAATCAATGGCGTGATCCGCATCCGTTCCAGAATCCTTCACCCCCAGAAACAGGGTGGAGCTGCGTTCATACACGCCGCCCTTGAGCCAGATGGCGATGCCTCCCTGGGGGATTCCTTTGGCGATGACGGCTCGAACGGCCACAGTGGCTTTATCCAGGCTCTTGAAGGGCTTGTCGGAGGTTCCGGGATTGCTATCGCTGCCGCTGGGGCTAACGGTGAATTCAGCACCATAGACCTTCTGCACCGGCGCTGGAGGCGCGATGGGGGTAGGTGTTGGCGAAGGCAAAGCGGATGGCGTGCTTGGCGTCTGCGCTTCGGATCCACCGCCTCCCGTGCAGGCGAGTAGGCCACTCAACAACAAGATTGAAATGAGCATCCCGGATGACCCAATCCTTGGGTGATTCGTATGTGATCCAAATTGGTTTCGATTTTTTAGAAAGATGGAAAGATGGAACGGCATATATCGCCTTTTTGAACCCTGGATTTCGTGACTCACGGTCGAATGCCAATCTGGTCGAGGGGGATATTTACAAAACCTGGAATGGTGAAGACGGGTGAGCTGACGTTGAGGTTCAAGTTCCCTTTGGCTTCGTCTACAAACGGGGTTGCGGTTGTTTGGAGATTTTCTGCAACCGTTTTGAAGTACTTGGCCACGGGATCCGGACCCATGAATGAGTCGTACGAGTACCACCTCCGATTGGAATAGGCGTAATTCCCCACGAGTTCATTGCCCTCGGGGGCAATCCAGCGCCCATCGTTGGCGATGAGTTCTGCCCATTGGTTCGGGAGGGCTGCACACGCGGGGTAACGGCTGAGCCAGGGTTCTTGCTGGTAGCCCAAACCAATCAGACCCTGAAGCCGAGCTTGAAGCAGAGACGTCAGGCTCGGAGTGTTGAGCTGACGGAGCCCCCAGTCGGATGCGAAAAGCACCCCGCCGCTTTGAGCCACAACGTTATGACGGATTTGATTGTCACGTCCTCCGTTGACCTTGAATGCGTAACCGGCAACGCGGTAAAGCAGGTTGCTCTCCACCAGTGCTCCGGCATTGGTTTCGTCGAGGTAGATGCCGTGGACATCGGAACTGCCCAAATTGTTTTGGATATCGTGAATGTAATTGAAGCGAATTTTGACGCCTCGCGCGCCCCAATCTCCGGGAGCATAGATGGCACCGGAATCGCTGCTGCCCAGGCAAAGGCTGTGAAGTTCATTGAAGGCGATCACATGTTCATTGCCCCGATAGCCGATGGCTCCTCGGGGGGCATGGTGAATGAGGTTGTTTTGTACGACATTGCCACAGTCCGAGATTTCGATGCCAACCGAGCCGCTGATCTGGGTTCGACCGATGTGGTGAATCTCGCAATCTTCAACCCGGTTGTTGCCAGGCGTGAGTGATGCACGATCGCCTCCAAGCAGCGAGATTCCGGCCCGACCAGACCCGAAAATCGAACAGCGGCTGATGCGTGAATCGGTTCCATGGATGCTTGCACCAACCGCCCCCGAATTGCGAAGCACGAGATTCTGAACTTCGATCCCTGAGGATTTCGAGGACGTGAACAAGGTTCTGCGCGCGGCTTCGAACGTGAGGTCGTGGAAGTGAATGTGCTTCGCATTGGTGATCGAGATTAGGCTTGGCGCGACGGAAACCACGACTTCGGAACTGCTGGTGAACGTATCCGGCGGCCAGAGATAAAGCATGCCGCTGGCGCGATCGAGGTACCACTCTCCCGGTTGTGTAATTTCTTCCAACAGGTTGTAGGCCATCCAGGGCTGGTGGGGCAGGATGCCGAACCGGGGTGGTGCGGCACTCAGCGTGATGCGGTGCGCTGCAGGATCGATGGATGCGATGGGAATATGAAATTCAGCCCAGCTATTGGCCCAAAATCCATCGACCCACGCATCCTTTGCCTGAAGCCAGCGGGCCGGGCGGTCACTGGAACAGGTGAAGCTGGTGGAGGTGATGGGGTCCGCCGTGTGCGCCCAACCCCGATTGACTCGCGCCGGTTCGAGTGCGCAGGGTATTCCCGCTGCGCCGGACGTGTCCACGGGAGTGAAGCTGGTTGGCTTCGCTTGCCAGCATCGCCACTTGGGCGTGCTGCTGTTATCCCATCCCGCTTGGGACGATTGGGTCAGAAACCACAAGGTGGTTGTTTCGCCTTTCCCGTTGTCATAGGAATGGCGGCGAAGGTAATACTGCTCGCCACCCACCAAGCCATCTCGCTTGAAGGCCGACACGCCATCCTGAACGGCATATTTCGTGTAGGTGCCCGCCACGGCAGGTGCGCTGGTTCCGTACAGGGTGAGCTTGTCGCCCAAGATGTCCTGCTCTGGCATGTTGTGGTCATCGATATCGGGCCAGCGGGCCATCCACATCGGCTGCGCATCGGCAAACACCTCCAGCACGGGAGGCGCATCGGTTCCCCAGCCATGGGGTGCCAGGGTCCCAAAATCCGATAGACCTTGAGCAGCGAGGTCGATCTGGACGACCTTGCCCCGGGCCGACGCATCGAGACGATCCCAGATGGGAGAGTTGGTGGCGGTGAGAGTAAACAGGCTGGCCGAGAAGCGACGCCCTGCAATCAGCCGAACGGCTTCACCCGGATAACTGCGCCACTCGATGGCGTCGGAGGCGCTTATCCCTGAGTCGCGGGCATCAAGCGAGAGCGGAGTCGTGCGTTCGTAAATGCCGCCTCGAAGCCAAACGACCACGCCCCCCGCTGGGACACCCTTGGCAATCAGGCTGCGGACGGCATCCCGAGCCTTATCCGGTGAACGAAAGGGCTTGTCGAGGGTTCCGGGATTGCTGTCGCTGCCCGTTGGGCTCACGGAAAACTCTGCGCCATAGACCTTCTGCACCGGCGTAGGAGGCGCGATGGGGGTAGGTGTTGGCGAAGGCAAAGCGGACGGTGTGCTTGGCGTCGTCACTTCGGATCCGCTCCCTCCCGTGCATGCGAGAAGGCCGCACAGCATCAAGGTCACGCCGAAGGTCTGAAGTAGACCGCGAAGGTGTTGAGGGCAAACGTTCATCATCGGGGTCGTCATTTCCGAATCCCGATCTGCTTGAAGGGAATGGCCTGGAAGCCCGGAATGGCCAGAGCGGGCGAGGTGGGGCTCAACGTCAGGTCTCCATTGGCTTCATCCACGAACAGCGGGTCCTGGTTTTCTACGTTGTTGAGCACTTCGGCGTAGCGTTCCAAGGCACGAATGGTCTGGGTCACATTGCCCTGGGCGTCGATCACCTGGGATTCCACCTCGCCTTCGGTGAAGGCGCCGTTCTTCCAACCCAGGTTGCGGGAGAACACGCATCCTTCGGGACGCAACCAGTGTCCGTCGCTGAGCACCACAGCCCAGTCATTGGGAATGGCTGCGCATTTGGGGTAGCGCGATGCCCAGGGTTCCTGCTGGTAGTTGAGCTTCATCAGCTTCTTCAGCAGGGGGCTCCAATCGCCTTTGTTGGGCGAGGTGGGCTTGTTCCATGAAACGCCCCGGGCATCGCCGTAGAGGCCTCGGCTGCAGTTCACGAAGATGTTGTTGACCATCGTGTGATCACGGCCGCCTCCCGCCATGATGCCGTTGCCCACCAGGTTGCGCACGATGTTGCCTTCCACGGTCACGCCGCTCAGGCAGTCATCCAGGTAGATGCCATGAACCCAGTCGCCCAGCGTGGAATCCACATCGTGAATGTAGTTGTGCCGGATGATATTGCCTCGGGCACCCCAATCGTTATCGGCGTAGATGACGCCAGCATCCGAAGTGGTCTGGCAGACCTTGGTGATCTCGTTCTGCTCGATCACGTTCTCGTTGCCGTCCCAGAGGATCGCGGCGTGGTGGGAATCGTGCAGGAGGTTATTGCGCACGATTTGACCGCAGCCATAGATCTGCACGGCGGGCTGATAGCAGAAGGCTACACGTCCAAAATTCGAGATTTCGCAGTCCTCAACCCGAAGATTGCCCTTGGTCAGCGAAGGCCGATCGCCGCCTTTCATGTAGACACCCTTCAACCCTGTGTTCTGGATACGACAGTGACTGACGAGATGGTTCGTCCCTGAAAGATCGGAGCCCGCGCCGATATCCACCGCAACGCCGCCGGTATTGCGCAGCAGTATATGGGACAGCAGGTTGGCGTTGCCCCCGGAGATGGAAACCAGATTCTTGCGTGTGCCTTCCGCCGTGAAATGACCCAGGACGACATTCGACGCCTTGTTCAAGGTGAAGAGCGGCGTCTCCAGCATCGAGATCATCACGTCGGATGTGTCGCTGAATCCCGAAGGAGGCCAAAGGTAGAGAATGCCGGTTTCGCGATCCAGGTACCACTCCCCCGGCTGGGTGATCTCTTCCAGCAGGTTGTAGGCGTACCAAGGCTGTCCGGCCTTGATGCCAAATCCGGGCGCCTTGCCCAGGGTGAAGGTTCGGCTTGCGGCATCCAGGGTGCCCGCGCGGTGCTGATCGTAGTACAGCCACTGGAAATAGCCATGCATCCAGATGTCCTTGGCTTGGGTCCACCTCGCAGGACGATCTCCGTAGTAATTGAAATGGGTCTCCGATTGCAACGTGGAAGGCGAGCTCGCAATGCGCGCAAACCCATCGCGGACATTGCCGGGGTCATCCAGGCTCAAGGTCCCGGAAGCTCCGGAAGGCGCATAGGACGTGAAGTTTCCAAAGCCGCCGTCGGCCTGGTAGCGGAACCACCACGGGCGCATGGTGGGCGCTGTCTTGCTTGGACTTCCCGATGACGTGGTGGCAAGGAACCAGGCAATGTAGTGGCCACCGTTGTAATCCCAAGTGCGCCGGTAAAGGTAGTACTGCAGCTTTTCGGATACAACCTGCCCATTGGCATCCTGAAAGGCGTAATCCACCAACCCGTCTCGCTTGAACACGGAGACACCATCCTGCACACCGGTCTTGGTGAACGTCCCCGCAACGCTGGGAGATCCAGAGCCGAACACGGTTACGGAATCCGCAGTAACGCTTTGAACAGGATCGTTGGCGCCCGCATCCGGCCACCGCCCCAGTTGCATGGGCTGGCGATCCACGAACAGTTCCAGGGCCGCGTCCAGCTTGGTGTCCAGCCACGTGACGTCGCTGGGTTTCTGTTGGCCATAGGCCTTCAGCTTGTCTGCATCCGTGGAACTGGCCGTGATTCCGAGGATCGGCTTCAGATCGATCTGGAGCAGATTGCCTTTGGCCGAAGCATCCAAACGCCCCCAGACGCTGGATGTCGATGCAACTTTGACAAAATTCGAAGCATTGATTTTTCTGCCGCCCAGGATCCGGATCTCTTCACCGGGATAACCACACCAAGCCACCGGCTTTGATGCATCCGGACCCGAATCCAAGGCGCCCAGTTCAAGGGTGGATGCACGTTCGTATTCGCCGCCTCGCAGCCAGACCACGATGCCACCCGATGGCACGCCCTTGGCGACAAGGGCCCGCAGCGCCTCCTGCGCCTTTTCAAGGGTCTTGAACGGCTTATCGATCGTGCCGGGTTGGCTGTCTTCCCCGGAAGCACTCACATAGATCTCTGCTCCATAGACTCGTTTCGCGGGATCCAGGGTGGGCGTCGAGGTGGGAGTCGACGAGGGCGTCGGAGAAGGAACGCCGGCGACCGTTCCTGTGTCAATTTCGGCGCCGCCGCCCCCCTGGCACGCACACAGCACGGCAAGCAATCCGATAGCACAAAGCTGCCTGAACCCGAAGTTAGGAAGATTCGAGGCTATGGACATAGCTCCCCTTGGGGTGTTGGGTTCAAGGCGTGGCGTAAAGATTCAACATCGTAACGGCACACCCAAGGGGAACCAAATAAACTCCAATCTAATGCCCAGCATGTTGGGGTTTGCAGCCATCGAAGCCGGAAGCACGGCGAGCGTGAAAGCCGGCGGATGTGGGCCGGGAGTCCTATTCGACCGGCTTCAACTCGATGCCCTGGTAGTAGTGCTTCAGGATGCGATCGAAGGTCCAGCCTTCCAGGGCGTAGCCGTAGGCGCCGGTCTGATCCATGCCCACGCCATGGCCCCAGCCGCGCCCATAGAAGATGAAGTGGCGACTGGGCTTCGCGCCCACTTCCAGGCAGCGGAAGGCGTTGTCCTTCAGGCCTAGCAGATTGCGGATGCGCATGCCCGTGAACCGGTGAGGACGGTTCGCGCCGTCGCGCACGGTCATCTCCAGCACCCGCCCCTGGGCGTCGTGCGTGAAGGAAAAGCTCGCAAACCCCTTGATGCCGCCCTTCTGTTTCAGGCGATCCAGCAGATCCGCCTCCTTCAGATCCACCTTCCAGTGGGCCGTCGGGTTGTAGCGATTGAGCGCCGCGCCATCGGGATCCAGACGGCGCACCACCACACGGGCCAGCCCGTCCCGCACCAGCCACTTCAGCTTGTCTCCCACCTGGATGGAGGATTCACCCAGCAGTCGCAACGTGCCTCCGGGCGCTTCCTCCGCCAGCAGGTAGTGATCCGAAAGCGGCAGTGGCCCCGGCCCTCCGTTTTTCACGCGCACCTGCCCATCCCGCAGCAGGGTGCCTTCCAAAAGTTCCATCGGCTCCAGCTCCTGCCACAGACGCCCCAGCGCCTGAAGGGCTTGGCCCAGACTGGGCGCGGTCTTCCAGGCCATGGGCGGCACCACGCCGCGCCGGGTCAGGAAGCACGCCAGTAGCGTTTCCGAGGGTTTCAGCGCCGTGGCGCCCAGCAGGTATTCCGCGTCCTGCGGCTGTTCCAGCCCTTCCACCACGCCATCGAAACCCAGGGATCGCGCCATCCAGAGATACAGCCTTGAGCCCGTATCGAAGCTGCGCTCGGGCGCCTGAAAATGCAGGCGGACGGCCAGTTTTCCGAGCACGGGCAACAGGTCCGAAGCGCGGGCGGGGGCTTCCATGCGCTCGCTCTCCAGCATCGAAGACGGGATGAGATCGCAGGCGGCCAGACGCAGGATTTCCCACGAGAGCCAGCCCTGATCGCCCTGGGGCGCGGTGGATCCCGTGAAGGGCAGGCGCGTGGGCGTATCCAGGTAATTGCGCGCCGAGCGCAGGTAGGGGAATTCGTTCCCGAAGACGTAGCGGTTATCCACGGTGGCGACGCCGCTGTTGGCCATGAAGAGCGCCTGGATGGGGCGACCGTTCCACGCGGCGATCAGCCCCCTGGTCTCTTCCACAGCGCGGTCGGTCAGGGATTGCTCGCCGTCGCGGCCGCCGTAGACCTGATCCGCCGTGGTATCCAGCAGATCAAAGCTCTCCTTCGCCCGCTTGCCGCGATTGGCCACGGCGTAGGTCCGCGCGGCCACGGCCTGCACTTTCAGCGCCTCGATGGCGGGGAATTCCCACGCGCCCATTTCCTTGGGCACGACGCCGCGCAGGTACGTCTCCAGTTCCACCTCGTTGACCAGGGACAGACGGCCCTGGGCGTTGGGGAAGATCTCCACGGCGCCGCGGTAGCGCCCCTTCCCGACAACGACTGTCAAATCGCCCTTGGGCTTCAGGCGCACGCCGTCCAGCGGCAGCGCGTGGCGCTCGTAGCGCTCGGTGACGGCATACAGGGCGCGGCCCTTGCGGGGATTGCCCGGCCGGCTCTCGCTGGAGATCCACAGCTCATCGAAGCCAGCATCTCCCAGCTTGCGGACCAGGGCCTCGGCGTCTTCCGCCAGGGCGAAGTGCCCCGTGAGCACGCGCCAGGAATCGCCATCGGCCACATGGACGCGATCCGGAGCCTCGCCCTGCTCGCGAAGCCTCGCCATCAGGGCTTCCGCATCCTTCAGCGCCAGCGGCATGCCCACCTGAACGCGGTATTCGTCCGCAGCATTGGCCTCGCCGCGGCTATCCCACCAGATCCTCAGTTTCTCGCCGTCCTTCAGCGCCAGGAGAGATCGACCCTCCCGCGAGCAGACCTCGCCGCCGCCCTCCAGGGCAATGATCCATTCCGAACCCTGGGTGTCTAGCCCAACGCGGATGGGCATGGACGAACACACCGGAACGGCACACAACAAGGCAGGAAGAAGACGACAACGCATGAAACGAGGATAGTCCATCAGCAACAATTATTCGGCGCCGACCATAATGAAGCGGCGGTTCGGCTTCATTCAGCTCCCTGTTTCACGCGAGGCCCCATGGAAAGTCCCATTCTTGAACTTGACGGCGCGACGCTGTTTCGCGGCGAAACCGCCGCCCTCACGGATTTGCGCTTCACCATCCGCGCGGGCGAACATGTCGCGATCCTGGGCGCCAACGGCGCGGGCAAATCCTCGCTCATCCGCATGCTCACGCGACAGGATTACCCAGCCCCCCGCCCCGATGGCTCATCGCCCCTGCGCATCCTGGGCCGCGATCGCTGGGAGATCACCGAGCTGCGGGCCCATCTCGGCATCGTCAGCGCGGATCTGCATCACGCCTTCACGGACGGACACGGCTGCAGCCGCATCACGGGCCTGGACGTTGCGCTGTCTGGCTTCTTCGCCAGTCTTGGAATTTTCGAACATCAGCGCATCGAGCCTGCGATGAGAGATCAGGCGTACAAAGCCTTGAAGCTCGCGGGCGCGGAGCATCTGGCGGACAAGCCCATGGATCGCCTGTCGTCCGGCGAGGCGCGGCGGGTCCTCATCGCCCGGGCGCTGGCCCCGGATCCCGAAGCGCTGATCCTGGATGAACCCACCACCGGCCTGGACCTGCCCTCCAGGCATCACTTCCTGCAGATGGTGCGAGGCCTTGCGGGGCGCGGCAAGACGCTGATCCTGGTGACCCATCACGTCGAGGAGATCATCCCCGAGATCGATCGCCTGATCCTGCTGAAGCAGGGCCGAGTCTTCGCGAACGGACCCAAATCCGAACTGCTGACTTCGAAGCACGTCTCCGAACTCTTTGATCTGCCCGTCCAGGTGACGCGCCACGGCGAGGCCTACAGTGCCCACTGTGGGGATCAATGCCGAGCCTGATGAATCCCTGCGCCCAGTTGCGCGAACACCGGCTCTTTCGCTACTAATTTCTTTTCGGCACCAAGGAGGAATGACCCATGTCCCAAGCCAACACCGAACGCATGGAGTTCAAAAGCGAGCTTCGGCAGGTGCTGCAGCTCATCACCCATTCGCTGTATTCCCACAAGGAAGTCTTCCTGCGTGAACTGATCAGCAACGCCTGCGACGCCATCGACAAGGTGCGGTTCAATTCGCTGGCCAACGCGCATCTGCTGGAAGGCGACCAGGACTGGAAGATCAAGCTGATCCCGGACAAGGACGCGGGCACGCTGACCATCGTCGATAACGGTATCGGCATGAACCGCGAGAGCATCATCGATAACCTTGGCACCATCGCGCGTTCGGGCACCAAGGCCTTTCTCGAAAACCTGAAACAGGCGGACGCCACCCAGAAGCCCGATCTCATCGGCCAGTTTGGCGTGGGTTTCTATTCCGCCTTCATGGTGGCCGATTCCGTGACGGTCATGTCTCGCGCTGCCGGGGAGCCCGCCTCCAGCGCGGTTCGGTGGATCTCCGACGGCCAGGGCGAGTTCACGCTGGAATCCGTGGACAAGGCCACGCGCGGCACCGAGATCACGCTGCACCTGAAGGAGGACGAGCGCGAATTCCTGGACGCCTGGCGGCTGCGCCAGGTCGTCAAGCAGTTCTCGGATTTCGTCGAGCACCCCATCGTCATGGACGTGGAGCACACCGAGAAGGTGGAGGGCGAAGACAAGAAGACGATCCAGGAAGAAACGCTGAACTCGCGCAAGGCCCTGTGGCTGCGCAGCAAGAGCGACGTGACGCAGGACGAATACAACGCCTTCTACAAGCAAATTTCCAATGATTTCGAAGAACCACTGAAGGTCATCCACTATTCCGGCGAAG
This sequence comes from Holophaga sp., assembly GCA_035352715.1. Classification (GTDB taxonomy): domain Bacteria; phylum Acidobacteriota; class Holophagae; order Holophagales; family Holophagaceae; genus DAOPYE01. The sequence goes on along the minus strand of DAOPYE010000044.1, from coordinate 8,379 downwards.
GCACCATCGAATTCAAGGCGCTGCTCTACATTCCCAAGCGCAAGGGCTTCGATATGCAGTTCGGCGACGTGAAGGCTGGCCCCAGGCTCTACATCAATCGCGTGCAGATCATGGATCACTGCGAGGCGCTGCTGCCGGCCTATCTGCGCTTCGTGAAGGGCGTGGTGGATTGCCCGGATCTGCCCCTGAACGTTTCCCGCGAGATCCTGCAGCACAACCCGCTGCTGGATAAGATCCAGAAGATCCTCGTGAAGACCGTGCTGAAGGCGCTGGAGGAGCTGAAGACGTCTTCCTACGACGCCTACGTGCCTTTCTTCGAGGATCTGGGCGATGTGCTGAAGGAAGGCTTGAGCCGCGACTGGGATCACAAGGAACAGATCGCCAATCTCCTGCTCTTCGAAAGCCTGAAGCACGAGGCGGGCACCTTCACCACGCTGGCCCAGTACGTGGAAGGCATGCCCTCCGATCAGACCGAGATCTTCTATCTGACGGGCGAACACCGCGCGGCGCTCGAACATTCCCCCGCGCTGGAGGCCTTCAAGGAGCGCGGATGGGACGTGCTGCTGCTGACCGCGCCCATCGATGAATTCGTGATCCCCGATCTGCGCGAATACAAGGGCAAGGCCCTGAAAGCCGCGGATCGCAACGCCCCCGAGCTGAAGCCCGAAGAGCAGAAGAAGGTGGAGGAAGCCGCCGGAAAGTTCAAGCCGCTGTTCGAAGCCCTGCAGCCCGGGCTGAAGGCCGTCAAGGAGATCCGCCTATCCAAGCGCCTGAAGGAAAGCGCCGCCTGTCTGGTGGCCGATGAAGGCGCCATGAGCCCCAACCTGGAGCGCCTGATGCAGAAGCTGGGACGCACCGAGGGCATGGAGCCCAGCAAGCGCATCCTGGAGCTGAACCCCGACCACCCCGTGGTCGCGGGCCTGCTGGATCTCTTCGGCAGGAACGCAGGCGACCCCCGCGTGCAGGAATACGGCGAACTGCTCTACGACCAGGCGCTGCTGGCGGAAGGTTCGCGCCTGGCGGACCCCTCCGCCTTCATCCGCCGCGTGAACGCCCTGCTGGCCAAGGACGTCAAGGGCTGAGGGCCGGCATCAACCATCCTTCCCTGGATTCAAGCGACGGCGATCCCGACCGATGCCTTTCCGTGAACCATATGCCTCTCGACAGGAGAACCCATGAAAGCCGATCACATCATCCTTGGCGTGCACATCACCAACCGTGTGCAGAAAGCGGCGGAAGTCCAGAAGGCGTTCACCGAGTTCGGCTGCAACATCAAGACCCGCCTGGGCCTGCATGAAGCCACCGAGAACGTCTGCTCGGCCGAAGGCATCGTGCTGCTGGAAATCGTCGGCGGCGAAGCCATCGCCCAGGCCATGATCCAGAAGCTCTCCGCCATCGACGGCGTTGAAGCGAAGGCCTTGACCTTCTCCCACGCCTGAGCCTGAAAACGCCGCCTGCCCGAAGAGCACGGAATCCCGTGCTCTTCGGCTGTACGGAATCAAGCGTTTCGCCCGCAAGCGTTACACCCCGCGCGAGGGATGATTGGATCATCCGTCCCTGATTTCAGGCCACATCCCCAGCGCCCTTGGGGCGTCTTCTGGCATCCTATGGGAGTGAAAGCCGTTCAGGGCGGTGTCATGCCCGATGACGGTTTGGCGAAGGAGCTGGCATATGGGTACGCCTTTCAAGGCTTTGAAGGTCGCTGAAGACATCTACTGGGTGGGCGCCATCGACTGGGCCGTGCGTGAGTTCCACGGCTACAGCACGAGCCGCGGCACCACGTACAACGCCTACCTGGTGCTGGGCGAAAAGATCACGCTGATCGACACGGTGAAATCGCATTTCAAGGACGAACTGATCTCGCGAATCATCGATGTGATCGGCGATCTTTCCAAGATCGACATCATCATCAGCAACCACGCCGAGATGGATCACAGCGGCTGCCTGCCCGATCTCATCGCCCTGGCCAAGCCCGAAAAGGTCTACGCCAGCCCCAAGGGTGTCGAGGCCCTGAAGGCGCACTTCCACCATGACGCCCTGGACATCATCGCCGTGAAGGAGGGCGACGAGGCCCGCATCAGCGGCGAAGGGGCCGAAGGCGGGCCCATGACGGTCAAGTTCATGCAGACGCCGCTGCTGCACTGGCCCGACAGCATGTTCAGCTACATCCCCGAGCGCAAGGCGCTGTTCTGCCAGGATGCCTTCGGCATGCATCTGGCCGGTGGGGAGCGCTTTGCGGAGGATGTGCCCGACTGGCTGCTGGAGGAAGAAGCCGGCCGCTACTTCGCCAATATCCTGCTGCCCTTCAGCGCCATGATCCCCAAGCTCTTCGATCGCGTCGAAAAGGCGGGCATGGAAATCGAAATCGCCTTCCCGGACCACGGCCCCATCTGGCGGGAGAAGTTCCCCAAGGTGGTGGAGTGGTACAAGCGCTGGGCCGCCCACAAGCCCACGAACAAGGCCGTCGTGGTCTTCGACACCATGTGGGAAAGCACGGATGTGATGGCCCGGGCGCTGACCGATGGGCTCATCGCCGCTGGCGCCCAGGTGAAGGTGTTCCCGCTCGCGGGCTCGCACCGTTCGGAGCTTGCGACCGAGCTGCTGGACGCGGGCGCGCTGATCGTCGGCAGCCCCACGCTCAACACCCAGATGTATCCCACCATCGCTGACGCGCTGTGCTACCTCAAGGGACTCAAGCGCAAGAACCTCGTGGGCGCGGCCTTCGGCAGCTACGGCTGGAGCGGCGAAGGCGTGAAGCACGTGGAGGAAGCGCTCACCGAAATGGGCGTTGAGCTGATCGGCGTCCTGCGCACCCAGTTCGTGCCCGGGGATTCGACCCTGGAGGATTGCCGCGCGCTGGGCGTCAAGGTGGGCGAGCGCCTCGCCGCGCTCAAGGCCTAAGCCCTATCATCAGCACCCAAAAGAAAAGCCCTGGCCTCGCCCAGGGCTTTTACTTATCAGGAAATCGAGTTCAGCGCACGCGCGCCAGCATCGCCCCGAAGGAAAAGCCCGAGCCGAAGGCCGCCAACACCACATGATCGCCAGAGCGCAGACGCCCCGCAGCCTGGGCCTCGGCGGCGGCGATGAACAGGGACGCCGAACTGGTGTTGCCCCGAGTTTGCAGGTTCACGAAGACGCGCTCCTCGTCGATGCCAAGGCCCTTCGCCACCTGGTTGAGCAAATTCAGGTTCGCCTGGTGCAGCAGGAACAGATCCACGTCCGAAGTGGACCGTTGATGTCTATCCAGCAGCATCTGGATCGAGCGTTTGAGCTTGCGGTTGGCCTGCATGATGACCTGACGGCCATGCATCACCAGCGGTCCACCGGGCTCGCGCTGAAGATCATCGGCAAAGGCCCCGTCGCTTTCGGCGATCCAGTCCACGATCTCCAGCGGACCTTCACCGGGGCTCACGATGCACGCGCCCGCGCCATCGCCGAACAGGATCGTCGTCTCCTTCGCGGGATACGCCTGCACGACCTCGCTCATCTTCTCGGCACCCACCACCAGGATCGGCCCCAGGCGCGGCGCCAGATCCGCCGCGGTGCAGAGCGCGAAAAATCCGCCAACGCTCGCCAGCGGAATATCGAAGGCCATGCCCCCCACCCCCAGGCGCTGCTGCAGGCTGGCGCTCACACCCGGGAACGCCCGTGGAGCCGTGCCCGTGCCGACCATGATCCCACCCAGATCGGCCGCCTGCATGTGGGTGGCCTCCAGCACGCGGCGCGCGGCGCGTTCGGCCAGATCCACCACCGTCTCGTCCGGACCGGCGTAGCGCCGCTCGGCGATGCCGCACATCTCCAGGATCCAATCCGGCTCGACGCCCAGTTGCGCGGCCAGCTCTGCGGCCGTCACGACACGATCGGGAAGATGGGCCCCGAAACCCAGGATGGAGGCCATCTCAGGCGCCCTGTCGCTGATCCACGTAGGTCACGATCTTGGTCAGCGTCTCGAACTTGCGAGGCACCATGTCCTTGTCGGGGATCTGGATGCCGAAGGCCTCTTCCAGGCGCTCCACCAGATCCATCACGCCGAAGGAGTCGATCGCCCCGGCCTCGAAAAGAGATGCATCCGCATCGGCGGGAACAGGCGCCTGCGCCAGCTCCGCAACCAGGTTCCGGACGGTGTCGATCGTGCTCATTCGTGATTCCTCAAAGAAACGCCCAGGGCGACAGCATCAAGCTGGACTGCGAACCAGGAGAGTATATCGAACGCGGCCCCCCGAACTCGCGCCTGATTCCATTTCATTCGCCGAATTTTCACAAGGCCTGCCTCCCTGGGCATCACCTCTATCTCGCCGCCTCCCCCCTTCCCTGCCAGCCCCCCAAGATCTGGCCTTGGACCGCAGCCGCACACATGCTAATCTTCTTGCTCTGCTTTCAGCAGACGACCCAAACAACGGAGAGTTGTCCGAGTGGTCGAAGGAGCACGATTGGAAATCGTGTATACGGGCGACCGTATCAAGAGTTCGAATCTCTTACTCTCCGCCAATAAGCCCCGTAACCACAAGGTTTCGGGGCTTTTCATTTCTGCGAACACCATTAAAACCACCCAAATTCCGGTGAAAATCTGGGTAATGACATGCGCCGTAAGTGCCCTGTTTTGATGGGGTGTAGCTGGGACAGTGGCACATGAGTGGCATAACTTTTCGTCAGGCAATCCGCCCCTCCAGCCTGAGTCCACATGCCCTGCGGATTGCTCTGCGGATCGAAACCCTGGGTGGTTGATGATCCAGGGCGTTACCGCTTTGCACCCAAATTGAGGCACAAATCAGAGGCTTCGAGGTGGTATGGACGGCCAGCGCTCCATGGTGCGCGTCAGGTTCTCAATGGTGTTGTTGAGCACTCGGATATCGCTTCGCAGCTGGGCGATGGAGTCATTGCTCTCCTCCCGGCTGTCTTCAAGCGTCTTCACCCTACCCCGGAGCTCGCGCACCTGTTCGAGCAGGCGCCCGGACTGAACCAGCACGCCACCAACCCCACCGGCCAGCGCCAGGGCTGACACCACCCATCCCCAGTTCAACGTAGCCTCCGCACCAAAAGGTCCAGCGCAATTCCTGCGGGAATACCCACCTTCAGCCCATCAAATCGGGCCTGCCACTTCTCGCTGCTGGCGAGCCCCTGCTGGGCCGCTAGAGCTGCGCGAACCTGAATCACTTCGGCCTGAGACGCCTTGGCGGCTGACCGCCACTCATCGCGGGCCTGTGTCAGAGCCAGGATCTCCGCCTCCTGATCCTGATCTCGTCGCTCATAGGCCTGGATCAGCTCATCCTTGGTGGCATCGATGGGATCCACAACTGGCGGTTCCACTGGCACGGGCGCCGGTTCGGATGGCGCTGCAGCGTCCTGCTGGCGCTTGAGCTCGGCACGCAACCGGGCAATTTCACGGCCGCTGGCGAGAACCTTCGCCGCCAGTTCATCCGCCTGCCCATCTCGAACGGCCGCTGCAGCGGCATGAGCGACAGCGCCTTCGTGATGGACAGCGGCCTCTCCAAGCGCTGCTTCCACCTTGCGGGATGACACGCAACCCCGCATTGCCACCACCGCCCCTGCAACAACCAGGAGGCCAATGCCGATGAGGACAGAACGGACTCGGCTAGGCATGGGGCTCCTCACTGGATCCACCCTTGAACGCCTCAACCACGCGCTTGAAGGTGTAGGGCCCGGCCCCTCCCCCTGCGATCGCATAGATCAAGTAATGGGTGGTGGAGGACAGATCCCGACCGAGAAACACCTGGGCCGAAAGCGACGCCACCAGCCCCACGCAAAGCGTCAGGGTGCCCATCACCAGCGCGAGGCGGCTTCCGCTGCCCTTCCCTGTTGCATCGTCTTCAACGCACTCCTGGAGGCTTTGCCGGATGCTCTTGAGGCTAGGCATGAACACCCCCCAGCATCGAAGTCACGCAGGCGATGTAATCGTCCCAGCCGTTGTAGCCGCCATTGATGAGCAGTCGGGTTCGGCGCCAATCCCGAATCTCGGCCGCTCGTGCCACCCCATGATTCCGAACGAACCAAGCCAGGATCCGTGCAGCATGCGCAGGGTCCAGAGCAAGGTCGGGATTCTCTTCAAGAGGCAGGCCCAGGGCCGCACCCACCTTGTGGTAGTTCACGCGGCCGGTGAGCTGAACGAAGCCACGGCCGTGATACCGAACCCCGTCACCGGCCAGCGAATTCCCAAGATCGGCGCGCCCTTCATAGTGCTTCGTGAAATAGGCAGGTCCGCCGTATTCGTGGATGGGCTGGAACGTGCGGGCAGTCTCCACAGCGACCGTCGCGGCCGTAGCAACCTGCGTGAGCATGGAGGCGATACCTTGTTCGCGCAGGGCCCCAAGAATCAAGGGCCAGTTGGCTTCAACGCTCTCAGACGGAACCTTGCAAGACTTGGCAATGACATCAACTGACAGATCCATGGATCCCCCTTGAGATCCAAGCTGCAGCCTCAATCCCCTTCCGCGTGGCTAAAGGGGATTACCACAAATGATCCTTACGCCTGCACAACGGCATCATCCGAAATGCGCCGCCATGCTCCACCCGAGAAGGCCGCCACGCAGCCAGTGCCAGCTCCGGCACCTTCGGCCACCTTTCTCCCATTGGACACGAAAACAACTTGGCCAATCGAACCTGCTGGCAGAGCCGCAACCGTGTAGGTCGCCAATGACACCGGCCCACCGAAAACCACCTGCGCATTCCAAGCCGAGCCCGTGTAGAACCAAGGAACCCTCGACACATCCAGAACATGCCAGCCAGCCTTCGGGACCAGTGATTCCCAGGCATTCTGAACGGCCGACCATCGAACGAGACGGTTATCAAGCCCCGCCCAAACGCCCGTAGCTGAAGGACCCACCACGTAAGCGTCTCCATCGCTGGGGCTCGCGGCCGGAACCGTCAATCCGACCTGTTTCACAACGGGTTCCATGAAGAAATCCAGCCAGCGCAACAGCCGCATCAATTCGGCGTAATGCGCATCTCCCTGCGCGCCATTCACAAGCAGATTGAGGTTTGGCCCCATGGAAAGGCTCATCGTTGATCTCCTCCGAGGTAGCAGCCCAGACTCATGCCCAGGCCGGTCATGGTGAACGGCGCCGAAACACGCTCTGCGCTCTCAAGCGCGCCGTTCACGGTTTTGATGCCCAGGCGATCATTTCCTCGGAAGCCATGACCTCTTTCAATGGATCGAGAATCGGCGGGTTGTCGCCGATCCACCGCGCGCTGCAATAAGCCGCCCGCAGAAGCGGGTCACGGAAGAAGCCCGGCGCAACAATGCGGCCAGCAGCCACTTCCTCTGCCAGCCATGCCTCGTAGAGCGGCTGGCAGAAGTTCGGCGCCAGCAGGTTCTCCCGCTCAGTCAGCACGAACTTCCAGAACTGCAGCAACGCACCTCGCGCGGCCGTGTAGCTGCTTTCGAACTTCTTCAGCAGCACCTCCGGCGGCACCTGGATCCGCATTGAGATCTGCCCCATCAAGGAGCGCCAGAAGGGATCGAACGCCCCGTTGGGCCGGTTCGGCGCGATGGTCACCAGCTTTTCGCCCGGCTGGAACTCCGCAATCAGCGCCGGCCCCAGTTCCTTGACGGGGTTTCCCTTGTAATCCACGCCCTTGGGGCCCAGCGGCCCAGGGCCAGATCCGTTCTTTTCAACGCCAACGGCGAAAAAGCTGCAGACCACGGCCGCAGCCAATTCCGATTCGCTCAACCGGCTCATCTGCTTGAGCTGCTGGATCACCGGCCCAAGCAGGGGATAACCCCGACGCAGATCAATCCGATCCTCGTGCATGAGATGCAGCACCTGCCTTGAACCCGAGGCGTCCCAAGCATCCACGGGCATCCAGTCATCGCTGGTGAGCCCCACGGAGCGAGGGTATTTCTTGCAGAACCAGTAACGCTGCACACAGCCCGTGGCCGGATCCAGCTCCACGCCCTGAGAGAAGGTGTCCGTCTCGGTGGTGCCGCGCGGCATGCAGCAGCGATCGCCTTCGATGATCTGGAACTTGGTGGCCCAGGTGGTGCCCGGGTGCTTGCGGCGCGGCAACAGAACGAAGGTGTCACCCCGACTCAACGAGGTGCGATAGGCCAGAGATTGGCCCTGGTAGAAGTTCCGGCGTCGCGCCAGATCGCACTCGCGCGGGTCCTGAGCCCAGAGCTGAAAGCGCTCCTTGGTTGTCTCGGACCAATCCACCGACTGGTCCTGGGACCAATCCAGAAGCTTCATGGCCGGCTCGGGGTGAAGCCCCAGGCCGGTTCCCACCACCGAAGTGACCATCTCGGCCACGGCCCCACCCGCCAAAGCGTCATCGCGCTCCAGAGCCGTGGACCGGGCGACCAGGAACTCTCGATCCCAGCGCTGCTCATCCTCGGGTGATTGGTTCACCGGGTTGAAGTTCTGG